>JAMFRU010000104.1 GCA_026224875.1 Acidocella sp.
CAGCGACATCATCAAAGCAAGACCCAAACCAACCCATTCAGCCTCTCCAAATTGAGAAGCCAAATCAGAATCAATGTGAAGCCGTGCCGCAAGAGCCAGGAAAAATCCTAATGCGATTCCCCTGCGGCCGGGCTGCCTAGCGCGGCGCCGGAGAGCGGTGCAGCCTGTGTGCCAGAGCGTACACTGCCACGATGGCGGCGGCAAAACCGGAGGTGGCGCCGATGCCCAGGCCCCAGCGGGGGCCGAGATGGTCGGCGACCCAGCCGGTAAGGGGGGCGCCGATGGGGGTGCCGCCAAGGGCGATGCCGATGCGCATGGCCATGACGCGGCCGCGCATGGCGGGCGGGGTGGTGAGCTGCATGAGGCTGTTGGTGGCGTTGGTGAAAGTGAGGGCCGCCACGCCGATGATGACGAGGGTGGCAGCGAACATCCAGTAGTTCCAGGCGAGCATGGCAAAAGTGAAGCCGAGGCCGAATACAGTCGAGCCGATGAGCAGGAATGAGAACCGGGGCTGGCGGCCGGCGCCGAGCAGGGCGCCGGACATGGTGCCGATGGCCATGATCGAGGACAGCAGGCCGTAGCTTCTGGCATTGGCATGGAACACGCCGACGGCCATGGTTGAGACGAAAATGGGGAAATTGAGCCCGAATGTGCCGATGAGGAATAGCATGAGCAGGATGGCGATGAGGTCCGGCCGGCCCCGGACGTAGCGGAAGCCCTCCGTAAAACTGCCTTTGCCGCGTTGCGCCCGGGCGCTTGCCTGCAGCGCGTTTACCCGCAACAGAAAGAGCGAGGCGAGCACGGCGACGAAGGAAAGCCCGTTGGCGAGAAAAGCCCAGCCGGTGCCGGCCGCGGCGATGGCCAGGCCCGCGACGGCGGGGCCGGCCATGCGGGCACCGTTATAGGAGGCGGAGTTGAGGGCTACCGCGTTGGGCAGGTCGGCATCGCCCACCAGCTCGGCCACAAAAGTCTGGCGCACCGGGGCGTCGAAGGCGGCGGCGGTGCCGAACAGGAAGGCGAAGAGATAGACGTGCCAGAGCTGCACCAGACCGGTGATGGTGAGCACCCCCAGGATGAGGGCGAGCGTGCCCATGGCGGCCTGCGTGGCGAGCAGGAGTTTGCGCTGGTTGAAATGGTCGGCGGCAAAGCCGGTCCACGGCAGGAACAGGAGCTGCGGGCCGTATTGTAGCGCCATGACCGCACCCAGGGCCGAGGCGCTGTGGTGCGTGAGCTGGGTGTAGACCAGCCAGTCTTGGGCTGTGTTCTGCATCCAGGTGCCGATGTTGGAGACCAGCGCGCCGGCTGCCCAGATGCGGTAGTTTGGATTGCGCAGGGAGCGGAAGAGGCCAGCCATTACCGGGATAGCAAAGCGATGATGTCCTGTGCCGTGCCGGTTTCGCCTAAGCGGGGGAAGACGCTGTTCAGGCTGTAGTCATGGGCTTCGGGGCGGGTATCGGTCATGGCGTCGGTGGCGAGGGTGACGTTGAAGCCGGCTTCATAGGCTTGGCGGGCGGTGGATTCGACGCCTGTGCCGGTGGCGACGCCTGTAATTACAACGTGGGTGACGCCGAGGGTTTTAAGTTGGGCTTCGAGGTTGGTGCTGGCGAAGGCGCCCCAGCTGTATTTTGTCACCGCGATGTCGCCGGGCTGCTGGTTGAGTTCGGGGATGAGGTCGGTCCAGCCAGGGGGGAATTGCGCGGTGTTGCGCGGAGGGCGTTCCGTGCGGCCCGGGGCGCCGCCGGCGACGTTGACCAGCACGACGGGCAGGCCCCGCTTACGGAAGGCATCGGCCAGGGCGCGGGACTGCGCGATGACGCCGGCGATGGGGTGGACGACTGGCGAGGACATAAGGCCCTTTTGCAGATCCACCACGATGAGGGCGGTCTGCGGGTCGAGCTTGGTGAGGGGCATTGGGAATTCCTTTAGCCGGTGATGCGTTTGAGCAATTCGATGGCGGCGGCGAGCTGTGCTTGCTCCTGTGGGGAGAGCTGCGCCTGGATGGCGCGGGTAAGAAAATCCTGCCGGGCGGCGCGGCCTTCGCGGATCCAGGTGATGCAGGCTTCCGTGAGGGAGAGCAGGGTCTGGCGGCCATCATGCGGGTCCGGCGCGCCGGTGAGCATGCCGGCTGCTTCCAGCGGGGCAATGATGGCGCCCATGGATTGCGGACGCATGCCCTCCGCCCGGGCCAGGGCCGAGGCAGTCATGGGGCCGTCGCGTTCAAGGCGGACGAGCACGGCGATTTGCGATTGTGTGTGTTCACCGGCGCCGGCATGTTCGCGGAGGCGGCGTTTTAACCGGCCAATGATGGCGCGAAGCTCGCTGGCGATGGTGGCGGGGTCGGGCGGGGTGGTCATGCGGGGCGTGTAGCATGTGTTCAGGTAATATGTACAGTTAGACTGTGTACTTTGCCTGAAGGGTTTTGGGGTGGACCTTGGACGGCTGCTGTGTTGGTCTGGCGGAATGATTACGACACTTGCCATCGCCGGTTACCGGTCTCTGCGTGATGTTCGCATCGGGCTGGAGCAGTTGAATGTGGTTACCGGGGCGAATGGGAGCGGCAAGTCCAGCCTGTACCGGGCGCTGCGGCTGCTGGCGGATATCGCGCAGGGGCGGGTGATCCAGTCGCTGGCGCTGGAGGGCGGGTTGCAGTCCACACTTTGGGCGGGGCCGGAGGCGTTTTCGCGCGGGATGTTGCAGGGTGTGCAGCCGGTGCAGGGGGTGGCGCGGAAGGGGCCAGTGAGTTTGAAGCTGGGGTTTGCTGGAGAGGATTACGGTTACGCGATCGATCTGGGGTTGCCGCCGCCGGTGCCGCCTTCGGCGTTTTCGGGTGACCCGGAGATCAAGGCTGAGAGCCTGTGGACCGGTGCTGTGCTGGGGCGCAACAATGTGTTTGCGGAGCGGGTGGGGCCTTCGGTACGGGTGCGGGATGAGAAGGGGCGCTGGGCCCAGGTGTTTGAGAACCTGGCTGGGTTTGACAGCATGTTGACGCATTGCAGTGACCCGCGCGAGGCGCCGGAATTGCTGGCGCTGCGCGAGCGCATGCGCGGCTGGCGATTTTATGATCATTTCCGCACCGATGCGGGGGCACCTGCGCGGGCGCGGCAGATTGGCACCTATACGCCGGTGCTGGCGAGCGATGGCGCTGATTTTCCGGCGGCGGTGCAGACGATCCGCGAGATTGGTGACGAGGAAGGGTTTGATGAGGCGGTGGCGGATGCGTTTCCGGGATCGAAGATCGAGGTTGCGGTTGCGGATGGGTATTTTGAAGTTGTGATGCGCCAGCATGGGTTGCTGCGGCCGCTGCGGACGGCGGAGCTTTCGGATGGGACGTTGCGGTATCTGCTGCTGGTGACGGCGCTACTGTCGCCGCGGCCGCCGGCGCTGATGATTTTGAATGAACCGGAGGCGAGTTTGCATCCAGATTTGTTGCGGCCGCTGGCGCGGTTGATTGCCCGGGCGGCGCGGCGCTCGCAGACGATTGTGGTGTCGCATGCGGATGAATTGGTGCTGGCGCTGACGGGGGAGGCGGGGAAGCGGATATTGTTGGCGAAGAGACTGGGGGAGACGTTGGTGGAGGGGGATGAGCTGCCCGGCTGGCAATGGCCGGTGCGGTGATGGGGAAGGATGGCGGATTCCGCTGCGCTCCATCCGCCCGTTAGAGGGGGAGTTTGGCTTCCATGATGTCGGGTTCGTCGGGGGTGCGGTGGAGCGAAAAGCCGAGGCGTTGGATGAAGGTACGCATGGGGGCGTTGTCGGCGAGGATTTGGCCTTGGATGGCCTCTACGTTTTTGGTTCGGGCCCAGGCGATGATTTGTTGCATTAATGCTGTGCCGAGGCCGAGACCCTTGGCTGCGGGGGCGACCAGTACGGCGAATTCGGCGGATTTGCCGTCGGTGTCGTTGCGCACCAGGCGGGCGACGCCCCAGGTGGCGCCGGATTCCGAATGTTTGGCGATGAAGGCGATTTCGCGGCGGTAGTCGACGTCGCACATGCGGGTGATCTGCTCGGTGGTCAGGGATTTTACCGTGGAGAAGAAGCGGTAGCGCATGTCCTCGGGCGAGATGTGGGACATCATTTCTGTATGGGCGTCGGCATCTTCGGGGCGGATCGGGCGGATCAGGAAGTTTTGGCCCTTGGCTTCGTATGCGGTGAGCAGCTCGCTGGGGTAGGGGGTGATGATGGGCGATGCGCGCTGCTCACCCGGCGGGCGCAGGATGATGCGCGCGCTGGCGGCGATCGCACCTTGGGCGTTGGCGAAAATCGGGTCGAGGTCGAAAAATTCGATGGCGGGCGTGTCGAGGATGAGCTGGCTGGTTTGCACGAGCATGGCGGCTATGGCGTCTTCATCGGCCGCGGGCTGGCCGCGATAGGCGGCGAGGGATGGGGCTACGGAAGAACGGCGGATGAGGGCGCGGGCGAGGGCGAGGTTGAGGGGCGGGAGTTCGGCGGTGAGGTACGAGATGTTGTCGGGATCACCGCCGCCGGGGCCGAAAGCGATGAGGGGTCCGAGGACCGGGTGATCGCTCACGCGGATGCGCAGCATGGTGCCGCGCGGGGCGCGGGCTTGCACCACGAAACCGGCCGGGCCGGTGGTTTTGCCCTGCTGTTCCAGCCTGGCGAGGATGGCGCGGGCGGCGTCGTGGACGGCGGCGGCATCCGGCAGATCGAGCACCACGGAGCCGGTTAGCAGATGGGTGGGCACATCGGGGTGCGATAGTTTCAGGACCGCGGGAAAACCCAATGTGTTGGCGGCGTGGGCGGCGTCGTCGGGCGTGGTGACGTGCTTACTCGGCAGGGTGCTGATGTTGTAGGCGCTGGCGATGGCCAGGGCTTCGTTTTGTACGAGTTGTGTTTGCCCGGCGGCGCGGGCAGCGGCGATGCGGGTGGCCACACCGGCGCGGTCTGGCGTGATTTCCAGCACGGTGGCATCGGGCAGTTCGCGCGCGGCGGCGCGGTTGGCGCGGTTGCGGAGCAAATGGCGGAAACCGGCGATGGCGGATTCGGGGGTGTCGAAACAGGCAAGGCGCGCCTGGCTGAGTTTGTGGCGGTGACGCAGGCCGGCAGCTTCGCCCATGGCTGCAAGCAGCAGCGGGATTTTCACGGTTTTGGCGCAGGCGATCAGTGTCTCGATCGCGGCGTCGCCTTCGTTGTCCTGCGGGGCGTGGATAACCAGGATGCCGCCGACCTCGGGCGCTGCGGAGAGCATGGCCGCGGTGTTGGCGAGCTGGGTGGGCTCCTTGCCGGTGAAGATGGGGGCGGCGGGGGCTGGCGCGGCAATGATCATGCTGAGTACGCGGATTGTTTCGGGCGACAGTGTCGCCAGGGTCAGGCCGGAGCGCAAAGCTTCGTCGGCGGCGAGGCGGCCGATGGCGATGGAGTTGGTGATGATGGCCAAAGTGTCGGTGCGGGCGGGTTTTACGCGGGTGAGGGTTTCGGCGGCGGCCAGGAATTCGCTGATGGAGTTGGTGAGGAGCACGCCGGCGCGGGCCAAAGCTGCTTCCAGCGTGCCGGGGATGCCGCCGGCGCCGCGCAGGTGCATGCCCGGCGCGATGGCGACGACCGGGCGCAGCCGGGCCGCGGCGCGGGCGGCGGAGAAGAAGGTTTGCGGGTCTCGCAGGCGGTCTATCTCGATCATTATGGCGGCGGTGCCGGGGTGGCGGGAGAAATGGTCGAGGACCAGGCCGAAGCCCATGTCGGCATTGCCGCCGATGCCCAGGATATGGCTGAAGCCGACGGCGTTGGGGACGGCCCAATCTATGACGGTGCGGGCGATGGAGGAGGATTGGCCGACGAAGGCGACACGGCCGCGCGGTGGCATGAGGGTGAAGGGGGTGGCGTTGAGGCAGGTGCCGGGCAGCATCAGGCCGAAGGAATTGGGGCCGAGGGTGCGTAGGCCGGCGGCGCGGGCCATGGGCCCCAGGTTTTGCACGCCGTGCGAGAGGACGATGGCGCCGCGCGCACCCATGCGGGCGTGGCGTTGGAGGGCAGCTGCGATGTGTTCGGGGGCGTCGGCCAGGAGGGCGAGGTCGGCGTTGGGGATTTCGGCGTCGTCGGTGCCGATGGGGCCGGAGAAACCGCCGGCGCGTAGGTTTGCCAGAATTTGCTGGCCTAAGGCGGTGCTGGTGCCGCTAAGACTGAGGCTTTCCGGGTTGAACAGCCGGGCGGGGTCGAATTGGCGTTTGGCAGGTACAGTCATGCTGGCCTCCGTTATCCCCATTATACACAAGTGAGGGCGCGATGTTACGGTGGCTGCGCTGGCGTGTGGGTGGCAGTTCGGGCTAAGAAAACCGATCATGAATTCGATTGAACCCTTGCCGTTTGGCCTGTCGCAGCGTCTGCCCCCCAGCAATACCCAGGCCGAACAGGCGCTGCTGGGCGCGTTGCTGGCCAATAACAAAGCCTATGACCGGATTTCCGAGTTTCTGGCCGCCGAGCATTTTGCCGACCCGGTGCATGGGCGGATTTACACAGCCATTCAGCGCCGCTGTGAGGCCGGGCAGATTGCCGATGCGGTGACCCTGCGCGGTGAGTTCGAGCATAATGGCGCGCTCGATGAAGTGGGGGGCACGGCGTATCTGGCGCAGCTGCTCTCGGCGATGGTCGGGATTATCAATGCTGGCGATTATGGGCGGGTGATCCGCGACGCCTGGGTGCGGCGCCAGTTGATCGATGTCGGCGAGGTGATGGTGAACCGCGCCTATGGTGCAGACCCGGAGCTGGACGGGGGAGATCAGATCGAGGCGGCGGAGCAGGTGTTGTTTGACCTGGCCACCCGCGGCGGCAATGGCGAGGGCAAGGGGATTACGTTTGAGAAGGCGCTGACGATTGCCATCGATTTGGCCTCGCAGGCGTTTAAAAACCAGGGTTCGGTGTCGGGGTTGGATACCGGATTGCGGGATTTGAATAAGCGGACCGGCGGGTTGCATAAATCCGATTTGATTATTCTGGCCGGGCGGCCGGGTATGGGTAAAACAGCGCTGGCAACGAAGATTGCCTTTGGTGCGGCCAAGGCGATGCTGGCGAATGCCAGGGTGGACAACCCCAACGCCATGCCCAAGCAATGCGTGGCGATTTTCTCGCTGGAAATGAGCTCGGATCAGCTGGCGACTCGTTTGTTGGCGGAAGAGGCGCGGGTGTCGGCGGATAAGATCCGGCGTGGCGAGATTTCGACGCGGGATTTTGATAATTTCGTGAAGGTGAGCCGGGAGATTTCCGAAATCCCTCTGATTATTGACGACACGCCGGCGATTACGCTCTCGGCTTTGCGCACGCGCTGCCGGCGGTTGCAGCGAACCAATGGGCTGGGGCTGATCGTGGTGGATTATCTGCAGCTGATGCGCCCGGCGGCGGGGACCAAGCCTGAGAGCCGCGTGCAGGAGATCAGTCAAATAACGCAGGGGCTCAAAGCTATTGCCAAGGAATTGGCGGTGCCGGTGATCGCGCTCTCGCAGTTGTCGCGTCAGGTGGAAAACCGTGAGGACAAGCGGCCGCAGCTGGCGGATTTGCGTGAATCCGGCTCGATCGAGCAGGATGCGGATATGGTTATGTTCATCTATCGTGACGAATATTATCTGCAGCAGCGGGAGCCGAAAATCACCGCCTTCGACCGGGATGATAAATACCAGGAGGCGATGGAGAAGTGGAAGTCTGACATGCAGGCGGTGTACCAGAAGGCCGAGTTGATTCTGGCCAAGCAAAGGCATGGTCCGACGGGTAAGATTGATCTGTTCTTCCAGGGCGAGTTCACGCTGTTTGCCGATCTCGATACGATCCACGAATGAGTGATTTTTGACTGCCATTCTGACCATCGATCTGGGTGCGATCCAGGATAACTGGCGGCTGCTGGATGGGATGCATGCTGGCGAGACCGCTGGGGTGGTGAAGGCGGATGCTTATGGGCTTGGCGCGGCACGGGTAGGGCCGGCGTTGGCTGCGGTGGGGTGCGGGATTTTTTTCACGGCACATCTGGCGGAGGCGGTGGCGTTGCGGGCGGTGCTGCCGGATGTGCGGATTGGCGTGCTGAATGGGCTGTTTCCGCATGCGGCCGCCGCGTTTTATGCGCATGATTTGATTCCGGTGCTGGGCTCGCTGACCGAGGTGGTGGACTGGCGCGCGGCGGCGCGGGCGCTGGGGCGGGTGTTGCCGTGTTTTCTGCATCTGGAGACGGGGATGCACCGGCTGGGGATGACCGCGACCGAGCGGGCGGTTCTGGCTGGGGATACGAGCCTGCTGGATGGGTTGCGGCTGGAATATGTGATCACGCATCTGGTGGCGGCGGATGCGCCGGGGGATGCGGTGAATGAGCGGCAAAAGACGCTGTTCCGGGAGCTGGCAAAGCAATTTCCGGGTGTGAAGACCAGTATCGGCAATTCATCGGGCATGTTTTTGGGGGCGGATTTTCATACCGATCTGGCCCGGCCGGGGGCGGCGTTGTACGGGGTGAACCCGACGCCGTGGGCTAAAAACCCGATGCGGCATGTGGTGACGTTACAGGCACCGATTTTGCAGATTCATGATTTGGAACCCGGCGAATCTGTGGGGTATAGCGGCGTGTGGCGGGCTGAACGGCCGAGCCGGATTGCGACAATCGGGGTTGGATATGCCGATGGCTACCACCGGGCGCTGAGCAACAAGGCCACGGCATGTTTTGACGATACACCCGTACCCCTGGTAGGCCGGGTGTCGATGGACCTGACGACTTTCGACGTGACCGATGTGGACGCCAGACCGGGGGACATGCTGACCCTGTTGGGGCCGCGCCATGATGCCGATGCGCTGGCGGCACAGGCGGGGACCAGTGGCTATGAGATTCTGACCTCGCTGCGGGGGCGCTTTGAGCGCCGATATATCGGCGCATGAATAAATTGCTGGATTTAGTGGCGCTGGTGGGCACGGTGGTGCTGGGTTCTGTCGCCTATATCGGCGAGCTGGGGCTGTTTGCGCTGAACGGCGTTAGTCATGTGTTCCGCCCGCCTTATTACCCGCGGCTGGTCGGCAAGGCGTTTATGGAGATTGGGTTTTACTCGCTGCCCATGGTGGCGCTGACGGCACTCTTCACCGGCATGGTGCTGGCGTTGCAATCCTATACGGGGTTCTCGCGGTTTGGGGCGGAGAGCGCGATTGCTTCCATTGTGGTGCTGTCGGTTACGCGCGAGCTGGGGCCGGTGCTGGCGGGGCTGATGGTGTCCGGCCGTGCGGGTGCGGCGATGGCGGCGGAGCTGGGCACGATGCGGGTGACCGACCAGATCGACGCGTTGAGCACGCTTTCGACCGATCCGATGAAGTATTTGGTGGCGCCGCGGTTGCTGGCGGGGACGATTGCGCTGCCGCTGCTGGTAGCACTTGCGGATATTCTGGGCGTTTGCGGCGGGTGGCTGGTGGCGACGAAGAAGCTGGGGTTTTCCTCCGGCGCCTATCTGTCCGCCACTTTCTCGACGATGCAGCCTCAGGACGTGATCTCGGGGCTGATCAAGGCGGCGGTGTTTGGGTTTATCATCGCGCTGATGGGGTGTTTTAACGGGTATCGCTCCAAGGGCGGGGCGCAGGGCGTGGGTACGGCGACGACCACGGCTGTGGTCTCGGCATCCATCCTGATTTTGGCGCTGGATTACATCCTTACCCAGGTGTTGTTCGTCAAATGAGCCAGATGAAAATCCGCATTCGGGGGCTGAAGAAGGCGTTTGGGCCGAAGATCGTGCTGGATGGTGTCGATCTCGATATCGCGCAGGGCACCGGCATGGTGGTGATCGGCGGTTCGGGCACCGGCAAATCCGTGCTGATCAAATCCATCCTTGGGCTGGTGACGCCCGATGCGGGGGTTATCGAGATTGATGGCGAGGACGTGCTGAAGGCGTCCCGGAGCCGCGCCAAGGAATTGCGGTCGCAGATCGGCATGCTGTTTCAGAACGGCGCGTTGTTCGACTCGCTGCCGGTTTGGGAAAATGTGACGTTTGGGCTGCTGGCGCAGAAGCGGCTGAAACGTGCGGCGGCACGAGATAAGGCCGTTGAGGTGCTGGCGCAGGTGGGGTTGGATGCGGCAGTGGCCGGACTCTCACCCTCCGAACTCTCAGGCGGCATGCAGAAGCGCGTGGCGCTGGCGCGCGCGATTGCGTCCGAACCCGCGATCATCTTGTTCGATGAGCCGACCACCGGCCTTGATCCCATCATGGGCGCCGTTATCGACGAACTCATCGTGGATTGCGTGAAGCGTCTGGGGAGCACATCAATTTCCATCACCCACGACATGGCGAGCGCCCAGCGCATCGGCGACAACGCCGCCATGCTCTACCAGGGCAAAGTGAGCTGGACCGGCCCCGCCACCGAACTGCTCACCACCCCAGACCCCGTCGTCCACCAATTCACCCACGGCCTCGCTGACGGCCCCATCCGCATGGCGCTGCGCCGTTAGAGAAAAGGGCCAGGGCTCTGCCCTGGACCCGCCAAGGGCCGAAAGGCCCTTGGATCCCATAACTTAAGAATTTGGAAGGGGCCTGCCTCCGTGCTGTTGAAACAGCGAGGTGGCAGGCCCCTTCCAAATTCTTAAAAGCTAATGGGGGCCTGGGGCCTCAGGCCCCAGCGGGTCGAGGGCGGAGCCCCGCCTTTTTCCTAAAGCGTAGCCGCCAAACGCCGGAAGGAGCCGTCGTCGAAGTCGCGGGGGATGATGTGGATGGGGCAGGCGGCGAAGCGTTCCAGTGTGGCGGCGGTTTCTTCGGCCAGCACGGGGGCGTTCGGGCTTTCGTTGAGCACGATGGCGGCGACTTTGATGCCTTGTGCGGAGAGGAGTGTGCCGGCGGTGATGATGTGGCTGAGTGTGCCGAGATAGGTACCGCCGACGAGGATGACGGGGATGCCGAGGGCGGACATCCAGTCCGAGACCAGGTCTTCATCGTTGAGGGGGACGGCGACGCCGCCGATGCCTTCGATGAAGAGGGTGCCCGGGGCGGCGGCGATGGCGGCTTCGCAGAAAGTTACAACGTCTTTGAGGACGATGCGCTTGCCTTCGCGGGCGGCGGCCATGTCTGGTGAGAGGGGGGCGGCGAAGCGCCAGGGGCTGATGGTGGCGATGTTGCGCGGGTTATTGGGCCGGCCCATGGCGTCCAGCAGGACGGAGGGGTCGGAATTGGCCGCGGTATCGTCGTCGTAGCCGGTGAGAACCGGTTTTATGGCGGCAAAATCGCGCTTGAGCTCACGCCCGGCGCGGATGAGGCCTGCTATAGTGTGGGTCTTCCCGATGTTCGTGCCAGTCGCTGTAATAAAATAACTTGTCATGATCCACTCTTTCGTCCTTTGAAGCACGGGATTAGATTGACCTCAATCGACTTGTTGGAGATTTACGGGTGCCTGAGAGCCATATTGCGACAAAAATGCGTTGGAGCCGTGCGGATGTAGCCGCTTTGCTGGCATTGCCGTTTCCTGAGCTGCTGTTTAGGGCGCAGACCGTGCATCGCGAACACTTCGATCCGACGCGAATCCAGATATCGACGCTGCTTTCGATTAAGACTGGCGGGTGTCCGGAGGATTGCGGTTATTGCCCGCAGGCGGCGGGGTATGAGACCGGGACCAAGGCCGGGCGGCTGATGGCGGTTGAGGCTGTGCTGGTGGAGGCGCGGGCGGCCAAGGCCAAGGGTGCGGCGCGGTTTTGCATGGGGGCGGCCTGGCGCAGCCCGAAGGAGCATGATCTGGATGCTGTGTGCGGGATGATCGAGGGGGTGAAGGCGCTGGGGCTTGAGACCTGCGTTACCCTGGGCATGCTGACTGGGCCGCAGACAGCGAAATTGAAAGAGGCGGGGTTGGATTATTACAATCATAACCTCGACACCTCGCCTGAATATTATGGGAAGGTGATTACCACCCGCACGTATCAGGACCGGCTGGATACGCTGGAACATGTGCGCGATGCTGGGATTAACGTGTGCTGCGGCGGGATTGTGGGCATGGGTGAGGATGAGAGCGACCGGGCGGGGTTGATTGCCACGCTGGCGAGCCTGCCGGAGCCGCCCGAGTCCGTGCCTATCAACGCGCTGGTGGCTGTGGAGGGTACGCCGCTGGCCAAGGCCGAGCCGATTGATGCGATCGATTTTGTGCGCGTGATTGCGGCGGCGCGGATTACCATGCCGCGCAGCTATGTGCGGCTTTCCGCCGGGCGCGAAGCGATGACCGACGAGGCGCAGGCCTTGTGCTTCATGGCCGGGGCGAATTCGATTTTTCATGGCGAGAAATTGCTGACCACGAAGAATGCGACCGTGAACCATGATGAGGCGTTGTTTGCCAAGTTAGGCCTTAAGGCTGAGCAGTAAGCAGCGCTTTTTTAT
This sequence comes from Acidocella sp., assembly GCA_026224875.1. Lineage (GTDB taxonomy): Bacteria > Pseudomonadota > Alphaproteobacteria > Acetobacterales > Acetobacteraceae > Acidocella. The sequence continues at coordinate 12,312 of JAMFRU010000104.1, forward strand.
AAAAAAGCGCGCAAAAAACTTTTGTTCCTCGGGGCATGGGCTGTGGCGGCGCCACAGCCCATGCCCCGAGTGGCAAAGTTTTTTGATTCTTTTTGTTCACAAAAAGAAGGACTTTTTAAATGACTTGGCTTGAAGACGGCTGGCGGCACGTTTGGCTGCCTTATGCACAGATGCAGACCGCACCATTGCCTTTGCCGGCGGTGCGGACCGAGGGTAGCCGCATATTTTTGGCCGATGGGCGGGTGCTGGTGGATGGCATCGCGAGCTGGTGGACGGCCTGCCATGGCTATAACCATCCGCATATTGTTGAGGCGGTGACGGCGCAGGTGCGGGAGATGCCGCATGTGATGTTCGGCGGGTTGGGGCATGAGCCTGCGTATAGGCTGGCGACGCGGTTGGCGGCGTTGATGCCGGGCTCGTTGAACCGGGTGTTTTTTAGCGATTCGGGGTCGGTGGCGGTTGAGGTCGCCATAAAGATTGCGGTGCAGGCTCGGCTGAACCATTGCCAAAGCGGGGGCGAGCGCGGGCGGACGAAGATACTTGCGTTTCTTGGCGGGTATCATGGTGATACCTTTGGCACGATGGCGATTTGCGACCCGGAGGAGGGGATGCATTCGCTGTTTGCCGGGCTGTTGCAGGAGCACCCCGTTGTGCCGTTGCCGCGGGATGCGGCGAGCATTGCGGCGTTTGAGCTATTTTTGGAGGAGCATGCGGGCAGCCTGGCGGCGATAATTGTCGAGCCGCTGGTGCAGGGCGCGGGGGGGATGGTGTTTCATGCGCCGGCGGTGCTGCAGAGGTTGCGGGCAGCGGCGACGCATTATGGGCTTTCGTTGATTTTCGATGAGATTTTTACGGGGTTCGGGCGCACGGGCACGATGTTTGCGTTTGAGCAGGCGGGGGTGGTGCCGGATATCATCACCCTCTCGAAGGCGCTGACGGGGGGCACGAGCCCGCTGGCGGCGACGATTGCGACGGACGAATTGTTTGCGGCATTTTTGTCGGACAGTCCGGGGACGGCGTTGATGCATGGGCCGACGTTTATGGCCAACCCGTTGGGTTGTGCGGCCGCCAATGCTGGGTTGGATTTGTTTGAGCGCGAGCCGCGGCTGGCGCAGGCGGCGGCGATATCGGCGCAGTTGGCGCGCGAGCTGGCGCCGTGCCGGGAGTTGCCTGGTGTGCGCGATGTGCGGGTGCTCGGGGCGATTGGCGTGGTGGAGCTGGAGCGGATTGAAAACCCCGCGGCGTTGCGTATGGCGCTGGTGGCGCAGGGCGTGTGGGTGCGGCCGTTCAGGAATATTTTATATCTCACGCCGGCGCTGACGATTAGTACGGACGAGCTCTCGTTGTTGTGTACGGCGATATTTGCGGGGTTGAGCGCGGCGGCTTGACTGGGTTAAGGGTTGAGTGCAACCTGAGGCTGAAAAAATGCCGCGCCCCGCACATGAAATACTGCATCCCGCTTGCCCCGTAAAACCCGCCTGGGGCGTGTTCGATGGCGGTTGGTACTTGAACCGTTATGCCGATGCGCGGGCGGTTTGCGCGGGCAAAGGCGGAGATGCGGCGTTGCTGTATTATCTGCGTGTGGGCGCGCGGCTGGGGCATAGTCCGAGTCCGTTGTTTGACGAGGTGTTTTATCTCGCGCGCAATCCGGATATCGCCGAGCTGGTGCGGGGCGGGGGTTATGCCTCGGGGTTCGACCATTTTTGCCAACATGGGCATCGCGGGGTTTCGCCGCACTGGCTGTTTGATGATGCACTTTATGCCGATTTGTATGAGGATATGACGATCGAGAATCTCGATCTGCACCAGTGCTACGGCCGGTACGATCATTATCTGAAATCGGGCCAGCGCGAGCGGCGGCTGGGGCATTATTTGTTCGATAGCGATTTTTATCGGGTCCAGGCGTTGGCTGCAGGTGTGTCCGCCGAGGAGGTGGATGCGTTGGGGCCTTATGTGCATTATCTCGCCCGGCTGGGGGCGGGCTTTGAGGAGATCGCACCTTCGGTTTATTTCGATCCCGGCTGGTATGGCGAGCATCATCCGGGGGCGAAGGCGGAGGTGATGCGTGGGCGGTATGGGGCGTTGCTGCAGCAGTATCTGACCAACGAGCGGCCGGCTGATTTTGATCCGGTGTCGGAATTTTCAGAGAGTTTTTACCGGCGTAGGCACGGCGATATTGCGGCGGCGATTGAGGCTGGGCTGTACCGCAATGCGTATCAGCAATTTGTGCAATATGGTTGTTTTGAATTGCGCCAGCCGGGACCGGATATCGATCTCGCCTATTACCGCGACGTGAATGAGCGGGTGCGGCATGATTTGAATACTGGCGTGGTGCGCGATGCGTTTGCGCATTTGCGTCTGGTGGGATTGCGGGTGAAACTGCCCTATTGCCCGCCAGATGCACAGCCGAGCCCGGATGAGGGTTTTACGCGCGCGGCGTTTGTGGAGAAGGCGCGGGCGGATTTGGCGTTGTTTGCGCGGGTGAGGTTGGATTTTACCTGCACCGTGCCGCCTGTGCTCAGTGTTATTATGGTGGTGTTCAACCGGTTTGAACTGACGATGCGGGCGCTGGCCTCGCTGCGGCAGAATTTTTCCGGGGCTATGGATCTGGTGGTGGTGGATAATGGTTCCACCGACGAAACCCGGCGGCTGGGGGATTTTGTGCTTGGCGCCAAGATTATCCGGGCGGAGAGCAATCTGGGGTTTTTGTGCGGGGCTAATTTGGGGTTGGCGCAGGTCAGCGCGCCGGTTTTGTTGTATTTAAATAACGATATTGAGATTGGATATGGCGCTGTGGCGCTGGCGTTGCGGCGTTTGGAGAGTGCCACAGAAATTGGCGCGGTTGGTGGGAAGATTATTCGCACTAATGGAAAGTTGCAGGAGGCGGGCTCAATTTTGTGGAATGAGGGCACTGCTGTTGGGTATATGCGCGATGCATCGCCGCTGGTGCCGGAGGCGAATTTTGTTCGCGAGGTGGATTTTTGCTCCGCGGTGTTTTTGCTGTGCCGTACCGCGCTGGTGCGGGATCTGGGCGGGTTCGATGAGGGGTTTGCGCCGGCTTATTATGAGGATGTCGATCTCTGCGTGCGGATGATTATTTCGGGGTTTCGGGTGGTGTATGATCCGGCGGTGAGTGTGACGCATCTGGAGTTTGGCAGTGCCAGTACGGCCGAGGCGTCGATGGCGTTGATGCGGCGCGGCCGGCGAATTTTCCGTGAAAAACACGAGGTTTTTTTGCAGGGCCAGCTTGCGCCGGTGGGCCATCATCAGGTGGCGGCGCGTGGGCGGGGCGGGCGGAAACGCGTGCTGTTTATTGAGGATACGGTGCCGTTGCGCAGGCTTGGTTCGGGGTTTGTGCGCTCGAATGATGTGGTGCGTGCCATCGATGCGGCAGGGTACGAGGTGCATGTATTTCCGATGAACGGCGCGCCTTATGATGTGATGAGCCTGTATGGGGATTTGCCCGATACTGTGGAGGTGCTGACGGACCGGTGTTTTGATGGGCTGGGGGAGTTCCTCAAGGAACGGCAGGGGATTTACGATATTATCTGGGTGGCGCGGACGCATAATCTGGCGAGGGCGTTGCCGCTGCTTGCAGATATGAAGCGGGTTCGCGTGGTGTTGGACACGGAGGCGGTGACGGCGCCGCGTGAGGCGCTGCGGGCGGCGCTGTTGGGTGAGGCGTTTGATGTGAAGGCGGCGCTGGCGGCGGAATGCGAGGTGGCACGTAAGGCACATGCAGTGCTGGCGGTGAATGCGGCCGAGGCCTCGTTGCTGCGTAAGGGCAAAGTTAGGAAGGTTTCGGTGCTGGGAACGGCGCGGACGGTGGCACCTACGCCTGCGGGTTTTGCGGCACGTGAGGGGTTGCTGTTTGTCGGGGCGATACATGAGGCTGGTAGCCCGAACCATGATGCGCTGCGGTTTTATGTGGCGCGAATTTTGCCCGAATTGGTCAAGATTTTTGGCAAGTCACCGGTGTTGCATGTGGTGGGGCATGTGGCGCGGGATATCGATTTGAGCGAATTTTCAGGGCACGGGTTTTTGCAATTACATGGCGAGCTGAGTGATGTAACGCCGCTTTATAACGCAGCGCGGCTGTTCGTGGCGCCGGCACGGTTTGCGGCTGGAACACCGTATAAGATTTACGAGGCGGCGGCTCACGGTTTGCCTTGTGTGGCGAGCGCGTTGCTGGCGGGGCAGTTGGGCTGGGGGGCGGCCGAGATTCTGGCGGCACCTGCGGACGATCCGGCTTTGTTTGCGCAGGCGATTGCGCATTTGTATCGCGATGAGGCGTTGTGGTTGAGCTTGCGGCAAGGGGCTTTGGCGCGGATTGGCGCTGAGCATCGGATGGAGGATTTTAACGCTGCCGTGGCGGGGGTTTTGGGTAAGGCGTAGGGCTGTGTTTTTGGCACGGAGGTTACCCCGATGTTCCAAGGGGAACATCGGGGCTTGATAAGTAAGCGGCAGCTTTTTGAAAAAAGCTGCACCAAAAACTTTTGGCCTTGTGGGCGTTGAACGGTCCAACGCCCACAAGGCCAAAAGTTTTTTGCGTTACTTTTTTGCAAAAAAGTAACTGCTTCTTCTTCAAGCCTGACGCTGTAGCGTGGCCTGTTTGGGCATGCGGTGGCGGTAGCGTAGGGCCTCGGCGATGTGCTGCTGCTGGATGTTATCCTGCCGGTCGAGATCCGCGATGCTGCGGGCGACGCGCAAGGAGCGGGTAAAGCCGCGGGCGGAGAGGCGCAGTTTGGTTGCGGCCATTTCCAGAAAATCTCTGGCTTTGTCGTCGATGAGGAAAATATCCGGGCTGGCTTCGGCATTGGTCCACGGGCCGTCAGCACCGCCGCGGTGGCGCTGGCGGGCGCGGGCTTCGGCCACGCGTGCGGCAACCTGTGCGCTGGATTCGCCCAAGGGCAGCCAAGTGAGGTCGTAGGCGTTGAGGGGAATGATGTCGATGACCAGATCCATGCGGTCGAGCAGCGGGCCGGAGAGTTTGGACTGGTAGTCCTCGCCGCAGCGCGGGGCGCGGCCGCAGGCACGGCCGGCATCATCCAGATAGCCGCAGCGGCAGGGGTTCATGGCGCCGACGAGCTGGAAGCGGGCGGGGTAGGTGACGTGCGCAGCCGCGCGGCTGACGGTGGTGTGGCCGGCTTCCATGGGCTGGCGCAAAGCCTCCAGCGTGGCGCGGGGAAATTCGGGCATTTCGTCAAGGAACAGCACGCCGCGGTGGGCGAGTGAAACTTCGCCGGGCTTGGCGCGGTTGCCGCCACCGGCGATGGCGGCCTGGCTGGCGGAGTGATGCGGCTCGCGGAAGGGCGGGCGGGTGACGAGGCGGCCGTCTGACAGCATGCCGGCGACGGAATGGACCATGCTGACCTCCAAAGCCTCGCGCGGGGTGAGGTCTGGCAGCAGGCCGGGCAGACGAGCGGCGAGCATGGATTTGCCACCGCCGGGCGGGCCGATGAGGAGCAGGTTGTGGGCGCCGGCGGCGGCTATTTCCAGCACGCGGCGGCCGGAGTCCAGGCCACGTATGTCGCCGAGGTCTGCGTATTTGGTGCCGGTGCCGAGCTGGCCGGGTGGTGGGGCTGAGAGGAGCTGGGTGCCGCGGAAATGATTGATGAGGCAGAGCAGGTCCGGGGCAGCGAGCACGGTTAGGTCGCCGGCCCAGCTGGCCTCGGAGCCTTGGGATTCGGGGCAGATGAGGCCAAGGCCGCGCCCGGCGGCGGCGATGGCGGCGGGGAGCACGCCGGCGACCTGGTTGATGCGGCCATCGAGCGAGAGTTCACCGAGGGCTGCGAATTCGGCCAGCTCTTCGCGGGGGAGAATGTCCATGGCGGCGAGTACGGCCAAAGCGATGGGCAGGTCGAAATGGCTGCCCTCTTTCTGCATGTCAGCCGGGGCGAGGTTGACCAGCACGCGTTTGGGCGGGAGGGCGAGGCCCATAGCGGTAAGGGCGGCGCGGACACGCTCGCGGGCTTCGCCTACGGCTTTGTCTGGCAGGCCGACGACGAGGAAATTGGGCAGGCCGGTGGCGATTTGCACCTGCACTTCGACACGCTGGGCGTCGATGCCGGCGAAGGCAAAACTATTGACGCGCGCAATGGACATGAAACACCCGTTAAGAGTGTGTTCACGTTACGGGTGCGCGGTGGGGTTGTCTAGTTGCGTTTGACGGCGAAGGCGGCGGCGGCCTGGCAGGTGGGCATCATCTCTATCCGGTTGATGTTCATGTGGCGGGGCAGTGAGATGAGCCAGGACGCGGTTTCGGCGATGTCTTCCGGGCTGAGCGGGGTGATGCCGGCGTATACGGCGGCGGCGCGGGCCTCATTGCCGTCGAAGCGGACTTTGGAAAATTCGGAGCCGCCGACCATGCCGGGTTCGATGTCCGTGACGCGGATGTTTTTGCCCACCAGATCGGCGCGCAGGTTGAGGGAGAATTGCTGCACGAAGGCTTTGGTGCCGCCGTATACATGGCCGCCGGGATAGGGGTACACGCCGGCGACGGAGCCGAGGTTGAGGATGATGCCGTCGTCGCGGGCGACCATTTGCGGGAGCACGGCCCGGGTCATGTGGATGAGGCCGGTGACGTTGGTGGCAATCATCGTGTCCCAGTCGGACAGATCGGCTTCCCAGGCGGGGGAGAGGCCGAGGGCGAGGCCGGCGTTGTTGATCAGCACGTCTATCTGGCGCCAGGCTTCGGGCAGGGACGCGGGGAAGGCGGCGACGGCGGTTTTGTCGGTGACGTCGAGCTGGAGGGGGAGCAGGTTTTCGCCGAGTTCGGCGGCGAGGGCTTCCAGGCGTTCGAGGCGGCGGCCGGTGGCGATGACGCGGTGGCCGTCACTCACGAGGCGGCGGGCGAAGGCGGCGCCGAAACCCGCGGTGGCGCCGGTGACCAGAATTGTTTTCATCGCCTTGCTCCTTGTGATGCTGGGCGGGATATTGGCGAGGTTGCGGGATTAGGCAAGCAGGGGGTGGCGATATGGCAGGTGGGTTTTTGGCGGGCAAAGGGGCGGCGCCGGAGCGGTGGGCGGCGCTGGTGCCGGAGCTGCTGGTGAGCGATCTGGTGCGCAGCGTGCGGTTCTGGTGCGATTTACTGGGGTTTGTTGTGGCGTATGAGCGGCCGGGGTTTGTGTATCTTACGCGCGGTGAGCTGCAGGTGATGCTGTGCGGGCGGGATGGGAGCTGGGAAACGGGTGAGATGCAGCCGCCGTTTGGGCGGGGGATTAACTTGCAGATGGTGGTGCCGGCGATTGCGCCGATTTTGAGCGCGTTGGCGGCGGCGGGGTGGGGATTATACCAGGCACCGGTTGAGGCTTGGTATGAGGTGGGGCAGCGCGAGTTTTTGGTGCAGGATCCGGATGGGTATTTGCTGCGGTTTGCTGAGACGATTTAGGAGCGTAGCAACCATTAACTGCTGACTGCTTTTGCGGTGTCATTTTGTTGTTTCCATGGCGTCTCCCTTGTTGCCACGGAGGGCATCGTGCCCTGCATTCCCCCAACCAAAAGCCGCAAGCAGGCACTCGACTATGACAAAATCCTGTATCGCCAGCGCCACAAGATCGAGAACATGTTCGCCAAGCTCAAAGACTGGCGCCGCATCGCCACACGCTACGACCGATGTGCACACACATTCTTCTCAGCCATCTGCATCGCAGCCACTGTCGCCTTCTACCTCAAAGAATGAGTCCTGACCCTAGTCCGGAATCATCCCTCTTAACCTACTCAAGCTTGCCCGTTGAGGGTGGCATGGATGACTGACCCGATGTCTGCTTCACACTCCTGCGGACCAGAAGCGGACCGTCCACTAACGACCATCCGTAGCAGCGGGACGCCTTGCGCCCATCGTGGGCATTCCGGCCGAATGCGCCTGCTCCGGATCGCTGCCATTCCGCTTGCTGAGTTAATCCAAAATCCTGCAGCACGCGGCAGGTCGTGTCTTCGAGATAACCTGTCTCATCAGCTTACCATCCGCCACATCTTTTGCCATTGTTGACACGCAAATAAAATCTTCCTACTATTCCTATATAAAAAGTGTTGTAAGGTACTCGAAGAGGCATTATTGAAGTGAACTCATCCAATCGATCGGTCGTTAGACGTCTTGCGCGAAACGTCTCCTGGTTAAACCTATTTGGAGCTATAGCCGTTCTTGTGGCTGCCGGTTTGATCATCGGTAAAAATTGGCCACATAACACCTCGCAGGACATCGTGAATGTCTCTTACGACGCCACGAGTGCGCTTTATACAGCACTAGATCAGCAGTTCATCGCGCAATATCAAAAACAAACGGGAATAAAACTTCACATCATAGAATCGCATGGCGGCTCCTCTCGTCAGGCTCGAAGCGTCATCAGTGGTGAACAAAAGGCCGATGTCGTAACGCTTGGCCTCGTTACGGATGTGGACAGCCTAGCCAAACACGGTCTCATTGCTGCCAATTGGCAAACCCGGCTGCCAAATAATTCCATTCCTTATACGTCGACGATCGTTTTCGTCGTGCGCAAGGGAAACCCAAAACATATACGAGACTGGCCCGATCTGATCCAGAACGGCGTTTCGATCATCATGCCAAGCCCGAACTCCTCTGGGAGTGGAAAGCTAAGTGTGCTCGCGGCGTGGGGCGCCATTACCACGCGCGGTGGCAGCGAAGCCGACGCCACTACCTATCTGAAAGCTCTTTTCCAGCACGTCGCCGTCTATGATGTCGGCGCCAGCGGCGCCACAACCACCTTCACGGTCGAAAATACCGGCGACGTCCAACTCGCCTGGGAAAACCAGGCATTACAGGAAGTCGCCGCGGATAAAGTCGATTTTGAGATTGTTTATCCGCCGGTTAGCATCCTCGCTGAGCCAGCTGTCGCCTGGGTCGATGCAAATCTGGCAAACGCGCGCAAAGCAGCCTACTCACAGGCCTATCTGGAATACCTCTTTACCGACCAGGCACAGGATATTATCGCCCGGTCCGGCTACAGGCCTGTCGATCCGACAATTCAAGCAAAATATGCCAGCACTTTTCAGAATATAAAGCTGTTTCCCGTTACCGCCATCGCGAAAGATTGGTCAGACGCGCAGGTGAAATTCTTCGCCCCAGACGGTATCGTTTCTGACATTCTGCCTAGCAAAACGAATTAAGCTTCTAACCCGCATTACAACCACATCAGCCGAGGGCAATTATGGGTTTGGCATTGTCATATGATCTGACCAAAGGCCGCCGCGATCTTATCGCGGGCTTAACGGTCGCTGCAATTTCCTTGCCCCAGAGCGTAGCTTATGCGCTAATTGCCGGCGTCGATCCACGGTTCGGCCTATATGCGGCAATCGTCGTGGCAACGGTCGCCGCCATTTTTGGCTCATCTTCCCACCTCATCAACGGTCCTACAAGCGCAATTTCGCTCCTGGTCTTCAGCTCGCTTGCCTTCCTTGACCCGGAAAACCACTTGGCTGTGCAAGAAGCTTTGTTCCTGCTGGCCGCCATGGCTGGCGCCATCCAGATCCTCATCGCCATTTTCAAGCTCGGAGATTTAACGCGTTATATATCGGAATCCGTTATCATTGGCTTCTTGGTTGCTGCCTGCTTCCAACTCGGTGTCGGCCAGATTCCAAATGCGCTTGGCCTGCATAATAAAGGCAACGCGCATATGGAGTTCTTGCACTCGCTCTGGCTTACTCTGCTCTACGGTGACCATATCAATTGGCGCGCGGTGACGTTAAGTGTCACCGCGATTGTTCTGGCAATCGCGCTACGCAAGATTGTGCGCAAATATCGCTTGCCTCAAATCGATATGCTGTTGGTGCTCGTGATCACGAGCCTCATTGCATATTTCGCTGGATGGTCGATCCCTCATCTTGGGGGACACACTGCCGTCGCGGTTGCGGCCAAGGTTCCGGCCAGCCTGCCGACGTTCCATATTCCTGTCCTTGATCCGGCTTGGTTGCCGAACCTGTCGGAAGGTGCGCTTGCGATTGCATTTATAGGCTTGATCGAGGCGCTTTCTATCGCCAAAGCCATCGCCAACCAAAGCAAACAGAAGCTTGATTATAACCGCCAAATTTTAGCCGAGGGACTCGGCAATCTGGCCGGCGGCTTTTTCCAATGCCTGCCGAGCTCCGGATCGTTGACGCGGTCTGCTGTCAATTTTCAGGCCGGTGCCGCCACCCGGTTCACGGGAATCATTGCGGCAGCAACCATAACCATTGCCCTGCTGCTATTTGCGCCGTTGCTGCACTACATTCCCACGCCGGCGCTTGCCGGTATTTTGCTTGTCATCGCTGTGAGGCTGGTCGATTTTGAACGCTTGCGTTACACGCTACGCGCCTCAAATTACGACACTCTTCTCGTAATCGTAACAGCTGGCGTAGGCATTATTTTTAGTCTCGATACCGCTGTGCTGACAGGCGTTGCCTTGTCTATTCTCCTTTTTGTACCACGTGCCGCCAAGTTGAAAGGATCAGAGCTGCTTGTCACACCAGAACGTGTCGTTCGTGAAAGGTTGCCATCTGACACCGTCGATCCGTCGATTATCATTTATGATCTTGAGGGTGAATTCTTCTTTGGAGCCGCTCCCGATCTCGATCGCTATCTCGAAACGCTAAAAGACCGGATTGAGACCCAGGGTAGCCAGTTTCTCGTTTTGAGATTGAAGCGCGTGAGGAACCCAGATGTGGTCTGCATCGAACGTCTCGAACATTTCCTCCGTGAAGAGAGTGCCAGAGGCGTGACAGTTCTTCTTGCCGGCATCCGTGCGGACACGCTACGCGGTTTAAAAAAGGTTGGCCTTGAAGCGTGGTTCCCCGTATCTCAGATATTCCCTGAAGAGGACAGGGAATACTCAGCAACATTGAAGGCCGTGCGCTACGCTTATGCTAAGCGCGACGAGGGTGGTTCCCGCCAAAGCGCATCACCCGATCAGATTAATAAAATAAATGCCGAGAAGCTCTATTATCTCGTCTGACGTTGGTTTTTGTTTCGACACCTAGAGCATTCATATCAGGCTATGGCGTAGAATCCAGCCTCTGGCACTGGTGGAGTCATCACCCTCAGACGAAGCAATTCGGCAGAAAATATCCGATACGAATAAAAAACCTTCCCGTGTGCGGAAACGATCAATCTCGTAGCGGCCGGTCCTCACGCATGATAACGCCAACATCCCTGGCATACGCATCGTATGCGGCAATCAGCCTAACCTTATTTCAGGCTCCGCAGCACTCAGGTCTCGGGTCTCACCTGGGTCTTGAACGATGTTAAACAGCAGCCAGCGGCCGTTACCTCTGTCGGTTATCTTCCACTCGCCTTGGCGCACGGCACGCGATCCCATCAGCTCATGCACAATCATGGCATCGGCCGGATAGACCTGCGTTACCGTCTTCCGCAGATAGGGTGCCCAACTCCGCCCTTCGAGCGCCGCGACCGAACGGCCCTCAAAGCTCCTTCCCGGCACCGGTACGCCGGCAAGCTCCAAGAAGGTCGGTACGACATCCTTCACATTGAGATAGGCGTCAGCAATTCCAGCGTCCGAATCGGGCACAGGCAAAATAGCAGGCGTGTGTGTTCCGCCCTCGGTCTCATATGATTTGTAGAGCCAGGACTAAGGGGTCAAGACCATCGGAGGAAGACCGACAACAACTATTATTTATATGATTTGTGATATGCACGACGCCCGGATCGTTCGAAGCCACGTGGCGCAGGCCCGAACTGATTTGTGAGTGAGGCCATGGCATATTTTGCCTTTACTAAAGCTGACATACATCGTTTAAATGCTGGTGAATGCCCGGTGGGCCGAGGAACAAATTGCTTTCACAGCTTTGCAGGTTGGATAGGGTGATCCTTTGAGCAGCCGTAACCGCGACGAGATTTTATCGCCCTACCGCTACGGCCGCGCGCAATTCTTCAGTGACGTTGCGTGGATGGGGTTGGACCGGGAACAGGCATTCTCTCGAACCGAGTTGCGGCGTCAGCGCGACCAGTTGATGCATATTCATCATCCCGACCGCGGCGGCTCGGAGGCGATGGCGGCACGGATCAACGTAACTTATGCCAGAATGCTCGACTGGCTTGATCGGCACCTGGACCATCGCAGCTATTTGCAAATGCGGCGTGACAGAGTCCTTGCACAGGAAGTGACCAGGACTGCCGAAAAGCCATTCGATCCGGGGAAGCGTAAAATCGAAGCTATCAAGCTTTATGCTGCAATATTGGGAGCCACTGCTACGGCGGTGGGATTAGGTTTTAGCAGTTTTGTCCGGCGCCGGCGTTGAGTTTTTGCCCTTACCTTACCACAGATCACCGCTCGCTCCGCTGAACGGATAATCGTGTACAAAAATGCCTACTGTACAAAGCCCGCGGCAAGCAGGACATCCTGAATGCGCTCTTGAAGTTCCTTTTTACGCGCTTTGGTAAACAGCACGCGCGCCCAGGCAGGTGCAGCACCGTAGAGCTCGACGCGATCGTCATGAAACACGATCTCGACTGTCACCGGGTCAGCCAAGATGCGCAGAAACTTTTCCTCGCCCCGCTTCAGCCATTTATATTCCACTGTTTGCTCGAAGAGCTTCGCATTGTCGTTGATTTGCGCGTCGATTACTTTGCGCTTTTGTGCATTCAGCGTGGATTGGATCGGAAATACATAGAATTGCTCAAGCTTCATGCGCTGAGATTAGCATGCGGATTCGTTTAGACCAGTGGCAATCAGTGCCAGTTGCGCCCGCTGCTTCAACCGTCCACCAAACTCGCCCATACGCTGCGCAACACCAGGCTCACCGGGGGTTACCAGCAGCAAAAGCAACCCACCCCAGCGAATGCGCACCAAATCCCCCAGCCCATCGCTGATCCTGTCGAGCAGGCTCGCCAGGAAATTCAGATGCAGCCGGCGCACGCAGCGGACCAGCCAGGATTTTACCCGGCTCCAGAGCTTACGTCCCGTAATGACGCTGAAAACTGCGAAAGCGATCGAGGCCATGCCGGCGACGGCACCGATCATGACCGTGAGCCCATCCCGTTCGGCAAGACCGATGCCTATCAAAAAAGCCGAAGCCGCGTGCTGAATCCCGCCACCGATCACCGGCGCCATGCTGACGATGCCGAGCAGGAACAGCATCACCCCAAGCGCTACGCTCATCGCCGGGTGGAACACCCAGCTCCAGCGCTCCCGCAGTTTGCCGCCTGCCGTGTCCATGGCCGAGACAATTCCTTGGACCAAAATAGATAAGGAGTTGCGCGGAATCTTCCGCCGCAGCAGCCGCCGCGGCAGGGTTATGCTACGCCGGCCCAGCGCCAGCCCCGCGCCAAGCGCGCTGATCATGCGGCCGGAAACGCTGGCGGCATCAGGAATTTCAAAAAGCCCAGCCGCGGAAAACATCACCAAGGCTGACGGTGTAGCATCGGTTTGCAGGGCGTCGATAAGCTTGTGAACCGAAAACTCCCTTGTGTTGGGATGGTCGGTTAACACCCCCCGCAGCCGGGCGATGAGCGTGGCGCGCGCCGACACCGGACTGCCCCAAGAAAACCTCAGAGAATCAATGTTTGATAGATTTTTACGGCTGATTGAATCAATTCTTTCAATTGCCTTAATCGGACTATACATTGTCATACTAGTGACATAAAGCCTTTACTCTACAAATATAGTGGGTATAGTATGGATTATGAGCACGGGTGTCAATCTACGACAGAAGGCGGCCTACGATAGAGGGTGGTGAGACGATTGTACGAATGGTCTGACGCAGGAGAGAAGTGAATGGTGCCTCCGGTTGGAGTTGTTTATGCGGAGACACCACCGGCGCCGGGCCTGCGGGCCGAGTGCCTCAGCTATCCTGAAGTCCTGGCACAATCGGTCTCGGTAATCGCGCCATCCACCGTACCTGCCGCCGTTCTCGGCCTGATATTCGCCTCTGCTGGCAACGGCACCTGGCTCAGCTTTCTGTTTGGCATGCTAGGTCTGACTTTGGTCAGCCTGAACATTAACCAGTTCGCGCGCCATTCCTCTTCCTCCGGCTCGCTTTACAGCTATATTTTCACGGGATTGGGACCGACATTCGGGCTGATCGGCGGCTGTGCCTTGCTCTTCGGCTATATGGTTACCGGCATGTCCACACTTTGCGGTTTTGCCCTTGCCATGAACAGCCTACTCGCCAGCGCCGGGCTGGATATTCCCCCTTTGGTGCTTTCGACGGCCGCGGTCGTTCTGGTGTTCATCTTCGGCGCTGGCGACATCCGGCTTTCAAGCAAAACCATGTTGTTCCTTGAAGGTGCAGCAATCGTTGCGATACTGGCGCTCGGGATCGTGATCCTGCGGCACAAGGGTTTCATGATCGATCGCGCGCAGCTGACCCTCTCCGGCACGAGCCCCGGCGGGGTGCTGGTGGGCGTGGTGCTCGTGGTCTTCGGTTTTTCGGGCTTCGAAAGCTCAACCTCGCTCGGTGATGAAGCCAAGGATCCGCTCCGCTCGATTCCACGCTCGATCACGCAGAGCGTGCTGCTGTCCGGCGGCGTTTTCATATTTATGGCCTATGTGGTGGTTCTGGGTTTCCAGGGCCTGCATGTTAATCTTGCAACAACCGAATTGCCGCTGTCTGTCCTTTCCAGCCATTACAACCTGCCTTGGCTCGGAGAATTCATCAGCGTCGGCGTACTGCTGAGTTTCTTCTCCTGCACGCTCGGCTCGATCAATGCCACCGGCCGGATCATCTTTTCCATGGCGCGGCACGAGTTAGTTCCAAAGGCCCTTGGCAAGGTGCACGCGCGCACCAAATCCCCCTACTTCGCCATCGGCTCTGCCGCCTTGCTCACATTGCTGGTCACGCTCAGCCTGTCGTTGTTCGGCGTCTCTGATTACGATGCACAAGGCTATTTCGGCACGTTGTGCAGCTTCGGCTTCCTTGTCGCCTATATGCTAATCTCACTTGCCGCCCCCATCCATCTATACAAGCGCGGCAAACTCACCAAACGCGCACTGCTCATCTCTGCACTTTCCGTGCTGTTCATGGTGGTCCCCATACTGGGAACGATTGGCATACCGGGCTCCGCTACATTTGCACCGCCGACCTACCCGTCCAACATACTCATCTGGATATTCTTCGGCTTCATGCTGCTCAGTGTCGGCTGGCTTGTGACGGTGCAAAAATCCCGTGCAAAAGACATCATCGATGTGTTCAAGGAGAATTGAGCGGCCGGCCCGGCCATATCGACAAGTTTTTGACTATGCAATAAGTTCGCTAAACAATTCGTTACACGCTTCGTTAAACAAGGAGATTAAAATTTATGAGCGCTCAATCAACGACTAAGCATGCCGATCCACTGAACAGTTTGGGCGAAGCCATTGAGTCGGCCGCGGGATCGCTAGGAGACGCTGCCGGCAACGCGAAAGCCACCGCCAAGGCTGCAGCAAAGCGGGTCAAAAAAACTGCGCATTCCGGCGCCTACCATGCCACCTATGGCCTGGCATTCGGTGTCGTCTTCGGCGCTGTCTTCCTGGTTGAACTGCTGCCGGAAGGAAACGTTTTCCGCAGAGGCTTTGAGGATGGCGCCGATGAAGGGTTTGACGCCGCCATCGCCAAAACCGCGGCACGTAAAGCCAAACGCCGTGAATTGACCGATTCGGCAGAGGAGTTGGAGCTGGAGGAAGAGGACGAGCCCGCCGCCCCGGTTCGAGCCGCCCGCAAGGCCCCGGTGAAGGCAAAAGCCACACGGACCACCAAGCGTTAATTCGTCCGGTTTTACTGCGCCGGCCGCCGCCAAAAAAGCGGCGGCCGGCAGAATTTTAGCACGGTCTAGGATCGATTGCGACAAGCCAGACTCGCTTCGCCCGATCGCTCAGCAACTATCTTTCAGATGCCTTGAAATCGTCAACCTAGCTGCGCGGCGAGAAGCGCTGTCAGCTCATCCTTCTCCCGTTGCAGGGCAGAGGCCTTGCGTAGAGGAATGAGCCCGTTGGCAACGGCTGCCATTCCGCCGATCTGGTTGAAAACCATCGAATGCATGACACCGAAATTGCCGAACAGTGCGCCGCCGATGCAGAGCGCATTAGCCCCCACAATCATCCGCCAACTGCGTTTGATATTCCGTTGTAAATCCTTGGAGATGTCATAGAGCTGCAGAAGTTTCTCCAGGCTTTCTTCCATGAACACGATCTCCGCCGTATCCGTCGCAATGCTCGACGCACCGCGCAACGAGATCGAGACATCCGCTTGCTTCAAAGCAATCGAGTCATTGATACCATCGCCAATAAAGCAGACCTTTCGGCCTTCCTTCTGCAATGTCCGCACATAGCGCGCCTTATCTTGAGGCAATACCTCAGCAAAATAGCGGTCCATGCCAAGGCGATTCGCTAAATTCCGCGTTGGCCGTTCATGATCGCCGGAGATGATGGCAAGATGTTTGGCCCCGCGCGCGCGTAGGCCCGAAATCACGAGCTGAGCTTCATTGCGTTCCGCCGCGCGCAATTCCAGCGCGCCGCCAAGCTCGCCATCCACCCCGATCATGATCAGCGAGTGCCCTTCGTCATGGACCTCCTCAATCTCCCGGTCGAGCGAGGCGGGAAGCTTGATACCTTCATGCGCCATGAAGCGCGCACTGCCGACCCGGACGATATGGCCGTCCACCCCCACGGTCACACCATACCCAACCGCATATTTGGTCTCGTCGGTCTGCGGCATCTCCAGGTCGAGCGTATGGAATTTATCGAGAATGGCTTTCGCGATCGGATGGCTGAACCTGTTTTCCGCTGCCGCAGCCCAGCTTAGTATGGTATTCTCATCATGCTTGCCGAAGGTCAGAATTCTGCCCACCTCCGGCCGTTCGCGCGTCAGCGTTCCGGTCTTGTCGAACAGAAAAGTATCAATCTCGCTCATCGCCTCCAGCGCCCGGCCGGATTTCACCAGCACGCCCTGCTGCGCCGCAAGCGTGAGCGAAGACAGCATCGCGATGGGTGCCGCCATGCGAATACCGGTGCCGAGATCGCAATTCACAACCGCAACGGCGCTGGAAGCGCCACGCAAGGCCAAGCTGACGCCACCCAGGGCCAAAGTCGGTATAACCGCACGATCCGCCAGCTTCTGGCCGCTGGATTGTGCCTTCAACGTGTGCCCAGAGGTCTCGTTCAGAATTTTCGTAAGCCGGGCGGCAGTGGTCTCAGCGCCGGCGCTGGTCACCGACACCCGGATCTTACCGGCAATCACCGTGGTCCCGGCGAAGACTTCATCGCCCGCGGTTTTCTCCACCGGTGCGGATTCCCCCGTCAGCGCATGCTGGTCAATCATCGCCATGCCATCAAATACTGTACCATCCACCGGCGCGGACTCACCGGTATGGACGATAATGATGTCGCCGGGCTTGACCTTCTCAAGCGGCGTTTCAACCGCCGTTCCATCGGCATCCAGCCACACAAAGCGCGCTTGCTTGCCAAACACATTCAACAGCATGCGTTTGGAGTTGCTTTCGGTTCGCTCCACTAGTTTGCGGGACGCGCTCAGCGTTAGCGCCAGTACCGAGCCGGCGAGGATCTGACCGGTCACCAGGCAGGCGGCAACGACGATGGCATCCAGTACGTCGACCCCGAGCCGCTTCTCCTTGACGAGCAGGTCGTAGGCACCCTTGAAGCTTGGGATCACCGAATACATGAACAACACAGCACTCAGCGGCGTCAGCCAGGGGAAGGCAAACCTGCTCAGGCCGGAAACAGCCACCGTCGCCAGTGCCACGGGCAGATCGTAATCGATCGGCGCCACCGCAAAATCCTCGGTCCTTTCCAGAGCGGAGTCCAAAAGGGCGATAATCTGATGCTTCTGGATCTGCCGCGTATTGTAATGCACAAGCACCGTGCCCGTGAATTCCTGAACCGAAAATCTATCGATCCCCAAGGCATTGACCAGCTCGCCTTCAATCGCCTGCCGCAAGGCCCGCCTGCGGATCAGAATGGGATTTTCAAACCGGATGCGCCCGGTGATTTCATGCTTGATTTTCCAGCCGGATAATTGATTGCCATAGCGCTGCAAATAAACCTGGCCGCCGGCGCCATGGCCGAAGGTCGATGGCAATCTGCGCTGCATGGAGATTTCCCCGGCACCGCTGATGATCTTCGAAATATTCTGGACTTCTTCCTGCGGGCCGTCATCGCCGAACCGGTAATGGATCTCCGCTTTGCCGCGCTGCCCATCGATGAAGACGCTGCGCACGGCATCAGCCGAAAATGCCCGCTCAAAAAACAACCTTCCCGTCGGCCCTGTCGGATCGGAGAGAAAGGCCGCGCCAAAAATCTCGATCTTGCCAGGCTCGGCGGCATCGACGAAAGCGCCAGATTGCAATCGCCGTTTGCCAACAGCCCTCGTCCGCACGGGAGCCAAAGGGGCGGCCAATTCCGGCCGCGCAATGCCGGAGCGGTTGCGCTGCGCCGCGAGGCGCGTCTTCAGGGATGACATGGCGGAACCTTAACTCCTCGATCGGGGCGGTTTTGTACCGCTGACATACTGCCTTGCGGCCGCCGCATTAAGTTCCCGCAACCGCCGCGCCGCGGCAGCGTCCGCAACATCCTCAGCACCGCCGATCAGCAATCGCGCCACGGCCGCATAGACGGCGGAAAATCCGGCAACGGAGGATTGGCCTAGCCGCACCAACCGCTTTCCAGCTGGCAAACCCTGCTCAGCCGCGTGGGAAACCGTCTTGAGCGCCATATGCAAACCCCCGTAAAAAGGCGGTACAAGGTATGACAATTTAATGACATCACCCGGATAGTCAACTATAATAATAGAGATAGTGGTTTTTTGCAGGATTGTTCAATGCCGCCCGTGACGAAGAATTTACCCCGTACATCGGGCGCAACGCCGCCATCTGTCCGCATCATCGGTGATCAGCTGATCCTGCAGAATGACGCTTTGTTCGGCGGCGAAACATCCGCCGCCACACGCCGGCTGCTGGAGCTGGCCTTCTCTTTGCCCGAGGTCAAATCCGCGACCATCAGAGGCGAGAGGGGGCTGGTGACGTTCATCGTGTCCAGCAACGCCATACCGGGCCAGATCTGGCAGCGCCTGGGCGCCCTGCTGCGGCAAAAGCAGGTGCCTGAGCCCTCCCGCGAAATCCGCGCGGACAGACTGCCGCTGCAACCCCCGGCCCCGGGCCTGCCCGTGCGCATCAGCCGCTTCGGCCAGACCTTGACCACCTTCCGCGTCCGCGCACTGGCCTCGGAACGCATCCGCATCGCCCATCCCCTGCTCAGGGACAGGGACATCAAATCCCGTGTGCTGGAGAGCCTCGGCTCCGTGCGCGGCGTGGTTTCGGTGCGCTCCATCCGGCTTTGGGGTAGCGTGATCATCGTTTACGACCCGCAACTCATCTCCCCGGAGCAGTTGTTGCGGTTCCTAGACGATTCCTGGGCCGGTTTACTGGTAGGCCCCCCTTCCCCGCCCTTGCCGCGCAAACTGGCTGTTGCCGGCTCCCTACTCGCTTTGTCCTTCACAGCGCAGTTCTTCCGCCTCGCTTTGCTGCCCTGGGCCACCGCCGCGGTGGCCCTGTACAACCTACCCAATGTCATAGCCGCCATCCGTGACTTGCGCCGCCGCCGCATCGGCCTGCCGGCGATGTACACATTGGGATTCAGCTTCCTCCTCTATTTCAGGCTGCCCTTCGCCTCCAGCCTGTTCTCAACCGTCACACAAACCTGGCCGGCGCTCAGCAATCATCTCGCCATCAGCAGTGAAAATCGGCTTTTCGCGCCGCAAAGGCGCCGCCAGATCTGGGCCCGGCTGAGTGAAGGGCAGGCCGGTGAGGTCGAGATCGATATCGCGGCACTGCGGCCCGGCATGATCATCACCGCGCGCAAGGGTGACTACATCCCGGCGGATGGCGCGGTTGTCGAAGGCCTGGCCTCCGTACACGAGTCTTTTCTGACCGGCGGGCGCGGCGGTGCCGATAAATTGCCTGGCGATCCGGTCTATGCCGGCGCCTTTGTCGGTGATGGCAATATCTCCATCCGCATAACCCATGCCGGCCACGCCACGGCAGGCGCCGCGCTGGCGCGTTTGCTACCGCGCCGCGCCATCAGCAATCTACCATCCACGCAGGATGTGGACCGGGCCGGCCACCGCAATGCAAAACCAGCTTTGCTTGCTGCCCTGATCATGCTGGCTGTGACAAGAACGCCAAGATATTCCCAGGTGATCATCCGGCCGGATTATCTTTCCGCCCCGCGTTTGAGTGCGCATCTGTCTGCTCTGGCCGCCGTCGCCGAAGCCCTTTCCGGCGGCGCGCTTATCCGCAACCCGGCGGCGCTGGACCGGCTGCTTGCCGCCGATATCATCGTCCTCGATGACGGCGTGAACTTTGTTAAGCGCCGCGTGCAGGTTTCTGAAATATTAAGTCAGGATCGGACCGCTGGTAACGAGACTTTGCGCTTTGTTGCCGCCGCCCTGGCCGGCGGCGACGATCCGCGCACGGGCGCACTGAAGCGGGAGGCGAAACGGCGGCGGATCGTCATCCCACAGGGCAGCGACTACCGCCGGCAGGCCGGGACGATTTTATTCCGTGATGAAACCGGTTCGGAAATTCGCGTCATGGCGCCGGCTTCGGCCCTGAAGCGCGGGCTGTATGCGCCTAATGCAGCGTTCGCGGCACAGTTGAAGGCGGAAGCCGCACTGCCGCAAACCGACCCCGCAACACGCAGCTTCGTTGTCTCCCGTGCCCGCAACATACTCGGCCTCGTCCGCTTCGCGCGCAACGGCCCCCTTGAGACCACCGATGCGGTCGCAGCACTACGGCTCGAATTCCCCAACACAAGATTTGTCTACCTCTCTTCCGCGCCGCAGGTGGAAGCCGAGGCGCGTGCAGAGGAATTGGGGCTGGATGCAGTGTTCGGAGGGCTGACGGCGAACGCTAAAACCGAAGTGATGCGCTCGCTCAGCGCCCGCGCTGTGTGGATAGGGGATGGCACAGATCCGAGCACTGCGCCCACCCGGGCGGCCGCCGCCGTCAGCGTTTCAATCGCCGGCCTCGAAAAACTAGCTGATGACTTTGCGGATATCCTTCTACTCGGTGGGGACCTACGCGCCTTATCGCCGGCCCGGCTCGCCGCGAAGCGGCGGTTTGGCCAACTCAAGGCTGATTACCGGACCGTCTACCTGGCTAATCTCGCTGCCGTGGCCGGCGGGTTTGTGGCCGGGTTTGGAAGCCTTCAAGCTGGCTTCACCTCCAACCTCGGCACTGCCGCAGTCTTTCTCGCGCGCTGGCGTGCGCTCAACAATCTAGCTCATCACAACGAGAAAGCGGAACTGGCACAACGCCCCGGCAGGATCTGAGAGGCCGTTTGATGACAGGGGGTCCTTAACCCCTTAGCGCGATGATCGTCAGACGCAGAGGATGCGTGGCTACCAGGCACGTGTAGCGCCCATTCTGCAAATACTTAAATCTGACAACCAATTCTGGGTCGTTGCCCGTAAACAAAGCCGCTCTGTCGATGGCTGATAGCTCCCCTTGCGTCAGCCCTCCGATACGGAACCCAGTACCTGACCAGGTCACCTCAAGGCCCTGGCCATCCTTCAACCGGTAGTGACCAATCAGGCGATCACGATCCTTCTCGGCCAAAGTGATTTGCTCCGGCGCAGAGAACCAGCCATTTGCAACGGTCACGAATTTTCGAAGACCTTCAGTCACACTTTGGAAAACCGCGTCCATCTATTGCTCCTTGCTCCGAGATTGCTCCGTTGATTATCTCGCTGAGACTGCCTTAAACTAAGCCGTGAGCATCTTTATGCCGACGATGGTCAGGATAAGACCAAGCGAAGGTTTTAAGACCCATTCTGGTGCATGACGCGCGGCTAGGCTGACGACAATAATGCCGGGAATGGACCCCACCAGCAACGACTCAAGCAGATGAAAATTCACAGAAGCCAACAATCAATGGCCCACACCGGCCACAAACGTCAGCGGTACCGCATGCGCGATATCGGAGCCAACAATACGGACGACAGGTAGCCGCGGATAGAGAAAGAAAAGTGCAATCGTACCCAACGCACCAGCGCCGACAGATGAAAGCGAAACCAAAACCCCAACGACAAATCCCGCCAGCACCGTCAACCAGAATGATGTATGCAACCCAAAGTCCGGATTACGTTTGACGGCAATCGCAATGACCTTATCCTTTGCCAACAAAGACACCGCGCTAATTATCAGCGCAACACCTAGTGTCAACGAAATCGCCGTCGCAACGCCCTTGCTCTCCACACCGAAGTGATGAATCGCAAGCAACGTTAGAATAGTCGCCGGAAGCGATCCCGTCGCGAGGCGGCCGACGATGCTCCAGTCGACCGATTTGCCGGAGCTGTGAATAGCCGTGCCAACCACCTTTGTCGTGGATGCAAAGAGCAAATCGGTGCCAACGGCTGTAGACGGGTGAAATCCGAAGAGCAGAACCAGCAACGGCGTCATGAGTGCTCCACCGCCGACGCCGGTTAACCCCACAAGAAAACCTACAAGCGCGCCTGACGTTATATAAGCCGGCTGGATAATGGAATGCATCAGAACCTTCTTCTAAAAAGCTTATAAACTCTATTGATATTATATTTTTATTATATCTTGGCAAGAGTATAGATAATTCTGGCAAAGTTTTGGGCTCAGCAGAGGCCTCATAAAACTTGAATGAAAACAATCGCCTATGTTGGACTTACCTTAGGCCAGGATCGTCATTCATTTCATACTTGCGTGGAGTAGCCTGCATCGGCGATTTTGAGTGCCCAGCGGGCGGAAATTGACGCGGAATGAGCCAAATCGATTCAGGGGCGCACCCATCACCTGAGCCGCCATCTCGGGTCGCCCTTAATATTCTCTATAATATCAGCGGATTGATCCTGACTGGCTACCATAAAGACAATTGGCTCGACACCATGACCGCTTGCGGAAACGCATAGCCATTGCGTGGCGTAGTCTTGTGCCTCCTCTATGCTTTCGATGATATGCTGGTCGAGCCATTCATGGCGGACCGTTCGGTTGTAGCGCTCGACATAAGCGTTCTGCTGCGGCTTGCCCGGCTGGATGTGCCGGATGCTGATGCAGTGCTTCTCGGCCCAGGCCAGCAGCTTCCCACTGATATATTCCGGGCCGTAGCACATTTCGAACGAGGCTACGGACTTCGGAATGCGGGGCGCGGAGCCCTTGCGTAGCGCAGCGCCCCGCATAAGGCGGCCATGGTAGGGCAAAGAATCTCTAGAATGCAGGTGTTCGAAGC
>JAMFRU010000105.1 GCA_026224875.1 Acidocella sp.
AGAACCATTCCTCGTAAGGTGGAAGCCGCTTGGTTTTGTGTTGACGTGCCGACCCAAGCGAGGTCAAACTCGCAACAGAGATACTTTGCCCAATCGCCAATTTCCGTTCGCAATATAGGACGTTGTCCACACGAATGCTCGCAGGCAAGCTCTGCCATTCTATGATCCGGTCCAGGCTGCGGATCACGCGCTCGGCCGGCAATGAAAAGTCAACTTCTATGCCTAAACCTTCACGGTTGAAGTCATCTAGCACATTCAGCAATCGGAACGCCCGGCCATCACCCAGCCGGTCCGCCATGAAGTCCATCGACCATGAAATGTTCACGGCCTTAGGCACAGTCAGCACGCCGGGCTTATCCCGTTGCAGGAGCGGGCGCGGCTTTATCCGAAGGTTCAGCTCCAACGAACGATAGATGCGGTAGACCCGCTTGTGGTTCCACACGTGCCCCTTAACGTTGCGCAAATACAGAAAGCACAGCCCAAAGCCCCAGCTCCGTTTGGCCCGTGTCAGTCCAACCAGCAGATCAGCGATCTCCGCATTCTCGCCGGCCAGCTTCGGTGCATAGTGATAACACGTCTCGCTCACCCCGAACGTCCGGCAGGCTAGCGCAATGCTTATCCCACTTCTTGCCACAGCTGTCTCGGCCATCTCGCGGCGTTGAAATGGCCGAGCTATTTTTTCCTAAAGCCTCCTTGAGCAGCTCGTTCTGCCGGGCGCAAAACTTCTTGATGCCGCACTCGCATTGGCAACGGAACTTGCGGGCAAACTGCCGGCAACTCTGGCGGCGGCGTTGATGGCGATCCATCGCGGCATGGATGCGTCGATCGATGACGGGCTGGCGATCGAGGAGGCGGCATTCGCCCAGATCGCGCCGACACAGGATGCAAAGGAAGGGATCGCGGCTTTTCTGGAGAAGCGCGTCCCTTCCTATAAGGGAGACTAAACGTATTGCGCCAGCCCGTGGCGCTGCAGGGATCATCGATATGGGGCGGCAGCTGGGCCTGCCGTCGCTGCCGTCTCGGGATGTGGTGCTGTACGCCAGCGCGCCGGACCGGAAAACCCGCAACACGCTGCGTGTGTTGGCGGTGGCCGTCCGTTCGGCGGTGAACTAGACCGCGCGCCGCCGCACACCAAAAACACTGAAACTGGCGAAGGCCAGAATCCAGGCGCTAATGCCCCCGTAGAGCATGACCGTGCTTATTCCATGCAGCAGTGCCGCATGGGCGAGTGCAGCAGGGGTGAGCGGTGCGGCCGTGGTCAGGAGGTTCAGGTCGGCGGGCGCAAGCGGGCCGGCGGCCAGCCTGCCGGCCAGGGCATGCAGCTGCGGCACGTTGCCAAGTTCACGGCTCAGATATTGCTGAATGCCGTTTTGCAGGATTAACCCCATCAGGGCGATGTTGATGGCCAATGTAATCAGCCGGGCGCTCATATCGATGCCGGAGGCCATGCCGGCGCGGCTGCTGGAGACAGATCCTGTCGTGGTGTTGGTCACAGGTGTGTTGGTCAGCCCGAGTCCCGTGCCGGCCAGCAGCGCGCCGGGCAGCATCGTCAGCCAGCCGGTGTGCGTGGCACGGCTACCCGCATACATCGCGATGAGACCGAGGCCAATGGTGAACAGGCCAAAAGGGATGACCACGCCTGGCTGGTGCCGGCGCAAGAACTGTTCGGCGAAAGGCGGGATGACCAGTGTGGGCAATGTGTAGGCCAGCAGGGACAGGCCAGCGGTGATGATGCCGTAGCCCAGCCCGGTTTGAAAATAGATCGGCAGATAGATCATGAGCGGCCAGAAGCTGAAATTCATGCCGATGGAGCCCATGATGGCGCCGGAGAAATTTTTGTTCCTGAACACGGAGAAATCGAACATCGGGTGGGGCTGTGCCGTTTCCACCCAGACGAACAAGCCGAAACTGATGGCGCCGGTGATGATGGCGCCGAGCGGCAGCGGACTCAGGAAGCCCAGCACGGGTCCTTGCGTGATGAAATAACTCAGGCCGAAGACGGCGAGCGCGAGTGTGACGATACCCGCCAGGTCTAGCCGTCTGGCCAGCGGGTCGCGCGATTCCGTGATGCTGCCGAAAGCGAGGGCAACGGTAAGCAGGGACAAAGGCACATGGGCGAGAAATACCCAGCGCCAGCCGATGAAGTTTGCCAGCAGCCCGCCGATGATGGGGCCGAAGCCAAGCCCGGCGCCGAACACTACGCCCCAGGCGGCAAAAGCCCGGCTGCGCTCCTGCCCCTCCTGAAACTGGTGCGAGAGCACCGCAATGAGGCAGATCAGCATGGCGCCCCCGCCTATACCTTGTAGAAACCGGCTGACGATGAGCACGGCCAGGCTCCGCGCCAGGCCGCAGATGAGAGAGGTGACGCCAAACAGCAGCACGCTGGCGATGAAAATACGCCTGCGACCGTAACGGTCTGCCAAGGCGCCAGTGCCCATCAACACCGTGGTACAGGCGATTGTGTAGGCATTCATGATCCATTGCGCATCCTGCAGATCGCCATGCAGTACGCTTGCCAGTGTCGGCAAAATCACCGGCACGCTGGAAATTTCGAGCCCGAACATGGCGGCGGCCAGACAGATGGAGGACAGGGCAAGCATATTCTTCATGGTGGGAATCCTTCACGGTTCGGCCACGCTGCAGCACGCCACATGCTTGTGCATGGCGGGTCTGTCAGCTCTGGATGGTTACGGGTTTACGGAGCAGAAATCGGCTTTTGCCCAGGCAACCACAGCGATAACAGCCCGCCCAGGGCCAGCAGAAGAATGTTGCAGGCGAGCCCGTGCGTCATGGCATGCGCATAGGCGTTCAGCGTCTCGCTTTGGCCGAGGGCGCTGTAAAAAATCCCGCCGATGAGGGCCACGCCCAAAGCCGAGCCGATCTGCAAAGCGGAGAGAACGACACCGGCGGCGAGCCCGGCATGGCGTTGATCGATGCCGCCGATGACGGCTTTGATCACGCTGGGCATGATGGTGCCAAAGCCCAGGCCGGAGAGGCCGAGCCCCGTTACGAGCCCGGCGGGAAACACGCCGCCGATGGCGCATATGACGATGGAGAAGCCAACGACCTGCAGGACAAAGCCCAAGGTGAGCGCCCGGGGGCCAAGATGATGCATGAGGAAAGACGAGACCAGCGAGGCGAGGAAGGCACCGCCGACATAAGGCAGTGTCGCAATGCCGGCGGCAAGCGGCGTGAGATGCAGGCCGTTTTGCAGATACACCGCAAATGTCAGGAAGAATGAGGATTGCATGTAGAAGGCCGCGGCCATGACGATACCGGAGACAAAGCCATGGTTGCGGAATAATGCGAGTTCGACCAGCGGGTCGCCGCCGCGCCGGGCCAGCCAGGTTTCGAAACGGATGAAGATGATGAGGGCCAGTGGCGAGGCCGCCAGCATGGCGATCATCCAGACGGGCCATCCGGCCTCGCGCCCTTCGACGAGGGGGTAGATGACCAGGCCGAGCGTGAGGGATAAAAACACCACGCCGCCAAAGTCGAGTTTCGGCGCGTTGCGGGCGCGGGTCTCACGCAAAAACAGCCACGCGCCTGCAAAGGCGGCCAGGCCGATGGGCACGTTGATGAGAAAGATCGCCTGCCAGGCAAAGCCGAAAGGATGAAACGAGACCAGCACCCCGCCCAATATCTGGCCGCAGGTATTGGCCAGGCCGAAGGTGGCGCCATACAGTGCCAGCGCCCGGCCTTGCTCCCGCACGGGGAAGAGCACGCGGATCGAGGCCAGCACCTGCGGTGCCATCAGCGTGGCCATCAGCCCTTGCAGGATGCGCCCGGCGATGAGTGCCGCCGGTGACCAGGCGCTGCCGCACAGCACCGAGGCCAGAGTAAATCCGGCAACGCCTGCCATGAACATCGATTTGCGGCCGAGCAGATCGCCGAGCCGCCCGCCGGTGATAAGTAGCACCGCGTAAGCGGCGGCATAGGCGGAGATGACGAACTGCACCGCGCTGGAGCTGGCGCCGAGGCTGTGGCGGATGACGGGCAGCGCCAGATTGACGACGGTGAAATCGAGCGGCGGCAAAAAGGCGCCCAGCAGCAGCACCGGCAGCGCCAGCCAGCGCCGCGCATCCCCCGCCAACTCCGGGACAGCTGCGTCCGTATTTACACTCATGCGCCGCTCCTGCTGGTGACGGGATTTATCTAGCCCGCAGTTGATCATATTATAATGGTATGTTTCTGTATTTCAGAAACAATTCTTTGGTATGATTAGAATGACGGTATTGGATGTCGATGCGGTGCGGACCTTCGTGCTGGTGGCCGATCTGCAAAGCTTTACCAGAGCTGCCGAAGCCCTCGACTCCTCGCAGGCCGTGATCAGCGCCAGGTTGAAACGGCTGGAGGAGCGGTTGGGTCACAGGCTGATCGAGCGGACGCCGCGCTCGGTGCGGCTCTCGGCGCGCGGTGCGGCGTTTCTGGACTCGGCCCGGGATTTCATCGCCGCGCATGAGCGCGCCGTCGCCGGGCTTGCCGCGGCCCCCCAGCGTTTCGTGCTGGGCATCAGCGACCATGTCGCCGGCGCAGATTTGCCGGCGCTGCTGGCCCGGCTGCATGTGCATGACCCCGCTCTGGTGATGGAGGTGCAGATAGGCGCCTCCCGCAGCCTGCTGGAAGCGTTCGACCGGGGGACGCTGGACGCGGCGCTGGTGCGGCGGGAGGATGGACGGCGGGATGGCGAGATCCTGGCACGGGAGCATTACGGCTGGTTCGCAGCCCCGCATTTTGAATACCGCGCGGGCGAGACCCTGCGCCTGGCCTCGACCTCGACCTCCTGCTTCGTGCGCAATGCCGCCACGCGTGCTTTGGACACTGCCGGGATAGGCTGGGCGGAGGTGTTCGTGGGCGGCGGCGTGGCGGCCGTCGCCGCGGCCATCACCGCGGGGCTGGCCGTGGCCGCGCTGGCCCAGCGCGTGGCACCGGCCGGCGCCGTCGATGTCAGCAAATGCTTCGGCCTGCCGGCTTTGCCTGTTTCGGAAGTGGTGCTGCATTCCACGCTAACCGACGCGCGGTCACGCGGGGCTTTGCGGATCCTGGCATCCGCGTTCCGCGAACACCGCCCCCCTGCCAACCATCACGGCGCAGCGGGCTAGGCTGCGACCGCCGACATACGATGTGGCCGATGTCTTGGTCTGCAGCGTTGATGTAGAGCGCTGTTATGTCTGCTTCGGGCGGAGAGCGGCTGGTCGGCTATGGAATAAAAACACGCGAATAGCGGACATTTGGCTTAGGAACCGCCTGCGCGGCAAGAAGCCGTCGAAATCAGAAGAAAAGGCTGCGCCTGACCGATATTTTTAGAGTTTCGGTCATATCTTTTGGAAGCCACAACCTGTTGATAACATTGGTTTTAACTTAGCTTGCAGCCGTCTTGATTAACGAGAAGAAGGCTGTCTTGGCAAATACACCAGGACCATCTATTGGTGGAGCATGCCTATAATTGCCGCTTCGAAAACCGTCCGAATCAGCCGCCGCCTCATTTGGGACGTTAGCGTAAGTGGTTGGCTATAAGCAGTTTTATAAGCATGCCCAATAAAACCCCACCGCTGAAACTGTGCGGGAGTATTAAGTCGGAAAACAAGGAATACATTCGCGCCGGGCGTGCGGAATCAACAAACAATACGGCTACTGAGGTATCTAGGCGCAGCGGCACCTACGCCATGCTTGCCCTTCTTGTCATCGTACTCTTTTTCTTGACCATTGGTGCGCGTTGGATCTGGGCCTACCGGCACGGCTCGACGCTCGACATTGATGAAGCCGGCTATCTCTCCTACGCCATCATTGACTATTATGGCCTGCTCTACGGCGGCCTTCATGGCTGGATCGGTGCTGTCCTGATGCCAAGTATCCAGGCGCCTCTGATGTCTGCGCTGGCCTCACTTGTTTTTGCGATCGTGGGTCCGCACATCATCGCCGGCTTCGCGGTTCCGTTGGTGTCTGGTGCGGGTTGCATCATGGCGGCTTATGCCCTCGGGCGATCTATTGGTTCTTACGGGGTGGCCCTGACAGCCGCGCTGCTCACCGCCTCATGTCCAGCGCTCATCAATTATTCCCGCGAATTCAACTTCTCAATGCCGGCTACTTTTGTGACGACCCTGGCGCTAATCGCCATTTTGCGATCGCGGCATTTTCGGCGCGCCGGCTGGACCCTGGTGTTTGGGGTATGTCTCGGTCTCATGCCTCTTGCACGAACGATGACCATCGCCTTCATGCCTGGCGTTGTCGCGGCGGCCATCGTGGCTGTGGCAGTCGATCCATTGCAACGGCGCCACCGGCTACTGATGTTTGCAGGCGGCCTGGTGCTCGCGGTGTGCGTGAGCGCGACTTGGCTGTGGCCTAACGGCCAGCTCGTCGCGAATTACCTTTTTAACTTCGGCTACGGCAGTCACGCACTCGAATATGGCGCAAAAACTTCAAAATTTGGCGCCGATGCTTGGTTTGCCATGCTGCAAGCGTTCGCCCGGGAAGTCTATGTGCCGCATTTCCTGATGATTGTGCTCGGATTCTTCGCGTTGATTGCGGTTGCACTGAGCGAGACAGTGAGACGTGGCCTCAAACCCACCGTTGCCAGGTTGCTTTGGTCTCCACTTCTTCCAATAGTGATTTTCACGGCCGAGGCGCTTCTCGCCCTTACCACGTCGAGCAACCGAGGATCAGGCTTTTACACGCCAACAGTGCCGGCCGTGGTGGTGCTCACTGCGTGGAGTTTGCACCGGTTGAGCGGCTCTCGTATCGTGGCTGGGCTTGCTGCCGTGTCCGTGACACTTGTCGCGATCCTCGGCACAGTGCCAAGCCTTGACCTGAGGCCGCCCTTCGCCCGGGAAGTCACGGCGATACTACCTATCCTCGGCCCCCTCACATTCACCGACGGCCGCGGCAACATACAGCGCGATCAAGAAGCGGTTGGATACGGCGCGCCGGGTGCCTTGGAGCCGGTTAATCGCTTGGCCAGCCGCGCGTGGGTGAGTTTGAGCGCATCGACGGCGGATCGGCTGACGGGGGCGTTCGGTCCCCATGCCACGGTCGCCTTCGCCTTTCGCAACGCCCTCTACAACGTCAATACCCTCAATCTGCAGGAGCTGCTTCACGCGCATAGTGCGTTTGCTGTCATTCAGGTCGATCCGGCCGTGACGGGCGAAACGGCGGAGGGTTATCTCAATTGGCTCAAAACCTCTACCTCCGCCGCGTGCGTGCTGCTCACGTCAGATCGAATTGACGGTGACTTCGCGCCGGCGATCAACCGCGAGATGATGGAACAAGCGGCACGTCGCGCGGATTTTGTTGCCACCCAAACATGGCCTGCTCCCGATGGGCAGCACATTACCATATGGACGCACCGTGTTGCACCAGCCAACTGCCCCCCCTTGGGGTGACGCAGTTATGTTTCGGCCGGCCGGCCGCCTGACCTTAAGCTCTGCTCCGGTGATACGCCGCGTAACCGGGAGGCTGTCGAGATCAAGAAGCGTAGAACGGCTTTGCGGCAGGGTGTCTCGACGAGCCGGTAGAGCGCATAGGCGAATGCGATACAGAAACCCCAGTAGATGACGTATTGGGTGAGAAGCGATCCACAGGTGCCCAGCATCCCGCCATCAATGAGGGACTTAAAAAGGAGTTGATGACACATATAGAGGGAGAAGCTGATCTCTCCGAGAATGACGAACGGCCTCCAGCTGAGCAATTTCGATATGAGGCCGCACTGCATGGCAAAGGCGACCGTCATCAATGCAAAGGCTGGCGCGCTTCCTGAGGACGACCACCAACGCAGCGCGCTCAGTGAGATGACCCCGCGCGAAGACAGGCTGTCTCCCTCATAGAGAAGCTTTGTCATTGAGAAGAACACCAGCACGAGTGCCGCGATCTCCACGGCGGTTCCGGTGCCCCATGAGATTCTTGCAAGCCGGGTACGGTTGCACAGCCACAGATGGGCTGCCAGCATACCGAGAGCGAATTCCAGCAGGCGCGCCAATGGGCAGATGTAGACCATCCCGTCGATGCTCATGATTTGGCGCCCATCGAACGGCTTCAAATGGTGAACCTCGGAGAACGCGATCATGCCGTAGGCGAGAAGCGCGCAGAGCAACACCTTCACATGCCACGTCCGGCGCCAGTTCAAGGCCAGGATTGGGAACATCAAGTAAAAGAAAAACTCGGTGGATAGGCTCCAGGAAACGGAGTTGAACCCAAAGAAATAAATGGGATATGGGATCCAGGAGTGCACGAGGAACACGTTCGCCAGAAGAGGGCCATGAAACACGGTCAGCCCCCAGGGGCCCGGAATGAAGGCCAGCATGATGAGCAAGGTTGCCATGTGAACGGGCCATATCCGGGCGATCCTGGCCGCCACGAATCGTCCTGCCTCAGACAGGCTTTCCATCTTGCCGTTGTTGTAAAACAGGATGAATCCCGAAAGGACGAAGAAGAACGATACGCCCTGATCCAGAGCGATCCGGTGCGCGAGCCACGTCCCATATCCGAAATGGATGTAAGAATGAGAGATGACCACCAGGGCCGCGGCGACGAACCTCAAGGACGTCAGGGAAGGAAGGTAGGTCGGTGTCGAATTCACGGGCATGCCAGACTATGAAGCGGAAGGAAGGGCACGTCTACCATGCGCAGCATCGACCGGTTTCTTGACCTGTCCGCGCTGCGTGCCGTGGCCATCTGCACCGTCGCCCGGGTGAGTGCCGAAGGCGTCCATGTAAAAGATCACACCCGACCAGAGGCCGGTATCTTCCGGTGTCAGCACCCATGTCTTGCAGAGGCCGTCCTTGGTTTGGATTGTGACTTGCTCTTTGCTCATGAACTTCCTTGGGTGTTGGCACCATGTTTTGCACAAGGTTGCCGGCATGCATCTAGCGCCGCGCGATCCTGGCGAAAGCCACGGCCCCTGTCACGTCGTAATTTAAAGGTTCATTGAGCTGAGTTGCGCTGAGGAAGTAGCCATTTAAGCTGCGGACAGGGCGATTTGATACCGTGAGTTGCGCAGCCGCCAGCGCCGGACAAATTAGAATACCGAGCCATGATCCGACCCGAGTGGTTACATGAAGTTTTGGTGGCTATCGTAGGTTAGAGCGGCGATTTGATCCTGGGTCGTCATTTATCATCTATTGTGCTCTCGCCAAACTTAGGCTTGGCGCGAACGTTTGACCGCGCGCAGTTTGCCGCTGTTGCCGCCACCGCAATAGAATGTGTCGCCGCCATCCGACTCCAAACCCGAGACACTCATGCCGGCGGGCATTTCCAGCCTTTCCAGAACCTCGCCACTCTCGGGATGGACTCTGCGCAATTCGCTTTTCTCGGCCTCCAACGTGCCGTGCCAGAGTTCGCCGTCCACCCAGGTGACGCCGGTAACAAAGCGGTTCGACTCGATGGTGCGAAGGATCGCGCCGGTTATGCGTTCACGTCAAATGTGCAGGCGGTAGCGTTAAATGAACAGGTTAAGAAACTCGTCGTTCTTCCGCTCAGCATGATCGTCACCACCACCGATGATACCGCCCGCGATAGGCGGACCGCTGGTGACGTTCAGGCGCATGGTGATGGCGGCCGTATGCCAGCCGCTCGCCGCCAGGCCGCCGAACAACGTCGTTCGGGCGAACTCATCGTCCAGATGAAAGGGTTGGGGATTAAATTTTTTGGCGAATTCCTTGACATCCTCTGACGTCACCAGCACGGTTCGAGTTGAAAATTTCTGGCCCGGATGAATATCCTCCAGATATAATTTTTCCACCATCGTCCGTTCCGCTATGTTTTGTGGGGATTGATCAGATATTTCTCGCCGGTCGCCCGCTTGTTATAGGCCGCGATTTTATCGAGCTGAAGCGCCTCACGCAGCGAAATCTCTCCGGCATAATGGCTGGCAAAAGTCGTTTTCAGTTCGGCCGCGATGCGCGATTTGAGTCTCTGAGTATCCGCCGGCCCGATCTTGCTCAGGAAGGGGAATACCAGCCAGCCGCCGATTCCATAGGCCATGCCGAACGAGCGGCTGAACGCCGTTGGCTTGGGGTCGAGCCCGCCGTAGATATAGACCTGCTTATGAATATTGGATCCATAGCGGCTATAGCTGGATGAGTTTCGATTGATGGCGGCCTCCATGCAGGAGAGAATCTGGTCCACGAGCGTGCCGCCGCCGATGGCATCAAATGCCAATGTCGCCTCGGTGGCGGCGAGTGCTTCGGTAAGTTCGGCTCTAAAATTTGGGCTGGTTGAATTGCACACGTAACGCGCGCCACGTGCACGGAGCATGTGCTCCTGCGCGGCATTACGGACGATGTTCACGAGATCGATTTTGTCCTGCAGGCAGATTTTGTTGAGCATCTGGCCGAGGTTTGAAGCAGCGGCCGTATGCACCAGGGCCTTATGGCCCTCACGGCGCATGGTCTCGACCATGCCGAGTGCCGTGAGCGGATTGATGAAGCTTGAAGCCCCGTCCGCCGGCGTCGCGTCCTCGGGGAGCACCAGGCAATCTTCGGCATCGATCGTGCGGTATTGTGCAAACATCGCACCGCCGACAATGGCGACGGACTTGCCTAATAATGCTTGTGCTGCCGCCGAGGTGCCCGCCGCCACAACGGTGCCGGCGCCCTCATTCCCCACGGGTAGAGATTGCTCCAACCGGCCCGCCATCGCCGCCAAAGCGGTTTGCGGGACATCCGCCGTGATGACGGGGCTTTTCTCCGTTCCGCCTCGGCGTGCCGTGCTCATATCGGCGGCGCCGAACAGAAGCCCAAGGTCGGAGGGGTTGATCGGTGACGCCTCTATTCGGAGAATCACCTCATTCGGCGCGGGTGTTGTTATGTCAACATTGGTGAGTGATAATTCAAGCTCGCCGCTTTTCTTGATCAAGGACCGCAGTTGCAAGCCGGAATGGGGGAACGAGAGCGCCATGATATGTCTCCATTGTCGTCGTTCGATGGGTTAAGCGGACTTCGCCAGAGAAGCCTCGCCATTGCCGAAAGACCAGTCCTCGGCCGCTACCGGAACCAGGTTGATAAACACATCCTCCCGCCGCATGCCGAGCTGCGCATGGAGCTCATCCGCGACCTGCTTGTAAAAACCCCGCTTCTGGTCAAGCGTCCTGCCGCCGACAAGCGTCAACTGGATGAACACGCAATCGGCTGAGCGTTCGATACCGAAAAAATGCGGATCGAAGACGAAGTCCGACGCCAGATGCTCTGATATGACCTGGAAGCGATCATCCTTCGGCGCTTTCAGAATATCGACCATGGCATTGTAGACAATATCGCCTATGGTCTTGCGGAAGCTGGCGGACTTACCCACCGCCAAATCTATACGGGCCAGAGGCATGTCTGTATCCTTTCGAATGAAACTGTTCCGGCAAGGCGTCTGCGTTCAAACAATATCTCGGCGGTCACATGTTGGCAGAAACTCAACCGCATTGCCTATTATCCAATATGGTTGTATGTTGCAACCAGATTGTGGGCGCGGTTTTTGGCGTATCAGCCATGACCGTTTTACGGAGAGTATTTTTGCGGAGAGTATATGGTTAAACGAATATGCCACGGCGCGACGAATTGCCCGGTCGCGCGATCGCTCGACGCCATCGGCGATTGGTGGTCGCTGCTGATCATTCGTGACGCATTCCGGGGCAGGCGCCGTTTCGGCGCGTTTCAGAAAAGCACCGGTGCGGCGAAAAACATTCTCACCACAAGGCTGCGTGGTCTCGTGGATTATGGGGTTATGGAAATGGTGCCGGCTTCGGACGGCAGCGCGTATCAGGAGTATGTTCTCACTGAAAAGGGGCTCGACCTTTTTCCGGTGGTCATAGCACTTTGGCAGTGGGGCGAAAAACATTTTTTCGAACCGGGCGAGACCCCTCCGGTATTGCGCGACCGCCGGCGCAAAAAGCCTATCCCTGAACTGGCGGTATTGGCGGCGGATGGCCGCCGCTTGCGCCATACCGGCACGACTCTGATGCCGCAATTCTAGCGCGAGCAAACAAGCGGGACACCAATCACAGACGAGGAAATCCGATGCAGAAAAATATTCCTTACAGCACCGCGCTCATCATCGGTGCCGGCGCCGGTATCAGCGCTTCCGTGGCACGCGCGTTGGCTGATGCAGGGCTGAAGCTTGGCCTGGCGGCACGCAATACCGGCAAATTGAAATCCTTGGCCGCAGATACAAATGCGCTGATCTTTCAGGTAGATGCCGCGGACCCTGCCTCCATGTCCCGCCTGTTCAATGAGGTGGATGCGACATTAGGCGTGCCTGATGTCGTCATCTACAACGCCAGCGCACGCGCCCACGGCCCGATTGCCGAGCTCGATCCGGCGGCTGTGAAAAACGCCATCGACATCACTGCTTACGGCGGCTTTCTGGCGACGCAGCAAGCAGCACGGCGGATGATCCCAAACGGCCACGGCGCGATCTTTTTAACGGGTGCCACGGCCAGCATAAAAGGCTTCGCGCTCTCGTCAGCCTTCGCCATGGGTAAATTCGCGCTTCGCGGCCTGGCACAAAGTGCCGCGCGGGAGCTGGGGCCGAAAGGCATCCATGTCGCGCATTTCGTTATCGACGGCGGCGTGCGCAGCGCAACGCGGCCAGACCCCGCGGACCGGCCCGACAGCACGTTGAGCCCAGATGGGATTGCCCAGACCTATCTCGATGTCCTGTGCCAGCCACGCAATGCATGGTCGCTGGAAGTCGAGCTTCGGCCATGGGTCGAAACATTTTAGAACATAAAGGGGAAACAAACTCCCAATATGCTTACACGCGCTGGCCAGATTCAGGCGGATGCCGAAACGCAATCTTACGACGCTTCATGCTGCAACCGCTTTCAACCACGGTGCAGGCCACCACCAATGCCCCCTGCGACGTAGCGTTCGATTGCATCGTTCCCGTCGATCCCCCCGCATCTTCAAAGGCGAACGGCACGCGATAACAATGAGATGATCGTTAAAATAAGCGCGAGTGCTGTGAAAGCGGCGGGCAATCCGACGAAGCTTGCCGCTTGACCGATTGCCGCGGGGCCGGCCAGCATCCCGAGATAACCTACGGTGCTGGTGACAGCGATTGCGGCACTTGGCGGCATCGCGTTCTGACTGCCGGCAATCGTAAAAATAACCGGAATGATGTTGGCGGCACCAAGGCCCGCAAGTGCAAAGCCAAGAATGCACGGCAACGGCGACGCCGACCAGGCGGCGGCTAGCAGGCCGAGCCCCGCGATGATGGGGCCATAAAGCAGGATCGCGCGGCGGCCGAGGAGGGTGATCAGCCGGTCCCCGGCGAACCGGCTGAGGGACATGCAGAGCGCGAACATCACATAGGCAACACCGGCGCACCCGGCGGGCAGCCGCCTGGTTTCGGTCAGGAGCAACGCACTCCAATCCGCCACCGCACCTTCGAGGAGGAAGATCAGCATCGCCATCGCGCAGAGAATGATGACGATGCCTTTGGGGCGCACTAAAAAAGGATGCGGTGCCGCGATGATCGGCAAATAGCGCGGGGCGGCGGTGAAGCCGCAGACAAGGATGAGCGTGCTGGCGAAGAGGGCGCTTTGCGCCGGGGTAAAGCCCGCGGCCAGCAGCGTTGTCATCGCAAGCGCGCCGGTCAGGCAGCCGGCGCCGAAGAGCGCGTGGAACCCGGCGAGGATCTGGGTTTTGGCGCGAAGCTGCACAGCGGAGCCATGCACGGCCATGGCAATATCCGAGGCGCCGAGGGCGAGGCCAAGCAGGAACAGGCTTCCGGCCAAGATGAAGGGCACGTTGACGGTGGCGAGCAGCGGCAGGGCAATGGCGGAGCCAACGCAGGCGCAGGTAATGACCGCACCCGCACCGAAACGTGATGCGAATCTGCCGGCGGCGGGCATGCCGAGCAGGCTGCCGAACGCCAGAAACAGGAGCAGAAGCCCGAATTCGCCATTGCCCGCCGCCAGCCGCGCTTTGGCGTAAGGCACCATCGGCGCCCAGCTGGCAAAGCTGAAGCCGGTGACAAAATACGAGAGCCTGGCGGCGTGTTTTGCGCGCGACATGGATGGGCACGGCACGAGGTCCGTGCCCATCGCAGTGGCTTGTGTCCCCAAGGTTTCTGACAGTTGAGGTGATGCCGTCACACGAGCTCGACGCGGCTGGCGGACAGCATGGCCAGAACGCGCCCTTTGAGCTGCAGCCCTTCAAACGCCGCGCGTTCCGGACTCTGGCCAGGCCAGAGTTTGACGGTTTCCGTATAGGCGGGATCGACCAGCAGAAATTGTTCGGGTGGTGCCACGCCGAAGATCGCCGCCGGGGCGCCGATGGCTTTATGCAGCACGTCCGCGAGGCTCCAGCCGAAGGTCTCGGTGAGTGCCAGAAGGCTGGGCAGGAAATGCTGCTGGCACTGCAGTCCGGGTCCGGCCCCGCCGCTGACCGGCAGCGCATTATGGTCGGAGGCGATCATGTCCACTCTGTCCAGAAACACGCCGGCCAGGGTGCGGCTGACGCTTTGCGGCGGCAAAGGAGGAAGAACGTGCAGGGTTTCCGCTTTGCCGGGTACCAGCGGCAGCAAAAAATGCGGGCTGGTCTGCAGGGTGGCGGCGCTCACCCGGCACATTGTGGCAACCATGGCGGCGGAGGTGGCGTGGCGGAAATGGATAGGGCGATCGCCGGCCAGTTTTACGACTTTTTCGAGGTCCTGTTCGCTCGAATTCCAGACCATCGGCTTGAGACCGGCCTCCCACATCGCTTCGAGATTGCGTTCGAGATTGGGGTCGGTGGAGTAGAATTTACAAAGTGGACGGAATACCTCGTCATAAACGCCGCGATTTTCCTTCAGCCAGGCGGGGAAATCCCCGCTGTCCTCATCTGAGACCGAAAGCAGCGGGATCAATTTTATTGCCTGCTCACGGGCGATGTCGGCGGCGAAAGCTCGCACATCGAGCCCGCGGATAAGCTGCCAGGGAATGGCGACATTGGTCTGCGCGACGCCGCCGGCCAAAGCGATCTGCAGATCGGCATGGCGGAAGCCGAATTGCACGAGCGGCATATGCGCGTCGGCATCATAGAGGGCAGGGAGCAGCCAGAGTGCCGCGCCATCGATGTCGCGGCCGGCCTTGTGAGGCCAGACGGGGCTGAAGGCCGTATTTTTACCTTGCCAGCGGATCGACTGGCGCGCGCCGTTGAGCGGGTTCAGCACGTCGTGAATGGTGGTGGAAAGGCATTCGGCCATGGAGGCTCCTCATATTGGGCGAAGTGTTGGGCGACGGGGTTAAGTGCGGAAGGTGGCGAGGCTGCGCAGGGCAGCATCCTCGTTTGAGAAATTTTCAGGCGCGAGCCAGGCGCGCATGGCGCCCCGCCGGGAGGGCCATTCCTCGGCCGTGATGCTGTAGGTGGCACTGTCGCGCCGGCGGCCCTTAACAATACGATGCGCGCGTAAAACGCCTTCCTGGGTAAAACCGTAGCGCGTGGCGGCGCGGATTGAGGCGGCGTTGAATGTGTCGGCCTTCCAAACAAGACGGCGGTAGCCGAGCTGGTCCGCCAGATAGGACAGCAGCAGGAATACAGCCTCGGTACCGGCGGCGCTGCGCTGCATCCGCGGAGCAAACCAGATATGGCCGATTTCCGCCGCGCCATGCGCGGCGTCGAGATCGCCGAGCGAGAGCCAGCCGGAGATCTCGCCGCCTGCCGGCCGCACCGCCCAGAAAATGGGGTCGTGTTTCACAATTTGCAGCGCAATGAACTGCTCGAGCGACTCGAATGTTGGGAAGGGGCCAAAAGGCATGTAGGTCCAGCTGTCGTCCGCGCCCTCGGCCGCCGCGAACAGGGCGGGCGCATGGCTGAGGGTGAGCGGCTCCAGCGCCACGTGGCGGCCCTGAAAACAAATGCGCGCCGGCAAAGGGCGCGGCTGGGGGTCATCGATCAGGGGGCCCAAGGGAAGCGATGTCATGTGGGGTAAAAATCCCTTGGCTGGATGGTGAACGCCGTCAGCCTAACCAGCATTCCAACCAATGTCCACATTGGTTGGAATATTTGACGGCATCACCGTTCACTGCATCATAATTTGCCTGCTTTAATTGAAATGCGGTATTGGTAGCGCACATTGAAGCGGCGACTTAAGCGAGAAAAGCACAATGAGTTCGATTATCCTGCAGCGCCGGCACCCAATGGCGACCAAAATAGTCGAGTTTTTGTCTGAAGGTGAGATAAAAAACAACCGGTTGCCACCCGAAAGGGAACTGGCCCGCAGCCTGGGCGTGACGCGCGCCGGCCTGCGCGCCGGGCTGGAGCATCTGGAAGCTGAGGGTGTGTTGTGGCGTCACGTCGGCAAGGGCACGTTTTTCGGGCGCCGGCCCGAGGAGATTTCGGCCGGCTTGCTCGACCTGCGCAAGAAAATAAGCCCGCAAAACCTGCTTGAGGTGCGCATGATGTTCGAACCGCAGATCGTAGCACTTGCGGCAATGCGGGCTTCCGGCGCTGAGCTGGAGGAGTTGGAAGCCTATGCCGCGCGGGCGCGCACGGCCGAAACTGTGACCGAATATGAAAACTGGGATGATAAATTTCACCGTTGTCTGGTGGCTATGTCCAAAAATGCCTTGCTCGAGAAGGTTGTTGATTTTGTTGATGGCATGCGGAACGCCCAGGTCTGGGGCACATTGAAGGCGCATTGCGCCTCGCCTGCACGGCGCGCGGTCTATTGCGATCAGCATGACAGCATCGTGAAGGCGCTGATGGCACGGCAGCCGGCCGAGGCGAAACGCGCCATGGAAGTGCATCTGGAAGAAATCCAGCGCGATCTGCTGCGCGCGCCCGACGCGGGCTGACGGCGCGGGGCGGGGGCTGGAGTACACTGTTGGAATGCACAATGGCGGCAATTTCAGCTTATTTTATAAGCTTTCGATTTTCTCATCCTAGCGCTCTCGCTGCTGCTCTCGCGGTTTTCGGCCAATTTTACATTGGTTAAGACCAATAAGATAATTGGTATGGGTTTTGCTTGGCAGGTATTGCAGTTGCCTGACCAGGATTTTGCATGCCCATTTCTCATCTGTTCCACGTCGCCATAAAATCCAACCAGCTCGAACTCAGCATTCGCTTCTATGAGGAGATTTTGGGGTTCTCCCGCGTCCCGCGGCCGGCGTTCAGGCATCGCGGCGCCTGGCTGGCGATGCAGGGCGAGGCGCCGATCATCCATCTGTACGAGGCCGGTCCGGGGGTGGCGGACGGGCTGCCGACGCCGCTGGGCGGTGCGGCGATCGATCATGTTTCGATCTTCGCCTCGGGCTTCCAGGATTTCATCTCCCGTTTCCGCGCCGCCGGGCTGGATTGGCGGGAATTCGATATTCCCTCGGCCGGGCTGTACCAACTCTTCATCTACGACCCCAGCGGCGTGATGCTGGAGCTGACCTTCGACGCGGCTGCGGAAACTGGGCCCGGGCCGGATATGCGGCCGGGCAGAGGCTGGCGCGCGGATGAAAATTTCTTCGTCCCCGCCGCCCTGCCGGATGGGGCGGCCGCGTGATGGCCATGGGCAGCACCGCATTACTGACGCGCAAATGGCAGGAAGGCACGGCCACAACCGGCGTGAGCCTCGCCATGGGTTCGCTGCTGGGGGCGGAGGCCGTGGCCGCCAGCGGGTGGGATTGCGTGACCATCGATATGCAGCACGGCGCGCTCGATGAGCGGGACATGATGCAGATGCTGCAGGCGGCGGCTGGGTATGCCACGGTGCCGTTCGTGCGTGTACGCTGGAACGGGCCGGCGGCGATTATGAAGGCGCTGGACGCAGGCGCGCTGGGGCTGTTCTGCCCACTCATCGAAACTGCGGCGCAGGCCAGCCAGTTTGTGGAGGCGTGCTATTACCCGCCGCAGGGCATCCGCAGCATCGGGCCGCTGCTGGCGCAGCTTCGGCATGGCACGGATTACGTCCAGGCGGTGGCACCACAGGTGCTGTCCTTCGCGATGATCGAAAGTGCCGCAGGGATCGCGGCACTCGACGAAATTCTCGCCGTACCGCAACTCACCGGCCTGTATGTCGGCTCCTCCGACCTGGCGCTAAGCCTGACGGGCGATCCGCTTTTCGACCCCGGCGTCGCAGGCGTACTGGAAGCAGTCAGCACGATTGCGCGTAAAACCCGCGCGGCGGGCAAGATCGCGGCCATCCATATTGTGGATCTCGAGCATGCGGCGCTGGTCCGCAAGCTCGGCTATCAGCATGTGGTGTTC
Organism: Acidocella sp.; assembly: GCA_026224875.1. GTDB lineage: Bacteria > Pseudomonadota > Alphaproteobacteria > Acetobacterales > Acetobacteraceae > Acidocella. Next base: position 18,159 of record JAMFRU010000105.1, read on the forward strand.
GCCAGTGAGTACCGGCTGATGATGCAGGCGGTTAGAGACGCGCATGGCCGGCTTTGCGCCGCCCTTGAGGGTGCGCCGGTAGAATTAGGTTTGGCGTAGAAAATTCCTTAGGTTTTAATTTCACGTTTGGAGTGCTTCCTATGACGCAGATTTCGCCCTTTCTCCGTGGTCTGGTTGACGACATTGCCCAGTCCACGCTTTCCGTAAAAGAGGCCCGGACCATGCCGCACGAGGCTTATACGTCCGAGGCATTCTTTGAACTGGAAAAAGAGGCGTTGTTCATGAAGGAATGGATGGCCGTTGGTCATCACAATCAAATTCCCAACCCCGGCGACACATTATCCATCACGCTTTTTGATGAACCGTTGCTGATCACCAGGGATCTGGACGGAAAAATCCACGCGCTTTCCGCCATCTGCCGGCATCGCGGCTTTCCGCTGACGAGCGGCAAACAGCATGAAACCGGAAAATGCAAAGTCGTCGTCTGCCCCTATCATCGCTGGTCGTATGACCTGGACGGCAACCTTGCCGGCGCGCCGCATATGCGTGAGTCCATCGATATGGAGACCTTGCGCCGCGAGAGCAAGCTGCCGGAGTTCAAGGTTGAGGTGATCATGGGCATCATCTTCGTCAATTTCGACCAAAATGCAAAATCTTTACACCCCACGCTCAAGAAATTCGAGGAGGAATGCAAGAATTACGATCTCGAAAATCTTCATCCTGTACCTACGATCGTCAGTGAAAACCTCCCCTATAACTGGAAAATTCTGCACGAGAACGCGCTGGAGCCTTATCACACGCTCTATGTGCATGCTGGCTACCATGAGGTAGCGCCGGCTCATCTGGCGGAATTCATGGAATTTGAGGATGACGACGGGCAAATCATGCATCCGACGAAATTCATCCATCCGGATGCCGGCTTCAATCCGATCGGCAAGGCGATGTTCCCGATTTTTCCAACCGCGACAGATAAGGAACGGTCACAGGTATTGTTCGGCTCCGTCCCGGCCACCTTGTTCTTCGCCTGCAATCCGGATCAGGTGTTTCTGTTCATCGTGCTGCCGACGAGTGCGACGACGACGACCTTGCTAATCACTTGGCTGTTTCCGAAATCGACCCTGGACTGGAAAGGTTTCAAATGGGCGTTCGATAGCCAATCCTCCATCAACGATGTGATTAATACGCAGGATATTGATGCTAACCGCGAACTGCAAAAAGGCTATAAATCGCGCTTCAGCACCCGCGGACGCTATTCCCATCTGGAACAGACGCTGCCGCAGTTCAACCGCTGGATCCATAAGCGGCTGCAGGCATATATCGATTCGGCCGATACAGAAGGCGGCGCCGGCGATTTTAAATTATCGAAAAAAATTGCCTGATCTTTGCAATTTCCGGCCCGAGCGAAATGCTCAGGCCGGAAATTGATTTATGCCCCGTCGGCGGTCCAGCCGGTCGGCAGGCAGGGAAAGCCGTCCCAGCCATCTTTTTGCGTGCAGACGAAAATATCCTCGCAACGCAGATGCTTGATGTACCATTTACCGTCGAGCCGGATGTAATCATTGGTATAGCGGCCGGCGATGAGGATGGCACCCAGCCCGTCATGCACTGCCGGCTCGAAAAACATGAACTGTGCTTTCGCGCTATCACCGTCCACCCAGATCTGTTCATTTGTGAGATAATGCGCCGCAAGCGGCAGGCGCCCGCGAATTTTATCATCCTCGAACTGCTGCGCCACCGCCTCGCGGCCAATTGTTGCACTATTATCGCCGCCGAAACGGCCGATGCCTTCCCAGATTCCGTCGGGTGCAAAAATTTCGCCGATCGGATAGCCGATATGATCATCGCACGCGCGCATATACGGGGCTTGTACTTTACGAATGGCGGATTCAGACTCGAGCGCGTCCAACCGCGTGATTACGTTTTCCAGGCTACTCATATCGATCTCCTTGATGCCGCTAAATGCGGCGCGGTTGCCGGCGGCGGATGGTTGGCGGCAATTGCGCATATCATCCGTGGTTCCGTTTGGTGATGGTAAAATCAGTGAATGTGAGAAGTTTGTCAAATTTTTAGAATCAAAATAGGTGCCAGTGGAAATGCAAACTAATCGGGCGGCGATGGGCTTTTTTATGTTCATTTGCATGCCGCCAAAAGTGTGTGGCCGGCTCGGTGCGGGCTTAGAAAGATCGTGATGCCGGTGATTTACAGGGGAGAAGAAGGAGAAGCCCATGATTCAAGGCGTATTTCGAAAATAGAAGACTCTGGCACAAAGCTTGCTTGAAGTATTCGAACTCTTTGGCCCGGTTGGTGCCGCGCCCCACATGTTCTGCCATCAGGAGTGTCGCATGGAAGGTCTTCCGATTATCGATGTCAGCGGCCTGCGCAGCGATGATTTTGCAACGCGCCTGGAGGTTGCGAAAAATCTGGGCGAGGCGTGCCGGACAATCGGGTTTTTCTACATCGTGGGGCACGGCATACCGCAGCTCCTGCAAGATGCCGTCTTCGGTGGTGCGAAGGATTTCTTCGCTGGTACTGACGAGGAAAAAGACGCGGTCGCGCTGGTCAACTCGGCGCATAATCGTGGCTACCTTGGCTTCGGCAAAGAGCGTTTGGATGAATATTCCAATTTCGATCACAAGGAATCATTCAATATTGGGTTGGATCTTGCACCGGATGACCCGGAGGTGCTGGCGGGCAAGGCGTTCCGTGGTGTCAATCAATGGCCCGAGATTCCGGCTTGGCGCGAGACGATGCTTGAATATTACGACGCTTGCCATCAGCTCGAATTCCAGATTCACCGTGGTCTTGCTTTGGATCTCGATATCGATGAAGAGTTTTTCACGGAAAAGCTCGCGCGTCCGGCCGCCGTATTGCGCCTGCTGCGCTATCCGGCCGGCAGTGCCGCCGACGGCAAGGGTGAGCTCGGCGCCGGGGCGCATACGGATTATGGCAACATCACCATTCTGGCAGTGAACGGTGTTGCGGGTCTGCAGGTACGGCGCCGCGACGGGGTGTGGCTGGATGCCCCGTCGATCGAGAATGCGTTTGTCTGCAATATCGGCGATTGTCTGATGCGATGGACCAACGATGTTTATATATCGACGCCGCATCGTGTTACCCGGCCGGTGGAGGAGCGCTATTCGGTCGTCTTCTTCATGGAAGCGGATCCAGAGACGATCGTCGAAGCGGTGCCGAGCTGCATCGAAAGCGGCGGCAGCGTGCATTATCCGCCGATCACCGTCCGGGATTATCTCAACGGGCGGCTGGAAGTAACCTATGAACATCTTTTGGAAAAATCCGGCGTTATGAGCGAGGTGTCCCGATGATCGAAGATCACGTCAACAAATATCTTGCCGCCTATAATGCGCATGATGCGGCGGCAGTCGGCTAGTTGATGGCGCCGGGCGGCGTGCATGAAGATGTGCCACCCGGCCGTTTCAATGTGAATCCGGACGAAATAAACGCGGCACTATGCCCGTTTTTCGGCGCCGTGCCGGATGCGCAATGGCGGCAGGATCACCGGATGGTGGCGGGTAATGCGGTGGTCGTGCGATATACGCTGACCGGCCATCTTGTGAAGGATATCGGGCCGTTCACAGGGCGCGGGCAGACGATCTCTTCGCCCGGCATGTTCGTGCTCACATTCGTGGACGGCCTGCTGATGTCGGCACGGGATTATTGGGACCCGGTGGAATTCGCCGCCCAGGCGGCGTGATCGTGCGGCCGTTCAGCCGGTCGCGGCCAGGATCGGCAGCACGATGTATGGCGCTTCAGCCATCTGCTGCTCACCATCGCATTCAGAACCCCGTACGATGCCGGCTGGGTGAAGGAACGTTTTGCGGATCTGACCCAGCCCGCGCCGCCGCCGGATGCGGTGCAGGTGCTGGGGGTGGATCATGTGGCGTATAGCGTGCCGGATCTGGAGCAGGCTGTCAGGTTTTTCCGCGATGTTCTGGGCGCCACGGAGCTGTACCGGCGGGCGAGCGGCGCGCTGAGCGGCGCGGTTTTACGGGGTGGAGGAGGGGACCTCTTTCACTTTGGCTAAGCTGGTGTTGGCGGGTATGCCGCTGGAGCTGTTCACCTATCGAGACGCAAGAGTGGGAGCGCAGACGGCGCCCAACGCCATGCCGGGCGGCGGACATATCGGGTTGCTGGTGGCGGATATTGAGGCCGTGCGTACCCGGCTGGCGGGGGCGCCGGGGGTTACGCTGCTGGGCGGTATCTCGACATTGCCGCCGGGGCATCCTTTGGCCGGCCGGCGCTGGCTGTATTTTCTCACCCCCTGGGGGCAGCGGCTGGAATTGGTGAGCGCGCCTGCGTAACGGCTGCGGAATTTGCCTGGGCCGGGTAATATTTTGGATCCGATATTTGCCGTTGATAGCGCGGCACTGCCTTATAAATCCTGGAGAGATCGCATGAAAGCCTCGCCTAAAATCGATGAAATTATCGGCAGAATGCAGTGCTCCGTGCTGGACACCGCACACGCCCGCACCATGCCCTCGGATGCTTATACCGACCCCGAATTTTTCGAATTCGAGAAAACGTCAATCTTCTACCGGGAGTGGCTCTGCCTTGGCCATCAAGGGCAGATCCCCAACCCCGGCGATGTATTCACAATCACAATCGTGGACGAACCGTTGGTGGTGGCGCGCGGCGAGGATGGGCAGATCCGGGTGTTTTCAGCCATTTGCCCGCATCGCGGTTTTCCGGTGATACGTGGCGCGCAGCACGGGGCATCCGCCTGCGGTAAGCTGGTCTGCCCCTATCACCGCTGGACCTTCGACCTGCAGGGCCAGTTGCTTGGGGCGCCTTACATGCAACGCACACTGGATAAAGAGGCGCTGAAGGCGGAAACGCATCTGTTCGCATTCCGGGTCGAGATCGTGCAGGGCTTTATCTTCATGAATTTCGACGCAGACGCGTTGCCGCTTGCCCCGGCCTTGCGGAAATTTGCGGCGGAATGCGAGAATTACGGCATTGCCGACATGGTGCCGCTACCGAGTCTGGTGCGGGAAAACCTGCCGTTCAACTGGAAGATTATGCATGAGAACGCGCTGGAGCCGTACCACACCATGTTCGTGCATGACGGCTTCCATGACATGGCCCCGGCGAGTCTGACGGAATTCCTGCCTTTTGAGGCGGGGGATGGGCAGGTCATGCATCCGACCGGCTTCGCCAAGGGAGCAACGGGCATGAACCCGCTCCAGATGGCCTTTTTCCCGATCATCCCGACGCTGACGGAGGCGCAGAAGAGCCGCATCATGTATGGGGCAGCGCCGCCGACCATGTTCTTCGCCTTGAAACCGGACCAGGCGTTCTTTTTCCTGATTCTGCCGACCGCGGTGGACCGGATAACACTGGTGACGGTGTTTCTGGTGCCGAAGGCCACGAAAGAGCTGAAGCATTTCGACTGGGCGTTTCAGACGCAACTGGCCGCCGGCGCGATTTTCGGCGCGCAGGATATCGAGGCCAATACGATCATGCAGGAGGGCTTCAAATCCCGCTTCGTGCGCCCGGGACGCTATTCCTATCTCGAGGCCACCCTGCCGCAATTTAACAGCTGGCTGGTGCCGCGCTACATGCGGCAGCTGGAAAAATGTCCATGAACGTCTGATGACGCGCTGACGCTTGCCGCGCACCGAACTGGTCTCCAGGATGGGCAGAAACACAACCAATTATTATATTGGTTGTGTTTCTATCCATCCTTTGTTTGCGCGTTAAAATATGCGCCGTTAATAGGCGAAGTTTAGACGTATTGGAAAGACTTGATGACTTTTTAAACATACAAGATGATTATTTAGCCAAATGATCAAAATATTAATTTAAATGCCAATCGGTGGCCGTAAAATTATCAACCATTTATATATTGGTTTATTGCCAATTTAAATTGGTACGGTAATTGCTTCTCCATCTACCGCGGGCATGTTGCCCGCGCCCGTACCGACGGCGGTGCTTGCGGAGAAGTGAAATGACCATTGAGCTAGATGTTTAGTCCCGGCATTTCCTGGAGCGGGTTAAGGATGAATCGTTCTGGCTCGTTTGTCCAGTTTTTGACGATGAATTCGTAGGGTGTGAGTCCCTTGAGTGTCTTGAGCCTTCTGGCGAA
>JAMFRU010000106.1 GCA_026224875.1 Acidocella sp.
CTTCAATAAACTCAAACAATTCCGCCGCGTCGCAACCAGATACCACAAACTCCTCGCAAACTACCGAGGCTTCGTCATCCTCGCCGCCATAACAATACTGCTCAAATAATTCGTCACTACGCCCTAGGGTTTGTGGGGATTCATTTGGAATTGATGACTGCGGCTGCGAGATAGATCATGGCGGCGAAGCTTTGGTCTGTTTTGTCTGCCCGCATGGCGATACGTTTGAATTCCTTGAGCTTGCAGAAGAAGTTTTCGATGAGATACCTCCATTTGTAGAGATCGCGGTCGAGCGGAAGGGGCTTGGTTCGTCTTGGATGCTGGGAGATGACGATCTTGGCGCCCCGCGTATTGAGATCAGCGACATAGCATCGCTGTCGAAAGCCTTGCCGGCAATAAGACCGCCGAAATCGACACCGTCGCGCAATGCTGGAATGCCGATCGTATCAAAGCGGTGCCCCGGCATAAGGCGAAAGCGTACGAGATTGCCCAGCGCATCGGTCAGCGCGAGGATTTTGGTTGTCATCCCACCCTTGGAGCGACCTATGGCCTGGCTCTGCGTCCCCCCTTTGGTTCAGATCATTCAGAGCGACCAACGGCAACGGGTCGAGTGAGCTATCGAACCCCTCGGCGGCAGCCCAGAGCAGCGGCATCGGCCGGTGCCGGCACAATGGGCGGTACAGAAAGGCGGCGTCGCACAACGCAAGCTGAATCCTGCCTGCGCATCGCCGCTCCCGCAGCGCGTCTACAGAGAGGGTGCGGCGGGGTGAATGATCCTGTCCTCCGCCGGCCGGCGCGGAACAATTGGCTTGCGCAGGAGCACGCCGTAGATGGTGGCTGATAGCAGCGAAAAGGCCGCCGAAACCGAGATAATGACGTAGAAATTATAGCCGTGATCCAGCAGCCCGCCGATTACGACCGGGAGGATGGAGCTGCCGACCATGATGCCGCTGTTCTGCATGCTGCCAAGCGAGGCGACGAGCCTCGGGTTCGGGGCGACAACCGGCACCAGAGACCACCAGGAGGCGGTGATCGACCCGCCCGCGAAGCTGCCAATGGCCAAGGTTGTCAGCAGGCCGGCATCGCTTTGGAAAAACGCGGTGCAACTGATCGCAGCGCCACCCAGCAGCGCCCCGAGGACGATCGTTATTCGGCGGGCGGAGAGTGGCTGCCGGCCGCGCCGGATCAGTTGGTCCGAGAACAGGGAGCCGACAATGAGACCGGCAATCCCGCCCAAGCTCAGCAGACTGACACTCCCGCCGGCATGCACAAGGCTGAAATGCCGCGCTTCGCGCAGATAGATCGGCAGCCACAGATAAAAACCCTGCCAGCCGGCGAAGCTCATCCCGCCGAAGAACAGCAGCCAGCTCTGTGGATAGGTGAAAAGCCCAAACCATTCCGATATCGATGCGGGATCCAGCCGCGACTGTTTGCGCTCCGCCATGATCAGCGCGCGCTCTTCATTTTTAAGCCGCGAATCATTTTCCGGCTGGCGGTAGAAGATGAACCAGATTGCGACCGGCAATACGCCGAGCGATGCCATCGCCACAAACATCAGGTGCCAACCCAGGCTGAGGATGAATATGGCGCCCAGCAAGGGGCCGCTGGCAACGCCGATCTGCCCCGCCACCTCGTACATCGCAATCGCGCGGGCTTTCTCGCGGTTGGGGAACCAGGAGTCCACAACCTTGATGCCGGCCGGAAAGATCGGCGATTCCGACACACCAAGGCAGGCGCGGATGATCATAAGCGCAACAAGGCTGTTGGCAAGCCCCGTGGCCGCGGCACAGAATGTCCAGGCCGTGCCCGCAAACATGATGACGCGCCGTGGTCCGAAGCGATCGACAATCCACCCCATGGGTACGTTCGAGAAGGCGTAGACCCCCTGAAACGCCGCCAATATCATTCCGGCCTGTAAATTATCAAGCTTCAGACTATGCTTGATCACCGGAATCGCGATGGTGAGATTCCCACGCTCCATATAATTTACCATGATCAGCAGTGACAGCAGCGTGCCTACCGCCCATCGCCGGTTAGTCGTGACGGCATGGGGTGGAGGGACAATGTCATGCACGACGAAATTCCTTTGGTGATCGGTGCGAACTGCTGAGCAGTGGTCACTAGGACAAAACATCAGGGAAAACATAGAGATATTCGGAAAAACTTTATCGACTTTAACTCATACTGCTATTTAGAAAAATCAATCGGCGGCGATAGATGAGGATGCCCACGAAAAATGGCCTAATTCTAGGTGTATTTTAGATGTTTTATTTTAATAAATGCTTACTGCTAGAAAATTATTCCAATCTAGTATTTGTACATAATTGTCTAATGTAACGTTTCTCGGGTTGATCGTAACTCAATGTTGACGATCGGAATTGTGTGTTAATAAGGTACCTTACGCTGTTATACGCGTCAGGTGGCTCGCGGCGCCCCAGCAAAAGGGCCGGCGTTATTGGGGACAAATAAATGACTTAGTGATCAAAGACGGCGCATCCGTTGCAGGCCGCAGCCTGCGCGCATCATGGTGAATGATGTCCATCCTGTCTGCAGAAGACGCAGCCGTGCAAGCGGTTTGCAGACGTTTTCCAGATCCGTGAGGACATGCTCGATCTTCGAGATCGCATTCCCCTCGAAAACAACCTTGTTCTTACCAATCTACTTCTGGCGGATTATCACCCATGGTGTCCAAACCCATCAACACGTCCGTAGCCCGGGCATCTATTTTGCCGCATAGCTGGCAAGGCGCCTATCTGTTTGCGGCTTTTTTTGCATTGGCACCGGCAGCCGCCTTCGGGCAGGCCAGCCAGGCAACGGCCACCACCACGCCACCGCCGCCACTGGCCGTAAAAGGCCAGTTGCAGGACGTGGTGGTCACCACGCGGCATCGCGCTGAACGCGCCCAGTCCGTGCCGATTTCCATGACCACGGTCAGTGCCTCGCAGATCAAGAATCTCGGCTCGATCAATCTCGGGCAGATCAAGCAGCTTGTGCCGTCCCTGACCATCAACGGTTTCAATCCACGCAATTACGGGCTCGATATTCGCGGACTCGGCAGCGTCGGCTTCGTCGGCTATGACGGGCTGGAAAACGGTGTCGGCACCTATATCGACGGCGTGCTGGTGGGCCGCTCGATCGAAACCGCGGCGGATATTCCCGGCATTCAGGACATCGAGGTTCTGCGCGGGCCGCAGGGTACATTGTTCGGCAAAAACGCAGTGGCGGGCGCGGTCGTGATCACGACCAAGTTGCCGAGCTTCAAGCCGGAAGCCGATTTTTCCGCATCTTACGGCAGCTACCATTACTGGCAGTTGCAGGGCTACGCCACCAGCGCCATCGGTGACAGCGATAAAGCCGCCGTGTCTCTGGCCGTGCATGCGACGCAAAACGAAGGCTTCGTGAAAAACGTCGTCACCGGCCAGAACTACTACAATACCGATGATAAAGGCGTACGCGCCCAGGTGCTGCTGGAGCCAAACCCCGATCTGACGGTACGCATCATCGGCAGCTACGACCGTTGGAAGTCCAACTGCTGTGTCTACAGCCCGGACGGCATCATGACAAACTACGCCAATGGCGCGCCGGTCACCCCCAGCATCACCACCCGGCTATCCCAGGTTGGCTACAGTATCCCCACGGAAGATATCTTCAAACGCGAAACGGATCTGGATGCCACGCAATGGCTGGGGCTGGAAACCGGCAATCTCTCCGTACAGGCCGATTATAATCTGAACGGTTTCACCATCACCTCCATCACCGCGGGCAGCTATTACAATTTCTACGATGCCTACGATGCCGATGGGCTAGGCGCCTTCATCGACAACGCTAATCCCGGCGGCACGACCTATCAGCGGCAATTCACCCAGGAATTGCGCGTGACGTCCCCGACCGGCGGGCCAATCGACTATACCGGCGGGCTGTATTTCCTCTACGCAAATCTGCATGATCTGGGGACGACCATATGGGGCACGGATGCAGCCGCGATCATGGCGGACAGTACCAACACCGCGGTCGGCTCGGCCTATTCCATCGACAGCGGCGCGTATAACGGGCTGCAGGATGCGACGTTCGACGATACCGCGACCTACAGCACCGCCGCTTACGGCCAGGCGACCTGGCATATCAATCCGAAGCTGGATCTGACGGGCGGTGTGCGCTTCACCTATGAGGAAAAGACAGGCGATTACAGCTCGACCCAGCTCGGCGGCGTGGCCATCGATACGCTGCCGACCTCGGAACAGGCCGCCGTGCTGGCGCTGCGCAACGCCAGCGCCCCCAATACTTCGTACAGTCTGCGCCATTCCGACATGCTGCCGGGCGGGCTGGTGACATTGTCGTACAAGCCGGATGAAAATATCCTGCTCTACGCCACCTACTCACATGGCGAAAAATCGGCCGGCCTCAACCTTGTCGCCGCCGCGGTGCCGCATGTCGTCGCACCGGAAAAGCTCGACAACTGGGAAGGCGGCGTGAAGACGGCATTGTTCAACCACCGGCTGTTACTGAACGGCGATGCCTTCTGGGATGAGGATACGAATTTCCAGGCCACGATCAACGGCTATGTCGGCGCGGTGCGGACCACCTATCTGGCCAACGTGCCGAAGGTGCGCTCACGCGGGTTGGAAGGCGATGCGCATGCGCTGGTTGGCGACAATCTATCGTTGTTCGCCTCCGCCATCTTTAACGAAGCGGTCTATCAGTCAGACCCGGCCGCCGGCTGCCCGATCGAGGTCATCAATGTGAAATCGGTCTGCAGCCTCACAGGCCGGCCGGTGGCGGGATCATCTAAATGGACGGGTTCTTTGGGTGGTGAGTATGATTATCCGTTGGGAGATATTCGCGGCCAGGACTCCGAGGCGTATTTTGGTGGCAACATGCTGCTGCGCACCGGCTTCTTCTCCGATGCGGATGATTCCGAATATTCCCATGTTCCCGGCTATGCGGTCGGCAACATCACGTTCGGTGTCAGGCAGGCCGATGGCGGATGGGACCTCTCCGGCTGGGTGCATAATTTTACCAATGCGCATTATTACGTCTATCGCTCAGTCGCCGCGAACACCTTTCCCTTCTATAACCGCATCTATGGTCAGGCCGGCGATCCTCTGACCTTCGGCGTGACACTGCGGGGCAAGTTCCACTAGCTAAACCGCATGCCGCCATCCCGGCAAAAGCCGGGATGGCGGCACGCTCTCTGTTTGCAATACGTCAAATTTAAAAAGGTCGGGAATGAGCACTCCCAGGCAACTGCATCTCGGTGTGTTTTTAGGCGGAAACTGCAATTATCACGCCTCGGGCTGGCGCCATCCGGATTCGTTCAGCGATGCCGGATCGAATGTCCAGCGCTGGATCGAGCTGGCGCAAAAAATAGAAGCGGCCAAACTGGATATGCTGTTCATAGCGGACGGCGCCGGCGTGACGGATGCGGAAAATCCGCAACTGCTGGCCCGCTCCGGCCGTGTGGATTCATTCGAGCCTCTGACATTGCTCGGCGCACTTTCAAGCGTCACCAAAAAACTGGGGTTGGTGGCAACCTGCTCCACCACCTACAACCTGCCCTTCAATATCGCGCGCATGTTCGGCTCGCTCGACCAGCTCAGTGGCGGGCGCATGGGCTGGAATCTGGTCACCGGCGCCTCCGCGAGCGACGCCTTCAATTTCAGCCTCGATAAATTCGTGGCGCATGAAGACCGCTACGCCCAGGCCGAGGAATTCGCTGATGTGGTGCGGGGATTATGGGACAGTATCGATGAGGACGCATTGCTGCGCGACAAGGAGGCAGGTTTCTACGTGCGGCCGCAAGGCGTCCACCATCTGAATCACAAGGGCAAATTCTACAGCGTGAAAGGCCCGCTGGGGGTTGCCCGCTCGCCGCAGGGCCAGCCCGTGCTGGTGCAGGCCGGCAAATCCGAGGAGGGCAAGGCGCTCTCCGCCCGGGTGGCCGATGTGGTATTCACCAGCCAGGCGACGCTGGCCGAGGGCCAGGCTTTTTACGCGGATGTTAAGAGCCGTGCTGAAGCCTTCGGGCGCTCCCGGGATTCGGTGAAGATCATGCCCGGCATTTCCATCTATGTCGGGGCGACAAGGGCGGAGGCGGAAGAAAAGTTCGATGCGCTGGCCGCACTCACCCCCATCGAGATCGCTTTGGCGGGCTTGGCCTCGCATGCCGGCGATATCGATCTGAGCCAATATGACCTGGACGCGCCAGCCCCTGTACTGGCGCCGAATGCGAAGCGGGCGGCATCCGGCCCCGCCTTCACGCGCATCGCACAGAACAGCAATCTCACCCTCCGGCAACTGGCGCTGCGCTCGGCCAGCACGCGCGATCATCTGGCGGTCAAAGGCACGGTGGAGGATATCGCCGATGTCATGGAACACTGGTTTCGCTCCGATGCAGCGGATGGATTTAATTTGCAGCCGCCGACGGTTCCTGGCGGACTGGACGATATTCTGCAGGGCGTCGTGCCGGAGCTGCAACGACGCGGGTTGTTCCGTATAGAGTATCAAAGCAATACGTTAAGGGAGCACCTGGGCCTCGAAAAACCGGTTAGCCGCTATGTACGGACGGGCGCTCAGAGTGGGAGATGATAGGTGTCGCTTAACCAGTCAGGTACGGGAACGATGCGATCCTGGTTGGCCATTGTTTGCGCGCCCATTCAGCCGAACGGGGGAGGCATGATGAAACAGACCCTTTGACCATTGTTGAGACGGCCCACGTCGTCAGTGCCGGGGATGAACGGCATATACGCCGATCCGGCCCGGCGACGGCCAAGCTGTTGATCTCATGTGGGCGCAGGCAGTTGCCTGACAACATCCTGCTTTCGATGTCGACGCCGTTGGCCTCGGCCCAGAGATAGAGGAATTTGAGCGTGCAACACTTCGCTTGGAGGGTGTTGGCGGCGAGACCGGGGGGAGGGGGCGGCGAACGGTGACTGTCCACGCGGCCGGCCGGAATAAGGGGACGCAGACATCAGCGATCAGGAGGGGGAAGCGTTCGCCCCCTCCATCACTATCATTTTGATCTGATACCGCTCCATACTTTACACTCTGCCTCGGTGGTAGTTTCACCAAAGAGAGGGTAGGTTTTGTAATCTGACGCTGAAACCCATAATACGCCAGTAAAACCAAGGTACTGAAGGTGTAAACTTTACACAATCGATGCCAAGGAATGTCAGAACGGGATCTCATCATCCAGATCATTACCCGGCCGCGTATCCCAGCCGCCCACGGCCCGTGCCGGTGCGGCCGCAGCCGCCGGTGCCCGCGCCGGGCTCGCCGCCCGCGGTGCATATTCCTCACC
>JAMFRU010000107.1 GCA_026224875.1 Acidocella sp.
CGCTGTTCGGTGCTCAACTGTCCACATCACAAAAACTCCGCGAATCGATGCCTCGCAGAGAGAGAATCACAAAGGATTCATATGATTCAAGAACTTCTTAGAACGGCTCTGAGGCCCCAGACCCCCCGCTACTTAAGACTTATAAAAGAGGCCTGCCTCCCCGGTGTTTCAAACACCGAAGTGGCAGGCCTCTTTTATAAGTCTTCAACTAATGGGGTCTGGGCCTCAGGCCCAGTGGGGGTCGAGGGGGCAAAGCCCCCCGCCTTTTTCTCCTCAAAAAGCCTCGGACCCAGGCACCACGGGGCGGCTTTCGCGGCTGCCGCGCATGCGTTTGTCGGGTTCTTTGGGGTCGTTGGGGGAGATTTCGACGTAGTCGTCGAAGACGGCGAGGATGGTGCCGACGAAGGGGAAGTCGCCTAGTTCGGGCACGCGGTAGCTTATTGTGTCACCTGGTTTGAAGGTGTCGGGGTTGAAGTTGAATTCGAACGGGCAGGCTTCGCCTGTTGTGCCGGGCTGTGCCATGTCTTGCATTTGTGGTCCTCCGCTTGAACGTCCGGCGCTTGAATGGGGTTTCGGAAACTGGCGCCACTCTACAGTATATACTGGCTCATTGCTTCCGTATTTTCAACGCGGCAGCGATTGTATTTAGGCGGGGGGCCGTAGCGGACCCTATTTCGCCAGCATCACCCGTGCATGGATCTGCAATCCCACGGCATCGTTCACCGTTGCCTGGTCTGAGACCATGCCAAAGGCCGAGCGATGCAATGTGCCGGTTACGATGAAATCCGCCGTACCGGCATTTTGCGAACCTGGAGCAGCACTCAGCAACGTTGCCAGCATCATCTGCGGCTTGGTGATGCCGCGGATGGTGAGTGCGCCCTGCACTGCATAAAGCCCCGGCGTGTTTGTGGCTTTAATGGAAATACTATGGAAGCGGATTTGCGGAAAATCCTTGGCGTCAAAATATTCCTGCGATTCCAGCATCTGCACGCCGGGCGCCCAGGAGAGGGTGATAGGCTGGGCCTCGACGACAACATCCATGACACTGTTTTCCGGCGCCTGGAAGTCGAGTTTCAAGCTGCCGCTGAATTTTTGAAAATAGCCTTGCGTGGCGAACAGGCCGGAGGTGGAAAATTCGATCGTGGCATAGCGCTGGTCGAGCACATAGGGCACGGCCGCGGCACGGGCGGCGGTGCCGGCCAGCAGCAGGCAGAGTGCCGCGAACCACCGGCACAAAAGCGGGGTCATTCTGCCAAAATCCTCCATGGCCGGGCGTAGCCCCAAACCGGGCCACACCCTGGCCATGGCGCCGTAACCAGCGCAATGGAATTTAGCCGGCTAAAATTGGTTTAACCCAAAATTAACGCCTACCACGGCTCTTTTACAGCACGCGCCTTGCAACCGTTCCAAGCTTCTTCACCACCGCCGGGTCACGTGCCTCGGGTGCTGTAATCAGCGCAAACGTCAGCGCCGTATCGCAACCTGCGTGGCACACCGGGCGAGGTGCGGCGATGCGCGGCAGCACGTCTTTCACCAGATTGCGCGCCTTATCGGCATTGCCCAGCAGCACTTTCACCACCTGGTCCACTGTCACCGCGTCATGGTCTTCGTGCCAGCAATCATAATCGGTCACCATGGCAACGGAGGCGTAATCCATCTCCGCCTCACGCGCGAGTTTGGCTTCCGGCATATTGGTCATGCCGATCACCGAGCAGCCCCAGCTGCGGTACAGATTGCTCTCGGCCAGAGTCGAAAACTGCGGCCCTTCCATCACCAGATACGTGCCGCCCCGCGTATGCGGGAGCCCAAGTGTCTTCAAACTTTCTTCCAGCGCATCGCTCAGCCGCGGGCAGGTCGGGTGCGCCATCGACACATGCGCCACCAGCCCCGTCCCGAAAAAGCTTTTCTCCCGCGCAAAACTGCGGTCGATAAACTGATCCACAATCACGAAATGCCCCGGCGGCAGTTCTTCTTTCAGGCTTCCCACGGCAGACATCGAGAGCACATCGGTCACGCCCAGCTGCTTCAGCGCATCGATATTGGCGCGGTAATTCAACGCGGAGGGCGAGATTTTATGTCCGCGCCCATGCCGTGGCAGGAACACCACTTTCACGCCCTCATAAGTGCCGGTCAGCAACTCGTCGGAGGGATCGCCCCAGGGCGTTTCGACCTTCACCCATTTGGTATCGGTCAGCCCCTCGATATTATACAGCCCCGACCCGCCGATAACGCCGATAACCGGCTGCTTTGCTTCGCTCATGCTCAGAATTCCCGTAAAAATCTGAGTTCGCTTTACGGTTTTTTATCTGCCTTGGCCATGGCGGGCCTTAAGTGTTAGGTTCGCGCGACATAACGCGCTTAACGGTGCAATAAGGACGTTCGAATGCGTACCCTAACCGCTATTCTGGCCGCCCTCCTGGCCGCTCCCGCACTGGCCGCAACAGCAGATCCCATGCCCAACCTCATCCCCGCGCATGATATCAGCGGCACCTATCTCGTCTCCGGCAAAGCGGGACCAAAAACGATTACGATAGAGTACAGCAAAACCGCCGGTGTGCTGCGCCTCACCCCGCCGGGCGGCGCCGGCTATCTGCTGTATGACTTCACCGCCAAGGACGCCAAAATGGTGATGCCGCAGATGCAGCGCTACATGGACCAGCCCTCTGTCGCCGACCAGGCAAAACAGCTGCAAACTGCTGGTAACAGCAATGATGTCAGCGTCGCCAAAACCGGCACCGAAACCATCGCCGGCAAAACCTGCACCGACTACACCGCCACCAGCAAAACCAAAGGTACCAGCTCCACTCTATGCGTCACCGACGACGGCGTGCTGCTGAAAATCATCTCAGACAACGGCAGCGCCGTGGCGCAGAGCATCTCCTACAACCCAGTGCCGGAATCAGACGTCCAGGTCCCCGCCAACTACGAACAATTCGTCATGCCGCAAATGCCCTCCGGCATGGCGATGCCATCAGGCGCCCTGAGCGCGCCGCCACCCAGCGCGATGAACGGCATGCAGATGCCAGGTACCCCGAACCAGTAGACAATTCCCCCTACTTCAGCTGGTACTGCGCCAAAAACCCCTGCGCCTTGCGGTCGCCCTGCGCCGCTGCTTGATGCCAGTAACGCGCCGCCGCCCCAGCATCCTGCCCCACGCCGATGCCCTGCATATACATCCGCCCCAGTTCCGTCTCGCCCCAGGCATTGCCCTGCGCGGCGGAAGCCTGTTCCAACTGCACCGCGCGCGCGATATTCGCCGGCTCGCCTTGCCCGTCCTCCAACATCAACCCCAAATAATAATCCCCGATATCGTCATTATGCACCACCGATTTCTCGAACAGCGACGCCGCCATCACATCGTCGCGCTCCACCCCGTCACCGAAATGATACAGCACGCCAAGGCTCCGCTCCGCCCCTTCATCATCCAGAGGCAGTGCCTGATTATACCAATAAATCGCGGTGGCCGCGTTCTTCGTCACGGCGCGCTCGCATAAAAAATCCGTGGGGTCGTAAAGATCACCCATAAAATACATGGCCGATTTATCGCCGCCCTGTGCGCGCGCCAGCAACACCGGCAGCAGACTCGCATCGCGCCCCACTGCATTGCCCAGCGCCTGATCATCCAGCGTATGCGCGTCATAATTCCCAGGCGCCGCCAGCTGCCACACCGCCTCCGCCACGGGGCCGCCGGCCGCAAAAAAGATGGCAAACAGCGCCCCAATGGCCACCCAGGCCCCGAAGGGCAAGGTTTTGCGCCGCACCGGGCACGGCGGCAGGAAGTCAGGGGCGGCATCCTGCGGCATGTATTTGCTCCAACGCAACAACTTGAAGCTGCAACAAAGTCGCCATCTTGCCAAGTGCTCAACCTAGTCACGGCTGCGTGATCACCTGCAATCACCTTGATATTCACCAACATTCAGTGCAGTTGACATGGCCGCCATGCCCTTCTTTCTCCGCCGGTTTTTGCAGCATCTTGCCACCCCGCGCGCGCTTGCCGTCTGTTTCCTGCTCAGCGCCCTCCCCACCGGCCTGGCCTGCGCGCTGCTCACCCCCATCGGCAGTTTCCCCGACGAGCAGATGCACATCGTCCGCGCTGACGGCCTGCGCTACGGCGAGATCGCCGGCATGAATCCGCCCCCCGGTTTTCCACCCGAGCCGATCACCGCCGGCGTGGATTTCAACAAGGCGATTTTCTGGATCATTTCCCCCGCACAATATGTCGAATTATTCCCCACCCCGCCGCTGCTGCCGGCCCTGCGCGCGGCCCAGGCCGTAACCTGGGGCAAGCCCTCCTATTGGCCAACCCAGATGGTGGAATATTTCCCCGCCTTTTATGCCCCCGCCGCACTGGCCCTGCTGGCCGGCGAAACCTCCGGTCTCTCGCCGCTGAACACGCTGTTTCTCGGCCGCGTAGCCATGCTCCTGGGCTTCATCGCTCTGGGCACGGCTGCACTTGCCTGCGCCCGCTTCGGCGGCGCGCTGCTCTTCGCCGTGCTTACCTTGCCAACTCTCGTCAATCTGGCGTCATCCTATAATCAAGATGGACTCATGACAGCCACCTGCGTGCTCGCCGCCGCGCTGCTGACCAGAAGCAGCCCCCGCGCGCGGATCATCGCCCTAATACTGCTCAGCCTGGTGGCCTGCGCCAAATCCCCATACGCCCCGCTGCTGCTCATCTGCCTGCTGCCAAGTCTCAGCGCCGGATTCTGGCGCCGCACGGGTCTACTGGTCCTCGCCTGCATCCCGCCCGCCCTATGGCTGTGGCACATTGCGCATAGCGGCTTCCAGCCCAACCCCTCCGCCCCCTACCATCCGGGCTTTCTCTGGCCTGGCGACAAATCCATCTGGCTGCACGACACGCTGCCGGCCAACAACATCAAGGTCCTGCTGGCACATCCGGCCGAAATCATCACCATGCCGATCGTAACACTCACCTATTTCTGGCATTTCACCTGGAAGCTCGTGCTCGGCATGGTCGGCACCGACCACGGCCTGCTCAGCCCCTGGGAATACCCCTGCCTGATCGCCAGCCTGGCCTGCGCTGCTTTGGGTTCCCTCAGAGGCTGGCCAAAATTCTGGAGTATAGCCGACGGCGTTCTGGCAGCGCTGGCCATATTCGCCGCATTCATCGTCATGTCTTTGTCGCTCTATTTAACCTTCACCCCAGCCGGGATGGTGGTCATCATGGGAATACAGGCCCGCTACTTCCTGCCGTTCCTGCCGTTTTTTATCTTCATCCTGGCCTGTGCGGGCAGCATCCTGGTCCGGTTGCCATACCTGTCCAGCCTCGCCCGTATTGCCCCAGGCTGGTTCTGCCTGCCGCCCGTGGCCCTGGCATTTGTGAATACCTACGCGCTGCCGGCGTTTATTTTCCATCTATACCGCACGGCTGGCCCCTAAACGGCCAGCCCGGAAAAGCCCGCGCCCCAAAAGTACAGAAGTTTTTTGCGCCGTTTTTTTACAAAAAAACGGCTACTTCCTTAACCCTAGAACGGGATCTCATCATCCAGATCATTACCCGGCCGCGTATCCCAGCCGCCCACGGCCCGTGCCGGTGCGGCCGCAGCCGCCGGTGCCCGCGCCGGGCTCGCCGCCCGCGGTGCATATTCCTCACC
>JAMFRU010000108.1 GCA_026224875.1 Acidocella sp.
AGGACGACCTCAACGACGTCGCGCTCAAGCTAAATACTCGACCCAGAAAAACCCTTGGCTTTCAGACGCCAGGAGCTACATTCGCTCA
Organism: Acidocella sp.; assembly: GCA_026224875.1. Taxonomy (GTDB): domain Bacteria; phylum Pseudomonadota; class Alphaproteobacteria; order Acetobacterales; family Acetobacteraceae; genus Acidocella. Next base: position 89 of record JAMFRU010000108.1, read on the forward strand.
GGCCGTTGCGCTCATCAGTTGAACCCACCCCTGCTTTTTCTACCAACTTCTTTTCCCGGTAAGAAACGCAAGCCAGCCCCAGCTGGCGCCGAGATGGCGGAACAGCTGGAAGCTGAACGGCTCGATGATGGCGGCGAGGATGGCGAGGGGGAAATTCACTTTCGTGTGCCCTCCGACCCATTTGCGGTAGAGAAAAATCGACCAGCAATGGAAGCCGAGGTCGAGGATGATCTTGCCGACGATCAACCCGCCGACCGGGATCAGCAGATCGATTCGGCCTGTGCAGATATACCACGGCAGCAGAATGAACGCGCTGAGCCCGTAGATCGGCTGCATGGTATCGGCGGCTTTTACGGGCAGCATCCACAGGCCCACATCGCCATAGCGCGAGGCGCCGACCATTTTGCGGTACCAGTTTTGTGTTTGCAGAAACCCGCCGAACCAGCGGCGGCGCTGGCGCAGGAATTTTGGCAAGGTTGAAGGCGCTGCGGTTTGCCCGAGCGCGCCGCCGAGAACATTCGTGTGCCAGCCTAGTTGGTTGTCGTAGCCGTACAGGCGCAGCCGGTGGATCAGCTCGTAATCTTCCACCAGGCAATCGGCATCGAACCCGCCGACGGCCAGCACTGCATCGTGGCGGAAGCCGGCGAAGGCGCCTGAGATGAGTAGCAGCCCGTCCATGCGCATCCAGGCATAGCGGGAGAGAAAATTGCGGACGTATTCGTAGGACTGAAACCATTCGAGCAGCCAGCCGCCGGATGATTTATCGCATACCGGTGTTAAAACGCCTGTCGCTGCGACGAGGTTTTGGTCGGCGGCAAATGCATCGCGCATGGCGGCGATCGCGCTGGGGGCCAGAATCGTATCGGCGTCAACCGTAATGAATAGCTCGGTTTTCACATGCGTAAGAGCGGCGTTCAGCGTGCGGGCTTTGCCGCCGTGCTGCATGCGAAGCCAGTTCAGGCCGCCGGTTTCAGCCAACGTGCCCAGTGCGGGTGGGGGCGTGTGGAAGTACGCTGATAACACGCCGTCCGTGGCATCGGTCGAGCCGTCATCGGCGATCATAATCACATCGGGCGGTTCGCTTTGGCGGACCAGAGCCTCGATGGTCGCGACCAGCACGGCGGATTCGTTATAGGCGGTGATGATGGCGGTGACCGTGGGGCGCGGGCCGGTGATGGGAAGAAGCAAAACCACGCGGCGCAGCGGCCAGGTTTTCCAGAAGGTGAAGAGCAGAAGTGCTGTATCGTAGAGTATGTACACCACACCGACCGACCAGGCGAAAATGCCACGGCCGAAAAACGCGTTGAACAGTAAAACGATCCAGGCGGCAAAAACAAAGCCGTGGATAAGAATGCTCGGCAGCGGGGTAGGGGAGTTGGTCCAGCGTGGCGAAATTTCGTGCAGCCTGCGTTCTAACTCGCCTGCTGTAACACCGGACATCAGAACCACATCCGCTGGATCTCCGGGTCCTTGTCCCAAAACTGATGTTTTAGCGCACCGAGAATATGCAAGGCAAACACGCCATAGAGCGCATAGCCGAGATAGGTGTGGATCATTCCGAAAAGGCTATGAATATGGTCTTTGGCCGCCGGCGCCAGATCGGTGATGAAGCCCAGCCGGAACCAGGGAATGACACCGAATAATATGAGCGGATGCTGGGCCGCCAACGCGAAAGCTGAGTCGTGAATCCAGCCGGTGAGGGGCAGCGCCAGAATCAGCGCATAGAGCAGAAAATGAACGGTATGCGCGGCGAGCCGTTCGAGCGGCGCATAATTCTCCGGCAAAGCAGGCGGCTTGTGCGTCAGGCGCCAGGCGATGCGCACCAGTACCAGGCCAAGCACGGTAATGCCGATTGATTTATGCAGATTGATCATCGGCCGTACCCAGGCGTCCGGCACGTAATTGGCGCCGAGCCCGAGGACCACATTGCAGATGATGCACAGGGCAATGAGCCAGTGGAGTACCACGGCTGTTGAAGCGTATTTTTGCGTTTGGAGTGTCATAATGCTCTTTTCGCGCAGGCTATATGTCGTGGTTTCTTCGAAGGGGACGCTTCAGGGCGTGGTTTATTCCACGCCACCCCCGGAAATTCGTCAAGGTGGCGAAAATGTTTTGGATGGGTTAGCCTGTCCGCGTTGACCACCCTTCGGGAAGAGGCATCCATGACAAAACAGATTTTTTGGGCTCTGGCGCTGATGATGACGGCCGGCACGGCACCGGCGCTAAGCGCCCCGCCAAGCACGCCGCCGGATGTTATCCGCGGCACGATTACGGCGCTGGATGGCAATTCGCTGGCGTTGACCGTCCGTGACGGCAGCAAGGTTACAGTTACATTGTCACCGACTGTAAAGGTAACCGAGATTTTGCCGAGTTCGCTCGCTGAGGTGAAACCCGGCAGCTATATCGGCACGGCGGCGGTGAAGGAGCCGAGTGGCCAATATCGCGCCATGGAATTGCAGGTGTTTCCGGAGAAAATGCGCGGCATTGGGCTTGGTACGCGGCCCTGGAGCCTGACCACGGGGTCGAGCATGACGAATGGTACCGTCGGCTCCATGGCACAGACCAATGGCACGGTCGGCAGCGTTGCCGCCAATGGCGATATGACGCTGACGGTGAATGACGGGACTGGATTGAAGACCGTGCTGGTGCCCTCGACTGTGCCGGTTGTGACCTATGCGCCCGGCAGCCTGGCCGAACTGAAACCCGGCGCGAACGTGATATTATTCGCGCAGAAAGATGCGGCCGGGAATTTGACCACTGGCCGTGTGCAGGTTGGCAAGGATGGCCTCACGCCACCCATGTAATTATGGCGGGGTAATCCATAGCGGGCTCTGCCAGTTTTTCAAAGCTTCAAGAAACACCTGCACCCTTGCGGGTAGGAAGTTTCTTGAGGGATAGATGGCGTGCACCCCCATGGGCTGGGATGACCATTCCGGCAGCAGGCGGACGAGCGCGCCTTCGGCGATCTTCTCGTCGCAATAGGTTGCGGGCAGAAACCCGATACCATGCCCGCGGTAGACGAACGCGCTGACTGATTGGAAATCCCGGCTGGAAATCTGACCGCTTACATGCACTACCGCGCGCTGGTGCCCGTTGACCATCTCCCATTCCGCTTCGTTATTTTTGCCATTGTGCAGAAGGCAATTGTGAAGTTTGAGGTCTTCGGGTTCCGAGGGGATGTCCCGGCCCTGCAAATACGCAGGTGCGGCGACGAGATAGCGGATCTCGATGCCGAGTTTTTTGGCGATCAACGAAGAATCCTTCAGCGCGCCGAAGCGTATGCCTATGTCGATATTTTCCGCCACCAGATCGAGATACAGATTGGTGATGAACAGATCGATTTTTATGCGCGGATAATCGCGCATGAAGCCGGAGACGAAATCCAGAAACGGCTCCTGGCTCAGGATCACCGGCACTGAGATACGCAAGCTGCCCTCGGGCTGTTTTTGCGTTTGCGTCAAAACACGCTCGGCATCCATCAGCACGCTCAGCGGCTCGCTGCATTGGTTGAAATAATCCCGCCCCTGCGAGGTGAGGGTAAGTTTGCGGGTGGTGCGCTGGATCAAGGTTACGCCGAGCTGCTCCTCCAGCGCCGCCATTTTGCGGCTGACCGTGGAGATCGGCATGCCCAGCGACAATGCTGCGCGGCTAAAGCTGCCGAACTGCGCGACCTTTACAAACACGGCGATATCGTTGAGGTCGGCCATGCGTCATTTTCTCATAAATGGAAAATATATTCCAGATATTTCTATATTATCAAAGAATGTACTTTGCCGTAGCTTTGCCGCAGTCAGAAAGGGCTGAGCATGAAAACGCAGGTGGCAAGGCTTGAGAAGCATTGGGCGCAAACCGCGCTTACAGCGCGGCTGGGCATTGAGTTTCCCATCATCCAGGGGGCGCTTGGCGGTTTTAACACCCAGCGCCTGAGTGCCGCGGTGTCCAATTTCGGCGGGCTTGGCTCGTTTGGCGCGCATGGCCTGGCACCGGAGGCGATCCGGACGGTCATCAGCGAAATACGCGCGCTGACAGCGAAGCCCTTTGCCATGAATTTATGGGTTTCGATGGAGGATGACGGCGCGCGTGCCTCTGATGAAGCGGCGTTTCAGCGCAGTCTTCAGCCGTTGCTGCCGCATATTAAAGCGCTTGGCGGCAGCGCGCCTGTGTACAAACCCTACAAGCCAATCCGGTTCGAGGATCAGATGCGGGTGCTGCTGGATGAAAAAATCCCGGTGTTCAGCTTTATTTGCGGCATCCCACCCAAGGAAATCCTTGATGAATGCCGCGCCCAGGGCATTATCACCATAGGCACGGCAACCACGCCGGATGAGGCTATTGCGGTGGAGCAGGCGGGGGTCGATATCGTCTCCGCCTCGGGCTTTGAGGCCGGCGGGCATCGCGGGTCTTTCCTGCGCCCGGCTGCGGAGTCATTGATCGGCACATTCTCGCTGGTGCCGCAGATCGCGGATGTTGTTAGCATTCCGGTGGTGGCGGCAGGCGGCATTGCGGATGCGCGTGGCGTGATCGCGGCCTTCGCGTTGGGGGCGGATGGCGTGCAGATCGGTACGGCGTTTCTGGGTGCTGCAAACGGCGGGGCTAATGAATTCCACCGTGCAGCGCTTCTTAATGGCCAGGCTGGTGACACTGTGCTGACCAAAGCCCTTACCGGCCGCCTTGCGCGCGGTATCCGCAACCGGCTTATTGATGAGCTTGACCGTAAGGATGCCGAGATTCTGCCTTACCCGCTGCAGCGTGCCTTGGTGAAAAACCTCACCAGCCTTGCGGAAACCTCCGCCCAGCCGGCGTTTTTGCAGATGTGGGCCGGGCAAAGCGCCAACCTCACGCGCTATGCGGATGAAACCGCATTCCTGCGCCATCTCGTGGCCGAAATTTCCGGCGAATAAGGAGATACCATGCCTACCCGGATAAACCCCTGGCGCGCCACTTTGTCGGGGCTCAGCGCCAGCCTGGTGGGCATTGGCCTGGCGCGGTTTGCTTATGCGCCTTTATTGCCCGCGATTATCGCGGCCCATTGGTTCCCCGCTTCTACTGCGGCGTATCTTGGTGCGGCCAATCTGGCCGGTTACCTCGCCGGCGCCTTGCTGGCGGGGCCGTTGGCGGCAAGGTTGCCGGTAACGCCGCTGCTGCGCTTCATGATGCTGCTCACCACCGCCGCGTTTTTCGCCTGCGGCTGGAATCTGGGTTTTTTATGGTTCTTCGCCTGGCGCTTTGCCTCCGGCGTTACGGGCGGCGTGCTGATGGTGCTCGCCGCCTCCACCATATTACCGCACATCGCCCCGGCAAAACGGGGCATCACCACTGGCTTTATCTTTCTCGGGGTTGGGCTGGGCATAGAAGCCTCCGGCACACTCGTGCCTTTGCTGCTGCGCCAGGGGCTTCCTCAGACCTGGTGTGGCTTGGGGGTTCTGTCGCTTATCCTAACATTGGCAGCCTGGGGCGGATGGCCGCGCGGCGAGGGACCGGTTGTGGTTAAGCACCAAACCACGCACCGGCTGTATCCAACGGCCGGCCTGCGTGTGTTGTATGCCGAATACGGGCTGAACGCCGTTGGGATTGTGCCGCATATGCTGTTTCTGGCGGATTACGTGGCGCGCGGCCTCGGCCAGGGCATGGCGGCCGGGGCGGAATACTGGGTGCTGTTTGGCCTGGGCGCCATCGCTGGGCCTATCCTCGTTGGGCATCTGGCGGATAGGATTGGCTTCAATGCCGCCTGGCGGCTGGGTTATGGCATCGAGGCCGTGGCCGTTGCTTTGCCGGTCCTCGGCTTTGGCCCTGTAGGGTTGATGGTGTCCAGTGTGCTGGTGGGGGCGCTCACCCCTGGCATGATCGTTTTGGCGCTCGGGCGCGTACACTTGTTGCTGGCGCATCACCCGGCCAGCCATAAAGCCGCCTGGAGCAAGGCCACCACCAGTTTCGCGGTTATGCAGGCGCTATCGGCCTATGGCATGTCCTATGTTTTCGCCCGCACCGGCGGCGACTACCATCTGCTCTTTGCTTTGGGTTCCGGGGCGCTGGCGCTGGCCTTGGGGCTTAACCTCACCATGGCTGCCGCCGGCATGAAACGCGGTTTAAGCCAGGCTTGACGGCAGCCGTGGGCGACGTATATGCGACACAGTAGCGCATAGCTCCGTGTAGCCAAGAGCAAGTACCCTACATGCCGCAGCTTATTGTCACGACAAGAACAGGCGAAACGCAGACCGTTGAAGCCCCCGCGAATGTGACGGCGATGGAGGCCATCCGCGATTCCGGCATCGATGAACTGCTGGCACTTTGCGGCGGGGTGTGCTCCTGCGCCACATGCCATATTCATGTTGACCCCGCATTCGCCGGGCTGTTGCCGGCCATGAGCGAGGATGAGAACGAGCTGCTCGACGCCTCGTCCCACCGCACCGCAAATTCGCGCCTGGCCTGCCAGATCCGCCTGACCGACAGCATGTCTGGCTTGCGCCTTACCATCGCCGAGGAAGACTAACTTCACCTATCGGAGACGAACGATGCAAGATTTGGCAAGCGCGCAGAGCCCAAGCCAGCAGCACCCGCCGGCCCCTATTCCACCGCCACCACGAAAATCGCCGTGCTGCTAGATGATCCCGCTGCCAAAGCAGTGCTCGACAAGCATTTCCCCGGCGTTACGAGTGACTCGCGCATCAGCATGGCCAAAAGCATGACCTTGCGCGGCGCACAGAAATTCGCAAAAGACATGTTCTCAAACGAAGCCCTGGCCTTTTTACCTCAAACCCCGCCTCAGTTCACTTGCGGGTTGCGCCAGGTGCCGTCGGCGCTGATGAGTTGCAGCGCTTCGTCCGGGCCCCAACTGTTTGGCTCGTATACGTAGAGTGGCGTGGTGTCGTCTAGGATGTTTTGTACGACGCGCCATTGTGCGTCGACGATATCTTCGCGCCCGAACAGGTCGTTTTTGCCGTGCATTGCGTCGCCCAGCAGCCGTTGGTAGGGGGGGCGGTCGGCGGCGGCGCGGGCGGTTAGCATCAGCTCTTTATCGCTGCCCATCATTCTGTCGCCGCTTTGTTTTACGCGTAGGCCCATGCCGATGGCTGTGTCTGGGCTTAGGCGGAAGCGCATGTGCGCGGAATCGCTGGGCACCATTTCGCCAAAGGTTTCACGCGGCGGCCGGCGGAACTGCACGCAAACTTCCGTGGCGGTTACAGGCATTTTTTTGCCAGTGCGAATATATATCGGCACGCCTTCCCAGCGCCAGCTCTCGATGAACAGGCGCACGGCGATGAATGTTTCGGTCGTGGTGCCGCCGCGCACGTCGGGAATATCGCGATAGCCGCGGTATTGGCCGCGCACGACATCGTTGGGGTCGATCGGCCGTATGGCTTTCAACAGGCTCGCCTTCTGGTCGCGCATTGCCTCGCTTTCCTCGCCGGTCGGCGGGTCCATCACCACGTGTGCGAGGATTTGCAGCAGATGGTTTTGCAAAACATCGCGGTTGGCGCCGGTCGCGTCGTAAAACTTCGCGCGATTTTCCACGCCGAAAGTCTCGGCCATGGTGATCTGGATACTGCGCACATAATTGCGGTTCCAGATTGGCTCGAACATCGGGTTGGCAAAGCGCGTATACAGCAGGTTTTGCACCGGCTCCTTGCCGAGAAAATGATCGATACGGAAGATGTTGTTTTCGGGAAAATTCTGCCGCAGCACTTCGTTCAATTTTTTGGCGGAGGCGCGGTCATGGCCGAAGGGTTTCTCCAGCACCAGCCTGGCATTTCCCGCAACGCCGGATTTTGCGATACCTTCCGCCACCACTTCGAAAAACCGCGGCGGCACGGCGAGATAATGCAGCGGCCTGGCGGCGTTGCCGAGTTGCTCGTGCAATTTCTCGAAGAGCGCGGGATCGGCGTAATCGCCATCCACATATTGCATGAGCGAGAGAAGTTTTTCCTGCGCCTTTTCATCCACCTTGCCGTGCTGGGCCAGGCTTTCCTTTACATACGCCCGTAATTTCTCGGTATCCCAGCCGGAATGCGCCACGCCGATGATGGGCACATCGAGCCCCTCATCACGCACCAACCCCAGTAGCGAGGCAAAAATCTGCTTATAGGCAAGATCGCCGGTGGCGCCGTAAACAACCAGAGCGTCTGAAGGTTCGCCGCTCATTTGCCCGGCTCCTTCTTCTCGTTATGTCCGCCAAATTCGAAACGCAGCGCGGAGAGCAGGCGGTTGGCATCATCGTCCTCGCCGCGCGAGCTGAAGCGGGAGAACAAAGCGGCCGAGAGAACCGGGGCAGGGACGCTTTCCTCGATCGCGGCCTGCAAGGTCCAGCGGCCTTCACCAGAATCAGAGACATTGCCTGAGAAATCCTTCAACTCCGGATTCTTACGCAAAGCACTGGCGGTAAGGTCCAGCAGCCAGGAGGCAACCACACTGCCGCGGCGCCATACTTCGGCCACCTGGGCTGTATCGATATCATATTGATAATGCTCGGGGTTGCGCAAAGGTGTGGTTTCCGCATCCGCCGTTTGTGTTTGTAAGCCGATATTCGCGTGGCGAAGAATATTGAACCCCTCGGCATAGGCTGCCATCATCCCATATTCGATGCCATTATGTACCATTTTTACGAAATGCCCGGCGCCGTTTGGCCCGCAATGCAAATAACCCTGCTCGGCACTGCTGGCTTTCCCCGCCGCCCCCGGGGTACGCTCAATCTCGCCAACGCCCGGCGCCAGCGATTGAAAAATTGGATCGAGATGTTTCACCACTTCCGGCTCGCCGCCGATCATGTGGCAATAACCGCGCTCCAGCCCCCACACGCCGCCGCTCACGCCGACATCGACATAATGGAGCCCTTGCTTCTTCAAGGCCTGGGCGCGGCGGATATCGTCGTGATAATGGGAGTTACCGCCATCGACGATGATATCGCCCTTCTCCAGCAGCGGTGTAAGCTCACCAAGCACGGCATCAACGGCGCCGGCCGGCAGCATCAACCAAACCAGCCGTGGCTTGGCTAACATTTTCAGGAATTCCGGCAGCTTGGTTGTGCCTTTGATGCCGTTTTTCTCCTGCGCCTCAACAGCCGCCTGATGCGTGTCGTAAACCAGACATTCATGGCCGGCTTTGGCAAGCCTCGTCACCATATTCCCGCCCATCCGCCCTAGGCCGATCATTCCGAGTTGCATTACTTTACGTCTCCTTGGCCTTGCATCGTTTGCTTTGCCGCTGCTACCACTTTTTCAACCGTAAAGCCGAAATGTTCGGCGACGACGGTAATGGGCGCGGAGAGGCCAAAACTATGCATGGCAATCACGACGCCCTTGCGTCCCACATAGCGGTCCCAGCCAATCGGCGAGCCCGCCTCCACACTTATACGCGCGTCTACCCCGGGTGGGAGGACGCTATCTTGATATACGGAATCCTGTTCGTCGAATAACTCCCAGGATGGCATTGAAACGACGCGCACCGCGATGTTTTCGCACAGCAGTTTTTCGCGGGCCTTCATGCACAAAGCCACCTCGCTGCCGGTGCCGATCAGAATGACGGAAGGCTTACCATTTTCTGCATCCGCCAGCACATAAGCACCCTTCGCCAGCAATGCAGCGGCGCCGAACTTGCTGCGGTCCACGGTCGGTAGCGGTTGGCGCGAGCAGATCATCGCCACGGGCCGGTTTTTAAGCGTCAACGCGACGCGCCAAGCTTCGCTCATCTCATTCGCATCGGCCGGGCGGATAACCACCATGCCGGGTATGGCGCGCAAGGAGAGTATTTGTTCCACCGGCTGGTGGGTCGGCCCATCCTCGCCCACGCCGATGGAATCATGCGTCCACACATGAATAACCGGCAGCTCCATGATGGAAGAAAGCCGGATGGCGCCGCGCGCATAATCGGTGAAGACCAGAAACCCGGCGCCATAGGCACGCAAGCCCGACAGCGCCATGCCGTTTACCGCGGCCACCATCGCATGTTCACGAATCCCAAAATGGCAGTTGCGGCCATGATAATCGCCAACCGGACCCGGGACCTCGAAACTCCCTGCGCCCTCGAAAGTGAGGTTGGTTTTGGTACTGGGTGAGAGGTCGGCAGCGCCGCCGATCAACCAGGGAATGCGCTGCGCCAGAGCATTCAGCACCTTGCCGGAGGATTCGCGCGTGGCGAGTCCTTTTGCATCGGCCGGGAATTCCGGCAGAGCAGCTTCCCATCCCTCAGGCAGCGTGCCGGCATGAATGGCGTCAACTTGGGCCCCCAGTTCGGGATATTCCGCGCGATAACGGGTGAGAAGTTCTTCCCATTTCGCCCGTGCCGTGGCACCGCGCGCGCCTATACCTTCGGCAAAATACTTCGGCACCGCCTCGGGTATCACAAAATCCTTATCCGGCGGGAAACCGAAAAATTCCTTGGCAAGCTTTACCTCTTCCTTGCCCAATGGTTCGCCATGTGCTTTGGGGCTGCCCTGTAAATGCGGCGCGCCATAGCCGATGGTGCTGTGAACCAAAATCAGCGTAGGCCGGCCGGTATTTTTGAGAAAAAACTGATAGGCGCGATCGAGCAAGGTCAGATCATTGGCATCCGCCACGGTGGTGACGTTCCAGCCATAGGCCAGAAAACGCGCTGCAACATCCTCGGAAAATGCAATATCGGTATGGCCCTCGATGGTCACCCGGTTGCTGTCGTAAATCCAGCAAAGATTGGAGAGTTCCAAATGCGCCGCGAGCGATGCGGCCTCGCTGCTGATGCCCTCCATCATATCGCCATCGCCGCACAGCGCATAAACATTGTAGTCGAACAAAGTGAAATCCGGGCGGTTATAGGTGGCACCGAGGTATTTCGCGGCCATTGCTATGCCGACACTATTGGCTAGACCCTGACCCAGCGGGCCTGTGGTCGCTTCGACGCCCGGTGTGATGCGATATTCTGGATGGCCCGGGCAGCGGCTCCCCGCTTGGCGAAAATTCTTAAGATCATCGAGCGTGACAGCGGGTCCGTCCTTGTCCCTCACACCGGCAAGATGCAGTAGCGAATACAGTAGCAGCGAGGCGTGCCCGACTGAAAGCACAAAACGGTCGCGGTTCATCCAATCCGGTGCGGCCGGATCGTAACGCATATATCGTTGCCACAAGGTATAGGCTGTCGGCGCTGCGCCCATCGGCGTACCAGGGTGGCCGGAGTTGGCTTTCTGCACCGCATCCGCGGCCAGCAGGCGAATGGTGTTGATGGCCAACTGGTCAACATCTGTATCGGACATGGAAAACTCCTGTCTTATGGCGTAAGATTAAGACCGCCTGACGGCCGGGCTTGCCGCATGCTCAAGCCCAGCAATGGCGGCCCCGAGCAACGCTGCGTTAATCATGATAACATGCACAGGCACGTTACCGAGCAATTTTGCAAAGCGCCCTTTATCGGTGAAGGCGCGCATGAAGCCGCCACTCAGCAATTGCGGGATCATCCGCGGTGCTATTCCACCGCCGATGTATAGCCCGCCCGTGGCCAGTATTTTCAGTGCGAGGTTGCCTGCCTCAGCACCCCATACATCGAGCACGATGCGCAAGGTTGCCGCTGCCAGCGGGTTATGCTCGCCTTTGGTGAGTGCGGCTTCGACGATGAGCGGCGTGCGGTCGTGCGCTGCCTGCAATTGCACGGCGAAACCTTCGCTCTCGGAGGCAGGGTCGAGCGAGCGCAGATAATCGTAAACATTCGGCAGGCCGGAGCCGGCACAGACACGCTCGTAAGATGCGTGGCCAAAACGATCTGTTAAAAAACCCCAAAGCCCGGCTTGCACATGGTTGGCCGGCGCGAAATCCGCATGGCCACCTTCGGAGGGGCAAGCGACGTAGCCGCTGCCGTTCCACACCAGAAAAGCCTCGCCCAACCCCGTGCCTGGCGCCATGATGGCGATGGCGGCGTTCTCCGTCTTTTCGCCTTCATTGATCACGGCCAAATCCTCGGGCAGCAAATGCGGCACGGCATGCGCGATGGCCTGCAAATCGTTCAGAAGATGCACGCTCTGCAGCTTTAAATTTTTGCACAGCGTGGCCTCTTCTAAATCCCAGGGCAGATTGGTCAACTGCGCTCGGCCCGCAATCACCGGCCCCGGCACATCGAAACAGGCTGATGTCACCTGCGCGTTATTCGCCGCCAGAAATGCCTCGACGATAGGCTCCAGCCCGCTGAAATCACCGCTGCGAACTTCGTGCTCGGCAATAAATTTCCGCGCCCCCTGTTTTTCCGACACCAACGCCAATCGCGTGGTGGTGCCGCCGATATCGCCCGCAATCAACATCGTGCCGTGGTCCCGTGCCATATGAGCATTCAACGGCCGGTCTTGAAGCGTACGCGGGCAGGCACGTGGTGATTTGCCGCCAGATTGCCCAATGCCAGGCTCATGAAAATCATGCCTGTTAAAAACACGGCGATAAACATCGTTCCATTCCCCTCTGATTTAATATTTGTAACCTCCAAGAAAGTTACTTCGGCGTTAGGCGGTGCATATTTCTATATCTGGACAATAGGTGGTCTTTCGTCGCCTGGTCTGCAATGGGGTATGTGTATGGTCGTGGCAGGTGAACTAAACAACAATAATGCCAGTGCGGCATCCAGCAAGCGCATGCTGCGCCTCGGAATCGCGGCAGACCATGGCGGGTTTGCGCTCAAAGTTGAAATTATGCGCTTGTTGCTGAGCGCAGGTTATGAGGTTGAGGATTTCGGCGCGTTCCAGATGGATTTCGACGATGATTATCCGGATTTCACCATACCTTTGGCTCAAGCCGTTGCCGATGGCAGAGTAGAACGCGGCATTGCGGTGTGCGGCAGCGGCGTTGGTGCCTCTGTTGCCGCCAATAAAATTCCCGGCGTCCGCGCTGGGCTGGTCCATGATTCCTTCTCAGCCCACCAAGGCGTTGAGGATGACGATATGAACGTGTTGTGTCTGGGTGCCAGGGTAACCGGCCCGGCGCTTGCCCTCGAACTCGTCGATATCTTTCTATCCGCCAATTTCAGCGGGGCGGAACGTCATCAGCGCCGGCTGGCAAAACTACACGCTGTTGAGGCTGCGTATCGCTAGCCTGTCCCCGCTGAATGGAGGGGCCTGAAGCGCGGCTCAAATTCAGCGCTGTGTTGATGAGGCAAAGATGCGAAAACGCCTGCGGAAAATTGCCTACCTGACGCTTTAAATGCGGCTCGTACTCTTCAGAAAGCAGGCCAACATCATTACAAAGCCCTGCAAGTCTTTCGAACAATGCACGCGCCTCATCGGTCCTGCCCTGAAAGACATAATTATCCGCCAGCCAGAAGCTGCAGGCCAGAAACACACCTTCCGAGCCCGGCAGCCCATCGCCGGCCTGCTGATTATGATAGCGCTTCACAAATCCATCCACGAGCAGACTTTTCTCAATAGCCGCAACTGTACCGATCATTCTTGGATCATCGGCTGGCAGAAATCCAAGCGTCGGGATCATCAAAAGTGACGCATCCAAATTTTTGGTTCCGAACACCTGAACAAACGAGCCAAGCTCCGTGTCATAGCCCTGGACACACACCAGCGCGTGCATTTCAGTGCGCAATGCACGCCACTCATCGAGCGGCGCCGGCAGGTCAAACTCTTCGGCGGAGCGGATGGCGCGGTCCACGGCAACCCATGCCATTATTTTAGAATGAGTAAACTGCTTGCGCCCGCCACGCTGTTCCCAAATCCCATCATCCGGTTCGCGCCAGATATTCTGCAGATGAGTGACAAGTGCGCATTCCAACCCCCATGCCGTGTCATCCGCTGGGATGCCCTTGGTGCGCGCATAATAGAGCGCATCGAGAATCTCGCCGAACACATCGAGCTGCACCTGGCCGGCCGCGGCATTGCCAATGCGCACGGGGACGGAATTCTCGTAGCCAGGCAGCCATGGCACGGTCCATTCGTCGAGTTGCCGCTCACCGGCAATCCCGTACATAATCTGTAATTGGTCCGGGCTGCCAGCTGCGGCGCGTATGAGCCATTGCCGCCAGGAAATCGCTTCATCGACGAAATCACACTCCAGCAAGGCATAGAGTGTCAACGTTGCATCGCGCAGCCAGCAGAAGCGGTAATCCCAGTTGCGCGGGCCGCCGATCTGTTCGGGCAGGGAGGTGGTCACGGCGGCGACAATCCCGCCGGTTTCAAAATGTGTCAGTGCCTTCAGCGTGATCAGCGAGCGGGTTATAATGTTAGTGTATTCGCCGGCACCCTGGAACCGTCCGACCCAATGGCGCCAGCGGTTTTCCAATGCATCCAGCTCATCGCTTATGTCTAATGGTGGTGTCAAAGCGCGGTAGGAGAGAGACCAGCTCAGTGCGATATCGATCTCCTGACCTTCGGTAATTTCAAAATCTGCACTGGTCCGCAGATTATGATCATCGACATCCAGCGTTGTCTGCAGCATAAGCCGGTCAGGCCCCGCAACGAATTCTATACGTCCATCACCTGTCCGTGAAACCCAAGGCACGGCGGAACCGTAGTTAAACCGCACAACAAGATCCAGCCTCATGGCGACGGTACCGTGTACCCCTTGTACACGCCTGATCAAATTACAATTGCCATCAGCGCGTGTCATGAAGTCGATCAACTTCACGGCGCCGGTCTCTGTTTCAAATAATGTTTCCAGAATCAACGTGTGATGACGGTAGGTGCGAGAAACGCGTGCATCCTCCACCGGGCTAAGCATGAAATGCCCGTGCTCCTCATCGCCGAGCAAGGCTGCAAAACAGGCCGGACTATCAAAACGCGGCAGGCAAAGCCAATCGATGGTGCCATTCAGCCCCACCAAAGCCGCGGTCTCACAATTGCCGATGATCGCGTAATCCTCAATCAGTGTGGGCATTGTGGATTATTCTGCGCCGTTCCGTGTTGTGCCGGTATGGTTCGTCGCATCACTCGCCGGAAAACTATCCTCACCGGCCCGGTCAAGTTGTTCCTGCACCGATGATTCGAAGTGAATAACGACATCAGTGACTTCAGCGGGATGTGCCGCCAGCACCGTCCGGGCGGCATCATTCCACATCGCGAGTTTCACCAACTGCCCTGCCTCTTCTTCTATTTCGCCGGGATCGCTGGGGATCGCTGGTTCAATGATCTCCAGACCATCTGCGTCCAGAAAGAATGTGTGCTCGCCGAATATCTGGTGCAATTCGGCGGCCTTGGGATGGGTCTCTGGCACGACGACGGTGCGCGACACCAGCTGGTCCAGTGTTTGTTGGATGCGTACGGGTGAAAGTTTCATTTCGTACTGCTCCTCATGCAAAAAGAGGGAAATATAATATTGTAAAGCTGCACGTACGGCTGAAGTCTCCGCCGCGTTGGCCACTGATATTAGCACTGCCAGTGTGATTGCAAACCCCTAAGCCAAATAATGTAAGATTATGAGTTTGACCATCTGGACGATCCAGTGCATGCGGTGGATCGCGTAAAATTTATGACAAAAAGAACATCCGCCGGCCAGGGTGCTGTAGCGTAGGTTTGCTAGCAGTGTAGGCCACCTCGCGGGAGTTCAGCGCATAGAGCCCATCACCACCGATATTCCTGCACGACTGGACAGATTGGGCTGGAGCCGATTTCACGCATTGCTGCTGGCCGGACTTGGCACGAGCTGGATGCTCGATGGTCTGGAGGTCACCATCATCGGCGCCATGGGCGCGGTGCTGGCCAGCCCGCATACTCTTGGACTCACGCCAGGGCAGGTGGGGGCAATCGGTTCATTCTATATAAGCGGTGCCGTCATCGGCGCGCTGGAGTTTGGCTGGCTTACCGACCGCTACGGCCGCCGGCGCATGTTTTTTCTCACCCTTGGCTTTTATCTGGCGGGGGTCATGCTGAGTGCCTTCGCCTGGAACTTCTGGTCGCTCGGCGCCTTTCGCCTGCTCACGGGGCTGGGCATTGGTGGCGAGTACGCAGCGGTGAATTCCGCAGTGGACGAATTGATGCCGGCACGGCTGCGCGGACGGATCTCCTTGGCGGTGAACGGCACCTATTGGCTGGGCGCGGCACTGGGCGCCGGGGCGACGCTGCTGCTTCTCAACCCTGCATTGTTCCCCGTGCGTTTGGGCTGGCGCCTGGGGTTTGGCCTGGGCGCCATCCTGGGCAGCGCCGTGTTATTACTGCGCAATTTTATTCCCGAAAGTCCGCGCTGGCTGGTAACCCACGGGCAGGCGGGAGCGGCTGAAGCCGCCATGCGAGAGATTGAAACGCGGGCAGACGCGGCGGCGCTGGTGGCGGAGAAAAAACTCACCTTGCAGCCGCGAAGAAATTTCGGCTTAGCCCTCATATTTCGTGTGTTGCTGCAAAAATACCGGGCCCGAGCTGTGCTTGTCTTTACACTGATGGCGGCCCAGGCGTTTCTTTACAATGCGCTGTTCTTCACCTACGCGTTGATGCTCACGCGGTTCTATCACGTACCTGCGGGCCGATCTGGTTTGTATCTGTTGACGCTGGCCGCAGGGAATTTTTTAGGACCACTGCTTCTGGGGCCATTATTCGACACCATCGGGCGGCGAAAGATGTTGACGGCAACTTATGGCCTGTCTGGATTGTTACTGGCCGGGACGGGGTATTTATTCCTGCACGGTGTGTTCAACGCGGCCACGCAAACCTTCGCCTGGTCGGCCATCTTTTTCACCGCCTCCGCCGGAGCAAGTGCCGCCTACCTTACCGCCAGCGAGGTGTTTCCGCTGGAGATGCGGGCGCTGGCCATTGCCTTGTTCTACGCCGTTGGAACGGCGGCCGGCGGTGTGCTGGCTCCGCTGCTCTTCGGCCGGCTGATTGGCAATGGCACACCTGCGGCGATTTGCGGTGGCTATGTATTTGGCGGCGGACTGATGGCGGCGGCAGCATTTGTGGCGGCGTGGCTGGGGGTGGATGCAGAGCAAAAATCTCTTGAGGACATCTCAGCTCCACTATCAGCGGTTGAGTAGGGCATTCATTACCGATTATCAAATTCCCCGCCATGCGGAACGTATTTTAATCCGGCGTGTGCCGCTTAAATAGAATAAAGAACTTCAACTAGGTGGAAACCAATGCCCGACAGCACAATTGATAAAAAACCCTTCCTGCGCGATGTGAAAACGTTGCGCGAACAGGCCCGCAGCTCTCTCGACTCCGGCGCGGTGACGCCCGGTTACAAGGATGTGGAGAAGTCGATAGAACTGTTGCAACACACGCTGGCAACGGAAATTGTCTGTGTGCTGCGATACACTATGAATGCCATCTCCGTTGCGGGGCTTAACAGCAAAAGCGTTGCCGCCGAGTTTACCGAGCATGCGAATGATGAACGTATGCATATGATGATGATTGCCGAACGCATCGACCAGCTTGGCGGCGATCCGGATTTCAATCCCAAAAATCTTACCTCAAAATCCGCCACCGAATATGGGCATGGCGGCACGCTGGTCGAGATGGTTGAAGAAAATCTTGTTGCCGAGCGCATCGCAGTCGAGCATTACCGCGACCTCATCGAGTATTTCCGCGTCAAAGATCCCACCACGCGGTTGATGCTCGAAAACATATTGAAGGATGAGGAAGAGCATGCGACCGATATGCATGATCTTCTGGTCGCACATCAGGGTACGCCGAAGCTGAGTTGAGCATTTAACGGCAGGGAGCGGGGAGCTATGCGGCGCAGCATCTGGCCTAAAATTCTACTCCCCGTCGTCTGCGTCATTATTCTCTTAATGATCTTCTGGAACTGGGATTGGTTTATCCCGGTTGTGGACGCGCAAGCCTCAGCAGCGCTCGGCCGCAAGGTCACGATGCAGCATCTCCACGTGTCGCTTGGCCGTAGGGTGACTGTGCAGGCGATAGGTCTGACCATCGATAATCCGCAAGGGTTTCCCGCGGATGAACCGAAACTGGCGACTTTGGCGCGGTTCGCGGTTACGGTCGATGTGGTGGAGTATGTTTCTCATCAACAGCTGGTAATTCCTTTGATCGAACTGGATCAGCCGGTCGTTAATGCGAGGCAGCTGCCGGCCGGGGAGACAAATTTTGCTCTGAAATCCAGCGGTGGCAGTGGCAATCCGCCCCAACTCGGGAATCTGGTGATCCATGACGGGCGTGCAAGCGTGATCATGCCCTCGGAAAAATCAGATTTCGATATAACCATCGAAACGCGCGATGCGCCGGCTGACACGAAGCTTTTCGAAGGCGGCGAGATTGTTGTGGACGCCCATGGCACCTATGCCGGCGCGCCGGTCACCGGCCGGTTCATCGGTGGCGCGTTGCTCTCATTACGTGCGAATGCCGCGCCCTATCCGGTGGATTTACATCTGCAAAACGGTACCACGCTGGCGAGTCTGGTGGGCACGATCGATGATCCGCGGCATTTCGCAGGCGCGCATTTGAAACTGTCCTTCTCGGGCCAGGATATGGCAAACCTGTATCAGCTCACCGGGGTGCCGATTCCGTCGACGCCGCCATTTTCGTTAACAGGGCACTTAAACTATTCAGGGGGTACCTTTCGCTTTGATGATTTAAGCGGCCGTGTCGGCTCTTCCGACCTTGAGGGCAGCATCGCCGAGGCGCCTGGTACACCGCGCCGCACAGTGGTTGCCAATCTAACGTCTCACCGGGTCGACCTGACTGATCTGGCTGGCTTTCTGGGGGCTACGCCGGGCAAAACCACCACACCTGGGCAGGATTCCGCAACCAAGGCCAAGGTGGAGCAGGCTAATGCAAAACCAAATCTCCTCCCGCATACGCCGATCAATCTGCCGAAGATTGATATCGCCGATGTTGATCTGCATTATCACGGTGAGCACATCATCAACCAGGATGTGCCGTTCGATGATCTGACCGTACATCTCGTAATCAGCAACGGTCGCATTACGGTTGATCCACTGAATTTTTCCGTCGGCACCGGTACAATTGCCAGCAAGTTCGACCTCGACCCCAAGGGGGGGGAGCTGCATACAAAAGCGAGCATCGATTTCCACAAGTTGCAACTCTCGCGCCTGATGGCGGCGACACATGGTTTCGCGGGCGACGGCACGGTAGGTGGCAGTGCCGATTTGACCGGGACGGGAAATTCAATGGCAACGATTCTCGGACATGGCAACGGGCATGCGACGCTATTTCTGCAGCATGGCGCTGATGTCAGCGCGCTGCTGGTGGATCTGGCAGGCTTGCAAATGGGCGATGCGGTGCTCTCGGCACTTGGCATTCCAGCAAAAACGAACATCGACTGCATGGTTTCGGATTTCAAGCTGACGGATGGGCAGATGGATACCAGAACCTTCCTGCTCGCCACGAAGGAAGCCAATATCCTGGGTTCAGGCACGGTCAATCTCAATGACGAGAAAATCAACCTGCAGCTATCGACCCAGGCCACACATATCTCCATCGGTTCCTTCTCAACCCCGGTGAACATTGGTGGCACGTTGAAAAATCCAAGTGTGCTGCCGGCGCCCGGGCCACTCGCTGTGCGTGCCGGTGCCGCCATCGGCCTTGGCATATTGTTTCCGCCTTTGGCCCTCATTCCCACCATTCGCCTTGGGCTTGGCGATAAAAATGCCTGTGAGAATGCGATAACGGCGATTCACGAGAGGCATTGAAGAAAGCATGAAAAAATGTCCCAATCGACATTGCCGGTCAACCGCCATGTTATGCTGATTATGGGCATGATCCTATGCGAAGATGTGTAGTCACTGGGATCTCCCATAGGGGGTAAAATGCCAAGAGGTGATAAAACTAAGTACACAGACAAGCAGGAGCGCAAAGCGGCGCATATTGCAGAAAGCTATGAGAGCAAGGGCGTCGGTGAGAACGAGGCGGAGCGCAGGGCCTGGGCGACCGCGAATAAGGATGACGGTGGCGGCAAAGCAGCTGGTTCTGGGCGTGATGCCAATACGGGCCACCCCGCGGCACATAAAGGAGGCGTTCTTGGCGGCCACGCCTCAGCCTCGCGCAGTACCGCCGCACGCTCCGCCTCGGCCCGCAAAGCCGCCGCGACACGCAAGCGCAACACAGAACATTAGGGGGACACAATGCCGGAGTTTCAGGGACAGCAGGAAGAGAAACAGCGTGAACTGGCCTATAAATTATGGGAGAAGGCCGGACGCCCGGAGGGACGCCAGGATGAGTTCTGGCAGGAGGCAGAGCAAACCCTGGCTGATGACAAACGCAGCGTACCGAAAGACGATCTTGACACTGCCGGTGAAGATAGTTTTCCGGCGAGCGATCCGGTAAATTACACTTAAAGCAACGCCAGATGCTTGCATGGACACTGCAATTCTTGGTGTCCGACCGGCCGCAATAGCGTTCAAATGATAACCTATCCCGCGGCCTTCACTGTAAATCCCGTATTGGTGATTGTTTCCGTAAAATCATCCGCCCCCGAATTGCTCCCGATATCCGCACGTTTGGAATGAAGATCCGCCACAACATGCGCCGCCGGGGCGAGGCGGTATACGCGGTGTGGAAACGGAAATGCCAGTACCACCGAAAATATTGCGCGACATGAAAAACAGCACTGTCGCATCAGCCTTGCTGTTCATGCACTAAAGTTACATGGGGCGGTGCTGCTAGGCACGAACAAGCGGGTGAGCCTGGCTGTCTGGGCGGCCCGGTATATGACAAAAACCTGATTCGGAACGATATTTAAACTTTAAGGCAATGCCGAGAATGATTGCAAAAGACAGACAGGCAGTTTGGCAAACAGAACTGCGGCAGAGATTGCAGCACCCGTGATCTGCCCGCCATTCAGCACGTCAATCCAAGCCCTACCAGGCAGGGTGAGCATGGTATCACCCCAGGCCTCTGGCGGCACCAGCGGCGCATCGGTAACCAGCCCCGCAGCCAGCCGGGTAACGGCGGTGATGACACAATGCGTGCCGCTGCGCCGCGCGAAGGCCAAAACATGGTCCGCCCCGCTGCCGCTGGCCTCTAATTTCACGTATTCGCTCTCGCCAAAAACCTCCGGCAATTCCGCCCGCAATGCCAACGCCCGGGCAATCACAGCCTGTTTCACAGCACCACTTTGCCAATCACCCAATGCCTCCGCAGGGCTCACCCCGGCGTTCAATGCCGCCGCCCTCAGCGCGAAATCCACAGGCCGTCGATTATCCGGGTCCACCAGGCTTTGATCCCAAAATTCCGCCCCCTGATATAAATCCGGCACACCAGGTGAAGTCAGCCGCAACAATGTCTGGGCCAGGCCGTTCACCGCGCCGGCCGCATTCAACCTTCGCGAAAACGCAACGATCTCGTCCAGCACAGGCCGATGCGGGTCCAGCGTCCCATCCAGAAACGCCTGGCACGCTGCCTCATAGGACTCATTCGGGCTCGCCCATTCGGATTTCAACTTAGCCTCGCGCAGAGATTTAACCTGCCACCCGGCCACACGCGCGGCAAAATCGCGCACCCCCTCCGTACCCCCCGCCTCCAGCCCCAGCGGCCATGCGGACACCAGCGTCTGGTACAACATGATCTCATCCGCCACGCTCGGGCCAGTATCTTGCTTGATGATCGCGTTCAGCCGCATCCAGCGTGCCAGCGTGTGCTCCCATTCCTCCGGAATTTCGGAGAGTACAGCCAGCCGCGCGCGTGTATCCTCGCCGCGCTTATGGTCATGCGTCGCGGTTGCCAGGAGCGCCCGCGGAAAGTTTTTGTCCCGCTGCTGGCAGGCGGCATGGAAAGCCGCCGGGGTGAGCGCAAAAACGCCAGGGTTAGACCCCACCTCATTGCGCGACAGGAGCCGACCAAAACGGTAAAACCCTGTATCCTCCACAGACTTCGCAGCAGTAGGTGCGGACAATTGCTGAAATCGCACCATGGCGCGCAAGCGCTCCGCCCGGCACGGGCCGGAGGGCAGGCGGCCCGGCGGCTCATCAGCCAGCCACAGCCGCAGCAGATCCAACAAGGCCCGGTCGGCCGCCCGCACAGTGCGGCACGCCCCGGCCCAGGCGCGGTCCACCACCTGCTGGTCGGTTTTACTTACCCCGGCATAGCCTGCATAAATACGGTACACTGGAAAATGCAAAAGAATTTCCGTCAGCGCACGGCGTATCGCGGTCAGGCTGTAATCGCGCGTACACAGGTCCTGGCGCGCAATGCGATGTAACGCGATTGCAGTAGCATTCAATTCGCTGGAAAGATTTTCCCGCAAAATCTGGCGCCGTGCCGGCTCTTCCTCTTCAGCGAAATCATCCGGACGTCCGGTAAGCTTGGTCCACAACGCGCTAAGCGGCGCCTCACCATCCGGATCGTGCAAAACAGCGCTTACCTGGTCCATGAAATCATAGCCGGTAGTGCCATCCGTCTGCCATCCAAACGACAAAACCTCGCGCGGCGCCAGGATTTTTTCGACCACAATATACGGCGCGCCCTGCGGCGCCGCCGTCGGGCGTTTTGCGCCGGCCGTCTCCATCGCCCGGCGCAATTTGCGCGCATAAAGCCGCGGGTCCGCCAGCCCGTCGATATGGTCAATCCGCACGCCGTCGATCAACCCGTCGGCATAAAGCTGCAAGATAAGCCGATGCGTCGCGTCAAATACCGGTGCGTCTTCAACTCGCAGCCCGGCCAAAGTGTTGATGTCAAAAAACCGCCGCCAGTTGATTTCATCGGCGGCCGCGCGCCACCAGGCCAGGCGATAATGCTGGCGTTGCAGCAGCGCATGCAGCCGCGTGCTACCACGCTGCGTGCCGGCCGAGAAGCGGGCAAAAATGGAAGCCAGCGCCGTTTCGCCCGCCGGTGTTTTCACCAATTCAGCAAGCCGCGATTTAGCCTCCGTGGCGGCTTCAAAAGCCTCCCGCCCCGCCCGCTTTGCGGCATGCCGGAACGCGTGGCTGATCTCACAAAAAACCGGCTCAGCGTGCAATATAGCGGCGGTACTGCGGGGAGAGAGCGGGAAGCGATGCTCAAAATACTCTACATAAAACGAACCAGCGCAGCGCAGGACAAACTCTTGATTGGCAAGTGCCTGTCCATAAGGCACACCAAGGAAAGGGGCCAGCAATTTATTACGCAAATCCGGGTCCGGCGGGTCCCAGTCAATATCAAAAAATTCCGCATATTCACTAGATCTTCCAAACTCCAGCACATTCAGCCACCAGGAATTATCAGCCCCGCCCACCCCCATATGGTTCGGCACGATATCGGCAATCAGCCCCATGTTATGTGCTCGCAACGCTGCCACGAGCCGTAGCAGAGCCGGCATCCCGCCAAGTTCAGGGTTAATCGCGCCATGGTCAACAATATCATAACCATGCGTCGAACCCGCCCGGGCTTTCAGCAACGGCGAGGCATAAATATGCGAAATGCCCAGCTGGGCATAATACGGAACAATCCGCACTGCATCATCTAGCGTAAATCCAGCAAAGAACTGCAGCCGTGCCGTTGCGCGCGGGGTGGTGGTCATGATTTACGCGCGTTGTTAAGCGCAGCCAGCCGGGCCGCCACATCACGCCTGCCGAACAATGCATCCGAATCATCTGGTAGCCGCCGCCGCCAGTTCGGATATTCATCGATTGTACCAGGAAGATTAGGCTGATCCTGCAATCCGAGTGCATCCTCAACCGGCAACAGTGCTAGCGTACAAGCGGCTTTACCGAGATGCGCACAGGCCGCATCCGCAGCCGCCGCGCCATTCTGTCCATCAGGCCTTTGCGCTGCTGTAGCACCGGATTGTTGGAATGCCGTCCATAGTTCCGCCCGGTCAGATTTGCGTGCCTCAGAAGATTCGCCCAACATATTCAGCTTTTCGTGCCAGCCGATATCTGTTTCCTGCCACCAGCCCGCGACGCTCGGCAGATCATGCGTCGTCGTCATCGCGGCCGCGGTCTTCGTCCATTGCTGCGGTGGTTTGAAATGCTTGCCCTTGCGTTCAAACCACAGCACCCGCAATCCCGCGATCCCCGCAATATCCAGTTTCTTCCTGAAACCAAGAGGCACGGTCCCAAGATCTTCACCCAGAATCACTGCCTTATGACGTTGAGACTCAAGAACGATGAGCCGCATCAAATCATCCATCGGCATTCGCAAAAATGCCCCCTGCACGGAAGGCAATCCGGCGGGGATCACCCACAACCGTGTCAGCCCCATTACATGGTCGATGCGCACGCCCCCAGCATGGCGCAGCGCGTGTCGCAACATGCCGATAAATGCCGCATACCCCTTATGTCTCAGCCCGCGTGCCGAAAACGCCGTGATGCCCCAGCTCTGTCCCTTGCGATTGAAAAGATCCGGCGGGGCACCGATTTCCAGCCCCCGTAAAACCTCGTCCTGTCGCGTCCAGCTATGGCTGCCGGCCGGGCTGGTCCCTACCGCCAAATCCGTAATAAGCCCGATCTTCATGCCCGTTCCAAGCGCCGCCTGTTTTGCCGCGGCCAGGCCTTGGTCCGCCAGATATTGCAGCCAGATATGAAA
Source organism: Acidocella sp. (assembly GCA_026224875.1). Classification (GTDB taxonomy): domain Bacteria; phylum Pseudomonadota; class Alphaproteobacteria; order Acetobacterales; family Acetobacteraceae; genus Acidocella. The sequence goes on from JAMFRU010000108.1 coordinate 24,438, forward strand.
GGTGATTTCCCGTTCATGCTCACGGGCAAAACGTGCAACAGCCGCATTGCTTGGATTCTGATATTCCTGTGGCCAGTTGCGGAAATCCCGCGCCGCAGGATCATTCGCACTAAGCACCTCATGCAGTGTTTCAAATACCGCATGAAGTTCCAGCTCTACCCCCGCCTCTCGCCGGAAAGCCACAAGTGCTGCATGTTCCTGAAAATTTTTAAATCTATCACGTAAAACTTGCAACCGCGCTGTGGCCTCCGCCGGCCAGTCGATCAAGTCACCACGCACATCCGCCATATCGAGCGGAGCATATAAAGCATTCAGCGCGGAACGGTTGGATGCCGAATAGGGCCCGTAATGACGAACATCTGCGGAAAACTGCGCATGCACCGGGCTGATCGCCACCGCATGCGCCCCATGCGTGCCGGCTTGCCGGGCAAACTCCGAAAGGGCCGCAAAATCGCCAATACCACCGCCATTTTTTCGGCGCAACGAATACAGCTGAACGGCAAGCCCCCAAAGTTTTTCGCCACCACCGGCATCTTCTAGCGTATAGGCTCGCGCCGGCGCCACCGCGATTGTCGTAACGGTGTCGTTCATTTCAACACGATGATACCCAGCCTCTTGCAGCGCCGGCAACCGAATGCCATGCTTTCCCCGCACCGCGATCCCTTCAAGTACACGCCCAGATTCAAGCGTAATTCGATAGCGCCCCGGCACGCCCGCCAACAAGATAGGTCGGTTCAGTGCAGACGTAACAAGTGGCCGGGCCGAAGTTGTGGATTCCTCCATAAATGCGGCGTGACTTTCACAAATTTGAGCTTCCGACCCACAAGGCAATTCGAGCGCATTCAACACAGCACGTAATGAATCGTCAGAGACAATCTGCATCTTGCCGGCGGCATCGCGCCAGGCGACTTCAATCCCTGCCGCGGTAGCAAGTTGGTGCAGGCGTACGCTCATGGGTTAAACAACCAGGCGATGGTGGTAAAACCAGGCAGCACATCATCAGCATGTTTAGCCATATTGCTCGAGAAAAAAGGCTTCTCACTTCCGGGCTCACAAGCCACAGCGACCGGCCCGAAGTTCGCGGCCAGAGTGAGAATTGAACCATCATTCATACGCCAGGCGGCTCGCACTGCAGTTGCCGAAAGCGCCTCAGCGCCTAGAGATGTGCAGCCAGGAATCCGCGCTGTAATATACTCACGCCGCGTCTTCAGGCATTCTGTATAAACTTCAGTCCAATCATTTTGTTCCGGCGTAAGGCAGGACGCGTAAAATGTTTCCGGCGCATTGGGATCAGGAATTCTGAGTCGGTTCTCCGGATCGTTGAAGGCCGAAAACTTGGAAAATTCCTTGCGTCGTCCTTCTCGGATCAATATACCAAGTTCTTCATTATGATCGGTAAAATACAGAAATGGTCTGCTCTCACCCCATTCCTCACCCATGAACAGCATGGGTATCTGTGGCGTGAGCAGCAAAAGCGCAATGGCGGCCCGTAACGCCAGTGGCTGAGCCAGAATGGCAAGGCGTTCGCCCAGAGCCCGATTCCCCGTCTGATCGTGATTCTGCAGGCAAATCACAAACCCTGTGCTCGGCAAATGTCCAGACGGCGTGCCCCGTCCAGCGCCGCCAGCATGTTCTGAGGCCTCCCCCTGATAAGCAAATCCTTCACTCAAACAGCGGGCAAGCTGCTGCGCGGGGCTATTAAAATCCCTGTAATACCCCTCGCTCTCCCCGGTCAGCAGTACATGCACGCAATGATGCCAATCATCCGTCCACTGCGCATCGAATTTTTGTTCTGCTGGTTTCGTGCGTAGCAAAGAGGCGTCGTTATTTTCGTTTTCCAAAATCAGGTGAATATGCCGGCCATCTACCGCCGAACGTCGTATTTCCACAGCAAGATCGGTCAAAAAACTTTCATCCGTTATGGCGTGAACCGCATCAAAGCGCAGTCCGTCAAACCTGTATTCATGCAACCAATAGAGCGCATTTTCTATAAAAAACCGCCGCACCTGCGGACGCCGAAAATCAATCGCGCTACCCCATGGCGTATGGATATCGTCACGAAAGAAAGATTTGGCATAAGTGTGCAGATAATTCCCATCCGGACCAAAATGGTTATAAACGACATCAAGAAACACCTGCAGATTCAACGAATGAGCCGTATCGATAAGCTGTTTGAGTTCGTCAGGCGTTCCATAAGCGGAGTCAGGTGCATAAATAAGCACGCCATCATAACCCCAATTATGCCGGCCGGGGAAATCCGCAATGGGCATAAGTTCGACTGCGGTCACTCCCAGAGCAGCGAGGCGTGGCAACTGCGCAGCGACCCCGGTGAAGCCGCCGTAGGCGCCGGGATGCAACTCATAAATGACGCTTTCATGCCATGGCCGGCCCTGCCATTCTCGGTTTTTCCAGCTATAGGCTTGATCAACAACGATACTCTCGCCATGGACATCATTTTTCTGCGCACGCGATGCTGGATCTGGCACGATCAAATGATTATCTATCCGGAATGCATAAGCATCGCCAGGCGAAGCCGGAAGCACCGCCGAAAATACACCATCTTCATCGCGCTTCATCGCATGCGCGGCGCCGTTTAAAACGACGGCAACATCCTCCGCATCCGGTGCCCAAAGCCGGAAAGCCGTGAGCCCAGGGCTAACAATGCGGGCGCCAAAATTACCGCGGCTCATATGCTTACGTTCGCCGTCAGCAACACCGTACTATGTGCCGCAATCTTAATGGCCGCTGCATTGACAATCTCAGGCTCCTGATCAGGAGTTGCCGTATCAAGCTCTATCTTCCACGACCTCTCAGGATTCGGTACAATAAACGCCCGGTCTTCATGCGAGGCATTGAGCGCAAGATATGTAACATCCACATTGCCGCCACTTACGACTGCCCGGCTGAGCGAAAGCATTTGTGCAGTCTCGTTAGCCCAGAAATCTGGTTTTAATTCAGATCCCTGCTCATCAAACCGGGCAGTATCAGAAAGCCCCGGCAAAATCTCGGTATTGCCATGAAGAAATTTCTCGGCTCGAAGACTAGGATGCTGCTTGCGAAGCGCGATCATCCTTCTCGTGGTACGTAGTAAAGATTTTTCGGAAGTCTCGCCATCGCCCAAAAGTCCCGCCCAGTCAACCCAGGAGATTGCATTATCCTGGCAATAGGCATTATTATTACCCTGCTGCGTACAGCCCATTTCATCGCCGCCAAGCAACATTGGTGTGCCATGAGAAAAAAACAACGTCGCGAGTAAGGAACGTTTAACCATTTCGAGAATCGTCGTAATATCGACGTCATCCGTGGGCCCTGCGGTACCCCAGTTGTTGGAGATATTCTCACCATGTCCGTCATTGCCATCTTCGCCATTCATCTCGTTATGGCGTTCATTATAACTGACGTTATCATGCAGCGTGACTCCGTCGTGTGACGTAATAAAATTCATGCTTGCCCAGGTTTTACGTTTAAAATTTTTAAAGATATCGCTGGATCCCATTAGCCTGGCCGCGAGTTCAGGACGCTGAGCCTGGTCACCGCGCCAATAGCGGCGCACCCCAACGCGAAACCTATCGTTCCATTCGGAATAACCAGGCGGGTGGTTGCTAAGTTGGTAACCGCCGGGGCCGAGATCCAAAGGTTCAGAGATTAGTTTCAGCCGGGAGAGCACGGGGTCCTGACGTATGGCATCGAAAAACCCGGAGCAGGGATCAAAACCATGTGCCTCGCGCCCTAATGTAGTGCCACGATCAAAACGAAACCCGTCAACATGATAGGCTTGTGCCCAATGGCGTAGAGAATCGAGCACCATCTGTAGCACCCGCGGATGCGCGATGTTCAACGTGTTGCCCGTACCTGTATCATTTATCAGCCGGCGCTGGTCATCCTGCACATATTGATAATATGAGGCATTATCAAAATCGCGCCAGGAGAGTGTCGTCCCCAACTCATTGCATTTACAGGTATGATTATAGACAACATCACGAATGATCTCGATATCAGCTGTATGTAAACGCTGAACGGCCTGACGGATTTCATCTGCTGAGCCGGGAGTTGCTTTAAGATATGAAGGTTCCGGCGAAAAAAAAGACAGGGTAGAATAGCCCCAATAGTTGCTTAACCCTTTGCTAACCAGAAACCGGTCCCGTAAATAAGCGTGGATCGGCAGAAGCTCAATCGAGGTAATGCCGAGCTTGACGAGATGGTCGGTTATATAGGGGTTGCAAAGTGCGGCAAAACTACGGCGCTCGGGTTTAGAAATGGTATCGTTCTGAACCGTCAGCCCACGAACATGTGCTTCGTAGATAATCGTATCGGCCCAATCACGGCATGGCGCTTTATCATTTCCCCAGCCATAGCTTTCATCCACGACAACCGCCTTCGGCATTGCGGCTGCGGAATCCCTACGGTCAAACGATAAATCCGCACGCGCCGAACCAACGCGATATCCAAACAATGTGTCAGACCAGTGCAGCGTGCCGACGGTTTTTTTAGCATATGGGTCGAGAAGAAGCTTGTTCGGGTTAAAGCGATGACCTGCGTCGGGTTGGTAGGGGCCATGCACGCGGTAGCCATAAACTAACCCTGGCCTAGCCTGAGGCAGATACCCCTGAAAAATCTCGTCAGTGTAATCAGGTAGATCCAGCCTGGTCATTTGTTGATAACCACCAGAATCAAAAAGACAAAGTTCGACCCGTTCGGCATGGGCGGAGAATACCGCAAAATTCACGCCCAACCCGTCCCAATGCGCGCCGATAGGGTAAGGTTTTCCAACCTGCAGACTTGCCGGCATTGGTGGCATTCTATGGTTCCAGGCGCAAAATTATTGTGGCCAATGGCGGCAGAGTGAGCGTGATTGAGTGCGATTGGCCGTGACTCGGTTGTGGGAGCGATTGTATGCTGCCGGCATTTCCAACACCACTACCACCATAGCCCATATTATCAGAGTTAAAAATCTCTCGCCAGTTTCCTAATGGAACACCGATCTGATAATGATGTCTCGGAACCGGGGTAAAGTTGCAGATTGTCAATATGGGGAGCGTACCATCTTCTCCGTAACGAAAATATGCATAGACCGATTGCGCCGCATCATCTCCCACCACCCAGGCAAAGCCGGTGTGATCAAAATCACGCTGATAGAGTGCCGGTTCGGATTGGTAGATTTGATTCAATGCACGCACAGCCCCTTGAACGCCGCGATGAGTATTCTCTTGCAGTAAATCCCAGGATAATTCAGCCTGATAATTCCACTCACTGGGCTGGCCAAACTCGCAACCCATGAAGAGGAGTTTCTTTCCAGGATGCGTCCACATAAAAGCGAGATAAGCACGCAAATTAGCGAATTTTTGCCATTCATCACCCGGCATCCGGCCAAGCAAAGAGCGTTTGCCATGCACCACTTCATCATGTGAAATTGGCAGAATAAAACGTTCTGAAAAGGCATATATAAGGCCGAAAGTCATCTGGTTGTGATGATACGTCCGATGCACCGGGTTCTCAGCCATATAGTTCAGCGTGTCATGCATCCACCCCATGTTCCATTTGTGGGTGAAGCCAAGCCCCCCCTCATTGGTAGCGCGCGTAACCCCAGGCCAGGCGGTCGATTCTTCAGCGATAAGCAATGCACCAGGGCAATATTCATTGATAGCATCAGAAAGCTCTTGAAGGAATGATATCGATTCGAGGTTCTCACGCCCGCCATACTGGTTCGGCACCCATTCGCCATCCTTACGCGAATAATCGCGATACAGCATAGATGCCACGGCATCGACACGCAGCCCATCAACACCATAATGCTCCAACCAAAATAAAGCGCTCGCGATTAAAAATCCGCGCACCTCAAATCGGCCAAGATTAAAAATAAACGTGTTCCAGTCGGGATGATATCCTTCGCGGGGGTTAGCATGTTCATACAGTGCCGTACCATCGAATTGGGCAAGGCCATGCGCATCAGATGGAAAATGTGCCGGCACCCAATCCAATATTACGCCGAGCCCAGCTTCATGACATGCCTCGACGAATTCCGCGAAATCTTGCGGCGTTCCCAACTCAGGCATTGGAGCGAATTGACTTAGCGGCTGATAACCCCAGGAGCCGCTGAACGGATGGCCCATGATAGGCATAAGTTCAATATGGGTGAAGCCGAGGTCCGTGACGTAAGGGATCAGCCGCGCCGCCAGCTCGTGCCAGCTGTAGGGCCGTCCGTCCAAATGCCGCATCCATGAGGATGCATGTACTTCATAGATTGCAAGCGGCTTGTTGAGCCCGGGAGATTCCTTGCGGCGCAGCGGCGTGGTACGGGGCAGGGGGGTAACCGGATTAGCTACGATCGAGCCGTTCGCCGGCGGAAGTTCCGTCTGCCGCGCCATGGGGTCGGCTTTTAGCGGCAATTGCCCATGCGGTCCGGTGATTTCATATTTATAAATTTCACCATGCGTAAGCCCTGGAACGAAAATCTCCCAAATACCCGCGCTACGCGCGCGCATTTGATGTTCATTACCATTCCAGCCATTAAAATTTCCGACGACAGAAACGCGTCGTGCATTCGGTGCCCATACTGCAAACCGCACGCCGGCATCATCGCCGATCGTCATGATCTGAGCGCCAAGGCATGTAGCCATGTCCCGGTGGCGGCCTTCGCCCAACAGAAACAAATCGTAATCGGACAGCAGATTTTCGTGCCTCATGTGATGATCAGGCATGTTCAATCTCCTGCGTTAATTGCAACACCCGGGCGGCAATTTGCGCAAAGCCGCGCAAAGGTATACCGAGCCAAGCCGGGCGGTTAGCGGCTTCGTAGCAAATTTCGTAAGCAGATTTCTCAAGTAGAAAAAGATCAAGCATCGCGCTTTCCGCGGCGTCATCGGCAACCCAGAGATGCGTCGATTTGGCTTCAATCTCTTTATAGGCGGTTAGGAAATGTGCGGACATATCATCAATAAAACGTTGGAAGATCGCTTCGTCCTGCGTATCCGCCTGGGCCCGTGCCGCAGTATAGGAAAGCCGCACCGCGGAAGCGGCATATTGGAACGAGCGCAGCAGCCCGGCGACATCACGCAACGGTGAAGATTTGGCACGGCGCACGGCTAAAGGCTTGCCCGGTTCACCTTCAAAATCGATGATTTGCGCATCTCCATTAGCGAAAAGCACTTGACCAAGATGGAAGTCTCCATGAATGCGTGTTTTCAGAGATCCAGCACCGGCGCGTGCCAGGGTAGACGGCAGGGCCAGAATGGCTTTTGCGTTATCCAAAACGAAATTGGCAGCTTCTTGCGCGGAAGGGGCGGGCCATGTTTTAACTTGTGCAAGCGTTTCAAACGTGAGGCTTATCTGCGCAACCGCTGCTTCCGCCCAGCTCTGCGTATCGTGGGCGGTAGCAACTACCGGGCTGAAGGCATCATCTGTGCTAGGCTGTGCCAGCACTTCGTGTAATTCGCCGAGCCTTGTGCCCATGGCACGCGCAAAGCCGGCGTAATTGGCCAGCGCATCGGTCTCGTCATCACTGGTCTTGCTGCTCACCCCAATCGTTTCGCTATACCGGTTTAAATAATTCAGGGTCCACTGCCAGGCATCACCCTGATTATGCACAAAGCGCTGGGCCACAATCATGGTATGGCTGCTGCCGTCTGCGGCGGTGCGGGTGATTTCGCCCAACAGCGGTGGGGTATTGGCATAACCATGCTCCGTTAAATACCGCACCATTTCTACTTCCGGATTGATGCCCGGCATCACCCGGCGGATGAGTTTGATGACGACAAGGTCGCCTACAATCAGAGAGCTATTGGATTGTTCTGCTGACAGCCTACGGATTTCGGGATTCTTTGGAAGCTCGATGGCATCCAGATGGCTGGTCGCGGTGCAGCGCACATCGCCTTCTGCCATATTGCGTACCACACGTGCCCGCATGGCGCGGATTAAACCGAGCGGTAGCGCATCGATTGCGAATGCATCGGTGAGGTACCCCATGCGGCGTGTGCGCCGAACCTGCGCCAACGCCAGCTGCTGAGCCAGAGCAGGGACATTTCCATCATCCCAGCAAATACCAAGAGGCAATTGGTAACGCTCAGTCTTGCCGGCAAGTTCAACTTCAACTTCTGCAAGAATAATATCCAATGCTTGGCCAGGAATTTTATCGGTGCGCACCAGCCGCGCCGATTTCATTTTCTGGTCCTTGGAAGCGAACCAGCGCCGGCGCATCAGATAAGGCGGGAGTGCATCGGTTTCGATCAACTTGCGTGAGGCCGGGAGCAGCACGTCGTTCAACCCATCGTGTATCACTAATGTTGCGAGTTCGGGCAATGGTATGGATGGCCGAATATGCCAGTGCGGAAGTGCTGCTTCCTTTGCTAAGATGAACCAATAAAATCCATAAGGCGGGAGGGTGAGCAAATAGGTGAGCTGGCCGATCGGGGGGAAGGGTGAGCCGCCGAGCAGATCCACCGGCACTCTTCCGGCGTAAGCGCTCAGGTCGAGCTCCACAGCCTGGGCCGTGCGGCCGACATTATAGACACATAGAATGGTTTCGATCTCGCCGTCATCGGACGTGCCATGCCGCAAATACGCCAATATTTTGCGGTTACCCGGATAAAGAAACTGCTGCGCACCACGGCCAAAGGCCTGATGCCGCTTGCGCACCGATAGCATTCGCCGCATCCAGTTCAGCACGGAATGTGGATCGCTCGCCTGCGCTTCCATATTCACGGCGGCATAGCCATACAGCGCATCCATCACCGGCGGCAGCACCAGATCGGCAGGGTTGGCACGCGAAAATCCACCATTGCGGTCTGACGACCATTGCATCGGTGTACGTACGCCATCGCGATCACCGAGGTGGATATTATCACCCATTCCAATTTCGTCACCGTAATAAATAACCGGCGTACCCGGCATTGAAAGCAACAACCCGTTCATTAACTCAATACGCCGGCGGTCGCGCTCCATCAACGGCGCCAGGCGCCGGCGGATACCGAGATTAATGCGCGCACGGCGGTCGGCGGCGTAGGTGTTCCAGAGATAGTCACGCTCTGAATCCGTAACCATTTCTAGCGTCAGCTCATCATGGTTGCGCAGAAAAATCGCCCACTGGCACGATTCAGGAATCTCCGGCGTCTGGCGCATGATATCGGTGATCGGAAACCGGTCCTCCTGCGCGATCGCCATATACATCCGTGGCATCAGCGGAAAATGGAAAGACATGTGGCATTCGTCGCCTTGCCCAAAATATCTCTGGGCGTCTTCCGGCCATTGATTAGCCTCCGCCAAGAGCATCTTGCCCGCGCAATGCTCATCCAGCGCCGCGCGGATTTTCTTCAATACATCATGCGTTTCATCGAGATTTTCATTGTTCGTGCCATCGCGCTCGATCAGATAAGGCACGGCGTCCAGGCGCAGCCCATCTACCCCGAGATCGACCCAGAATCGCATGATATTCAACACTTCATGCAGCACCCGGGGATTGTCAAAATTCAAATCCGGCTGGTGTGAGAAAAAGCGATGCCAGTAAAAGGCCTTTGCCGTCTCATCCCACGTCCAGTTGGATTTCTCAGTATCGACAAAGATAATCCGTGTGCCGTCGTATTTTTTATCTGTATCGGACCAAACGTAAAAATTTCTGGCGGCGGAGCCCGGCTTGGCAAGGCGTGCGCGTTGGAACCAGGGATGCTGGTCGGAGGTATGGTTGATGACCAGCTCGATGATAACCCGAATACCGCGCCGGTGCGCCTCATGGATGAAACGCCGCACATCGGCCATGGTACCATATTCGGGGTGTACATTGCGGTAGTCGGCAATATCATAACCGTCATCGCGCATAGGTGACGGATAAAATGGTAGCAGCCAGATCGTGTTCACGCCAAGTTCGGCAATATAATCGAGCTTTTGGATCAGCCCGGGAAAATCCCCCACGCCATCGTTATTGCTATCAAAAAACGACTTTACATGGACCTGATAGATCACTGCGTCCTTGTACCACAGGGGATCTTCGGTGATGCCTTTAAAATTCGAGCTCGCCATTATCTGTCCTGAGAGTGTGGTGCCGAAAGGCGCCAGATGCAAAAGGGGAGTTCACCGGGGTTAAAATGCACCGGCTGATATTTTCCGTGCCAGGTAAAATTTAAGTCGCGCATCAAATCTTCAACGTAAATAGCGCCGTCATCTGGAACGCCGAAGCGCCACAGTGGCACTTCTATGGTGGCATCCTGGGCATTGAACGGATCAAGGCTGACGGCGATAAGAAGCATATTGCCATCCGTGGCGTATTTGCGGAAATACAGAACCTGGTCGTTATAAGCCAACAGGAATTCCACGCCGAGATGAGACTGTAAAGCCGTGTTTTCACGCCGGATGCGGTTGAGGGCGGCGATCTCGCCGGTGATATTTCCCGGCCGATCATAATTCCAGTCTTTCAGCGTGTATTTTTCTGAATCAAAATATTCTTCCTTGCCCGGAATGGGCGCCGCTTCGCACAGTTCAAACCCGTTATAAACGCCCCACAGACCCGATAATGTTGCCCCCAAAGCGGCGCGGATCAAATGCCCCGCACGGCCGGAGTTCTGCAGAAAATGCGGATTAATATCCGGAGTATTGACAAAGAAATGCGGGCGGAAATATTCCTTCACCGCGGTCGTCGTCAGTTCAGTGATGTAAGCTTCAAGCTCAGCCTTGGTATTTCGCCACGTAAAATAGCTATAGGATTGCGAAAACCCAATTTTTGCCAGCCGATACATAACCTTCGGCCGCGTAAACGCCTCAGCCAGAAAAATCACATCCGGATGCCGTCCCCGAATATCCGCAATCAGCCACTCCCAGAACGGGAGCGGCTTCGTGTGTGGATTATCGACACGAAACAACAGCACGCCTTGGTCAACCCAGAACTGCACAACATTGCGCAAGGCCATCCACAGCCCCGGCTTTGCCCCCGGCGCATAAAAATCGACATTCACGATATCTTCGTATTTTTTCGGCGGATTTTCGGCATAGCGGATCGAGCCATCGGCTCGCCAGTCGAACCAATCCTTATGCTCTTTCAACCACGGATGATCAGGCGAACATTGGATCGCGAAATCCAGCGCCAGCGAAATCCCAAGTGCCGCCGCAGCCTCACGCAGCGCCTGAAAATCCTCCAGCGTACCAAGCTCGGGGTGGATCGCATCATGCCCCCCATCGGCGCTGCCGATGGCGTAGGGGCTGCCGGGATCATCCGGGGCAGGGGTCAGCGTATTATGCCGCCCCTTGCGGTTGGTCTGGCCGATCGGGTGGATCGGCGGGAAGTACAAAACATCAAATCCCATCGCGGCGACACGCGGCAATTGCGCGATAACGTCACGGAAATTGCCATGGCGCGCAACATCGCCGGATTGGCTGCGTGGAAACATCTCATACCAGCTGGCAAAACCGGCATTCACCGGCTCCACATCCAAAATCACCGCATGCGAGATCACGGCGAATTTCCGCAAATCCGCCCCACGCATCAAGGCGATGGTCGATGGGCTCAGCAGCACATTCCGGCGTTCGTCCTCAACAGCGGCATCGAGCGCGCGCAGCAGCCCGGTGAGCAACGGCTTGGCGCGTGGCCGGGCGCGGGCCAAGGTCTCGCGGATCATCGCCAGACCTTCCTCGACCTCCAGCGTGGTCACCAGCCCCGCCTCATGCTTTTTCGTCAGCTCGCTCACGAAGCTGGCATAGTCATCCTTCCAGGCGACGATCTTGAACTGGTGGCGGCCGATCAGCGCTGTGGGAAATTCCGCGAACCAGCGGTCGTTGTTGATGAGCGTAAGCGGATAGGCCACGAATTTTGTTTCGTTGGGCGGGTAAACCAAAATTTCGCCCACGAGCTTGTCATGCCCATCGGAAAGCAGGTCAGCTTCTACGCGAACGATATCCCCCAGAATCCGCCGCACCGGAAATTGCCCGGCATTGACCTGTGGCATGATATTCTCAATAGCAATGCGTGGTGCATCGCAATTTAGGGGCTTTTGGCTCATTTTAAGTAAGTTGCCGTGCATTATACAAAAATGACCGTCAGGCGCGGATCTATAATTCCGTCGGTCATGGGCTGGTTCATATCTTGCGTTCCCGTGCTGGCGGCGTGCCTTGCAAACCGTGCTTTGCAAACAATGACCCAGGTGTCCCAGGAAATCCTTCCCGGCCGCCTGAACCTTGAGTTTATAGATTGGTAAAAATGCTGCCCGTTCAAGCCGTTTTCTGAATTGCAATGATTACACGGCATTAAGTAACGGGCGCGTCAAAGCGCGGTGGCGGATTTGTTACAAATCACAGCCGGTGGTTTACCGCATGGCTTCAGCCAAAATCTTCTACCATCGTATTGAAAAACAGAATCTCACGGCCGTGGCGCGCATATGGCAGGGCAGGGGCGCGACAAATCCCGGTGCAATTCCTGCCGGCCCAGCCGCCCGTAACAGCCGGCTCCAAATTAACTTTCAAAGCAGCTTCAGAGACAAAACCGCTCTATAACGGCGCATTCATAAAAATAAGCACATCCCCAGCAGCGGCACGCTTAACCGCACCGCCGCCAGGTATAAAATCATTCCACCGGTTGCCCGCAGGATACCAGCAGCGAGGTCAGCTCACGGATCACCGGAAAAATCTCCTGGTTCCAATTGCCGCCCTGCGCGTCATGCGCCGCCTGTTCGGACTCAACAATTCCGCGGTCCTCTTTGAAAATCCGCTCGGTGAACAGCACCAGTGCCGGCCAGCCCAGCGTGAGCAGGCTGCGTCCCATTATGCCGTCGGGCTTGTGAATGCAGATCATCCCGAACGTCCGTATGGTCTTCTGCTCGGCATCCTGCGGCACATACACAATCCACAAATCCATCACCGCCGCACCGCCGCCGGCCGGTATAATCCGCAGCGTCTGGTAGGGGTATTCCGTGCGGATCGTCATCACATCGCGGTCGTTCACATCGGCCGTGCGCCTGCCGCCGAACACCGCGGCCTCGCCCAAGGGCTGTTTGCCGGCGGTGCGCGCAAAGGTATATTGCACCTCCAGCCAGTCGTCCCCCAGTTTGCGGCCGAGGTAACGCGGGCGGATCTGCCCCATGATCTTGCGGTGCAAAAACTGATGATTCATATCCATCAGATTTTCATGCATGAAGGAGTAGTGGCATTTTATCCGGCGCCCAAACCGGCGGACCTTGTAGTCCGGGCTGACGGCGGCACTCAAATTGGGGAAATTATCGGCCTTCGCAGGGTCGCCCGGAAAGACGAAAATTAATCCGGCCTCTTCCCGGCATGGATACGATTTAACGCCGTTCGGCATCTTGCCTTTGCCGAGATAGGGTACATCGGTGCATTTTCCGGAGGCATCATAGGTCCAGCCATGATACCCGCATTTAATCGCGCAGCCCGTAACCGTACCCATGTCCAAGGGTACCTGGCGGTGCGCGCAGCGGTTTTCCAGTGCGAATACAGCGCCTTCCTTGGGCCGCACCAGCACAATCGGCGCGCCAGCAAAGTTGGTGGCATGCGGCTTGGCGGTTTTCAATTCATGAGACCAGGCCACCGGATACCAGAAATCGGGGCTTATCTTCACGCGTCTCGCATTTATATCCGGGCCGACACTGGTTACGGGTGGCTCTGCCGCTTCAACGGTGTCGGCGAGGATCTGATTCATGCAAGATTTCCTGATAAATTTCACGAACGCTACTTGGACATAAGGCACACACCTCCCCATTTCACCGGTTGAGGAGATGTTTCGGCAAGATTAGACCGGCGATCCGCCCCAAGCATGTTACGAATTTGCAAGCTGACCCTGGCGTCACCCTGCGCTGACCTGTCCGCCACCGTCAATTGATAGCACGCAGCAGACATGCTACCGGTTTTCCATAAACCAACGCTACACACCGCTGCCACACGAGGAGAAACGCCATGGCCGAGAATTCAACCGCGGAACTCGCGACCGACGCCAAGAAATATTGGTCCGACGAGGGCTGGAAGGCCGGCGGCGTTCTGCGCGAGGTCGATTACGCCTCCCAGTCCGGCGGCCTGCATCCTTTGCTCAAAGGGGTCAAAATCGTCGATTGCGACACCCATGTCACCGAAGCGCCGGACATGTTCACCAAGCGCGCCCCGGCCAAGTTCAAGGGCAAAGTGCCGGAAGTCCGCCGTGTGGACGGTGTTGACCGCTGGTTCGTGGGCGACCGTAATTTCGGCTCGCTCGGCGGCAATGTCATCCGTGCCGACAATAACAAACTGCTCGGCCGTCTCGCCTTCCCGACCATCGATGAAGGCCATATCGGCGCCTGGGACACCAAGGCCCGCCTGCAATCCATGGACGACATGGGGGTCTACGCCCAGATCTGCTTCCAGAATTCCGGCGTTACCCAGGCCGGCTCGCTGATGGCGCTTGGCGATAACGAGCTCGCCGTCACCATCATCAAAATCTATAACGACACCGCCGCCGAGCGCCAGCAGGAATCCGGCCAGCGGCTGTTCACCATGGCGCATCTGCCGCTCTGGAACCAGGCCGAGATGATGGCCGAAGCCAAGCGCTGTATCGATATGGGTCTCAAAGGCTTCGTTCTGCCCGACACCCCCGAGCGTCTCGGCATGCCGTCGTTCATGGATGAATATTGGACGCCGTTCCTGCATTTGTGCGAAGAGTCCGGCTCGCCGCTCAACTTCCATCTGAACGCCGCCATTGACCCCAACACGCTCACCTGGAAGGGGTTCGAGTTCGAGCAGACCCTCTCCGTGGTCGCCACAATGTACTCCATCGGCAACGCCGCCACGCTCGGCAACTGGATCGTCAGCGGCCGGCTGGACCGCCATCCCAAGCTCAAAATCGGCCTCATCGAAAGCGGCATGGGCTGGGTGCCCTTCGCGGTCGAGGCACTGGAGCATCAGTTCGACGAGATGCTGGCCGGCAAGAAATCCCTGCTGAAACGCCGCCCCTGGCAGTATTTCCGCGACCATTTCTTCGTCACCTTCTGGTTCGAGACGGTTGGGCCGAAGCTGCTGCTGGAAGCCATCGGTGAGGATAACGTGCTGTTCGAAACCGATTTCCCGCACCCGACCTCGCTTTACCCCGGCGTGCAGGAGCATATCGTCAAGGTGCTCGGCGCCTATACGCCGGAGACCCGCAAAAAAGTGCTGCAAAGCAACGCGGCGCGGCTCTACAATCTGCCGTTCTAATCGGGCACGAACCCAGGCCTTCCGGGCCTGGGTTCTCTCCGCAGCTTAAGGGACCAAAACATGGCTGACGAAGACAAGCGGCTGGCAGCCACGGAACGCGTGGTCAAGCTGGAAGAAGAGCTTGAGGCCTCAGGCGTGGCCTATCATGACGACGATTCCCTGGCGCTCGCCCGCGCCCGGCTGCACGAATGGGTGGACAGCATCGCCGCCACGGTGATCTCCCCGGCGCTCGGCCGAGTTACCCTCATTCACGCCGATGGCGGCCAATCCACCATCATTTCCCCAACCCTGCCGTTCACGATGAGCAAACCGGCCGGCCAGTAAGTCACTCCCAGCGTGGCAAGCCGTAAAAATACGGCGCCATCCGAGCGCCGCTATTAGCACCGCCCGCCGTAGCCCGATGGCATGGCCGGCCAAACTGGCCACGGCGGCAATCCAGCCGGCAGGAGAGCCGGGCGCTGGTGCGGGTCATGCCCGCCCAAATGGCCATAAACTCGGCCCCAATAGGTCAGCACTAATGCATGATTGAGGTGGCATGCCCCAATCTTTAATGTTATTTAGCAACCGGATCGCGGCAACGGCCGTGTTTAAGCCCCTAAAAACTGCGCGCGAATAAATGAACCCCACAAACCCTGACGGCAGTCCTGACAAAAACAATTCTGACAAAAACATGGAACCAAAAACAATGGCGGTGCGCGGCGATTTAAGTGAGCTCGAGCTCGACGCGCTCACCGAGCTTGTGAATATCGGCGTCAGCCGTGCTGCCAACAGCCTGCGTGAGATGGTCGGCGAGGAGGTCTTTCTCACCGTCCCCTCCGTCATCATCCTCTCCCGGCCGGATGCGGCCTTCGCCATCCGCCAGGGCAATTCCAACCCCATGGTGGCCGTGCGCCAAGCTTTTCAGGGCGAATTCTCCGGCTGCGCGCTGCTGATGTTCCCCGAGCCGAACAGCCTGGAACTGGTCCGCGCGGTCACGCGTGGCGATCTCTCGCTCGACGATATCATCGAGCTGGAACAGGAGGCCCTGGCTGAGATAGGCAACATCATCCTCAACGGTTGCATGGCAACCATCGCCAATCTGCTGGAACGCAGCCTCACCATGTCCTTGCCTGAAATCATCCGCGGCTCGGGGTTGGACTTCTTCGAGCTCTCCCCCTCGGGCAGCGATGACGGCATATTATTCGTGCGGATCAACTTCAGCCTGAAGGGGCGCGAGGTCAGCGGCTATGTCGCCATCGTCATGGATTTCCTCTCCCTGGCGGCACTCCGCGCCCTGGTTGCGGATTTTATCCGCCGCGCCGCCGGGTGAACTTTCGGCCCTGCATCACCATAATGTGGTCACCATAACATCAAGAGCGTACCAACGGGCGCAGCGCGGGAGAGTTGAATGGCTTTGGTGAAGACGTCAAAAATAACGCCCCAAATAACGCAGGACAAAACGGCGCCCGCTAAACCCGCCCCCACCCGCCCGGCAGCCAACGCAGCCCCAGCCGGCCAACTCGCCAAAGCCGCCGAACGTGTCGCCGCCGCCACTGAGGAACTCGCCGCTGGCATCACCGAAGCCTCCGCCGCCGCGGAACAATTACGCAGCGCCATGGGGCAGATCGCCGCCGGCGCGGGTGAGGCCGCGGGTGCCTCGCAGCAGCAGCTGGGTGCCATTAAGAGTATCGTCGTCAATCTCGATGCTGCCCGTAACGAGGCGGAACAATGCGACCGCCGCACCGCCGCTGTGCAATCCGTACTGGCCGAAACCGCCAGCCAGATCACCAGCTCCGTGCGCTCCATCGAGCAGAACATCACCCGCCAGCAGGCCAGCACCATCACCATCCAGGAGCTTGCCCGCCGCGCCGAAGCCATCGGCGAAATCACCCTCACCGTCAGCCGCATCTCCGACCAGACCAATCTGCTGGCGCTGAACGCCGCCATCGAGGCTGCGCGTGCCGGTGAGCAGGGCAGGGGCTTCGCCGTCGTGGCCGAGGAGGTACGGGCTCTGGCCGAAAAATCCGAGAAAAGCGCGCAATCCGTGCTCGGCTTCGCCCGCATTATCCAGCAGGATGTCGAAAAAATCGTCGCCGGCGTTTCCGCTTCAGCGGAAAAAGCCGCGCGGGACAGCAAAATCGGCGGTGTGGTGGTCGAAGAGCTGACCGGTATGCGCCAGGACATGACCGAGGCCGCAACCTCAGCCCAGGAAATCCTGGGAGCTGCGATCGAGATCGGCCGCGCGGCATTTGAAGCCCAGCGTGGCGCCGAGCAAGTGGCCAGTGCCGCGCAAGAGCAATCCGCCGCCGCCGAAGAAGCACAGCAGGCCATCGCGGAACAGGCCCGCGCGCTTGACCAGGGCCAGACGGCGGCCAGCGCGTTGGCCAGGCTCTCGCAATCACTGCTGGCGGGCGACGCTGGTTCGGCCGCACCGCAGATCGGCGCCACCGCCGAGCAGCTTTCCGCCACCATCCAGGAGCTTTCGGGTGCCGCCGGGCAGATCATGGTCGCGGTGGAGCAGATCAACCGCGGCTCACAGCAACAAGCCAGCGCCACGCAGCAAACTTCCGCCGCTCTTGGCCAAATCGAAAAATCAGCCAAGACCACGCTCCTCAACGCCCAGGCCACCACCCAGCGCGTCACCGGCATGGGGAGCGCGCTGGGGGCCAGCCGCACCGCTGTCACCGCACTCACCGATAGTGTGACCGGCACGCTGGAGCAGACGCAGGCGAGCCTCGCGATGATCGACGGTCTCGAACAGGTGAGCCGCCAAATCGATAAAGTCGTCGATAAAATCGCTCAAGGGGCGATGCAGACGACCATGCTCGCCGTAAGCGGTGCGGTGGAAGCCGCCCGTGCCGGCGAGGCTGGGCGCGGCTTTGCTTTGGTCTCGGCCGATATCCGCAGCCTCGCTCAGGAGGCGACGGACAGCGCCGACCAGGTAAAGGACACGGTGCGCGGTATCATCGACCAGATCGCCTCCGCGCGCCGCAGCCTGGAGCATGTTACCACCGCCGCCGAGGCCGAAACCGAGAAGAACCTCTCGCTGTTCACGGCACTCGACAAAGTGGAGGCCGAACTCGCCGCTCTGGCCGGCGCCAATCATTCCATCCAGCAGGGTGCTAAGGCCATCGACGCCGCGGTTGCCGAAACTCTGCTCGGCGCGCGCCAGATCGCCACCGCCGCCGAGGAGGCCAGTGCCGCCGCCCGCCAGGCCGCCATTGCCGCCGGGGAACAAGCGCGCGGTGCCGAAGATTTGGCCGCCGCCATCGAGGAGATCGCCTCGCTCGCGGATCATCTCAACGCGCCAGATGCCTGAATCCGTGATGCCTGAATCCGCGCAAAATCAGGAAATTCGCCGCTACCTCACCTTCCAGAGTGCCGGGCAGGCCTATGCGCTCCCGGCCGATGAGGTGGCGGAAATCATACTGCTTCCGCCGGTCACGCGCCTGCCGCAAAGCCCGGCCGCACTGCTCGGCATGGCGAATTTTCGCGGCGTGGCCGTGGCCGTGGCCAGCCTGCGGGCGCTGCTGGGCCAGGCCACCGCGCGCCAGGAAACCGCGCCCACACAAGCCCGCGCCATCCTGCTCGGCGGCACCGCCCCGGTCGCACTGTCCATCGATCATGTTGCCGCGCTGGTCACCATCCCCGCCGGGCGCGTTGAAACCAACCATACCGAACTCGCCGCCCACCCCGGCGAGCGCCTGCGCGGCGCCTTCCAGCCCGAGGGCGGCGAGGTCACAAAAATCCTGGATATCCAGCACCTGCTGACCCAGGCTTTTGCGCAAGCCACGGCAACCCCGCGCCATACCACCGCGCGCACAGCCAACCGCGCCGCCCCGGCGGAGAGCGCACAGACAGAGCAACTGCTCGTCAACTTCGAAGTCGCCGGCCAGGATTTTGCGCTGCCGATGCATGAGGTCCAGGAAATCATCCCGCTCCCGCCGGTCATCGCCCAGGTGCCGCGTGCCGAAACCCTGCTGCTCGGCATGGTGAATTTCTGCGACCGGCTACTGCCCTTGCTCTCTTTGCGCGGTCTGCTGGGTTTCCCTGTGCCCCAAACCCACAGCCCCCAGGCCAAGATCATCGTCACCAGCATCGCGGGCCAGAACGTCGGGCTGGTGGTGGACCGCGCCTGCGCGACCATCCAACCCGCCCCTGGCTCTATCCAGCCAGTCCCTGCCATGCTGGCCGCCCGCATGGGTGGCGAGAGCCGCATCCACGCCATTCACCGCGATGCCGCCAGCGGCAAAATCACCTCCATCCTCGCCACCGGTAGCCTGTTCGGAGCAGACATCATGGCGCGCCTCACTCAAACCTCAGCGCAAACCACGGCACCAACCAAACCCAGGGCCAACCACGCCACACAGCAATTCCTGGTCTTCCGCCTTGGGCCTGATGAATTTGCCCTCCCCATCGCCGCGGTGGACGAGGTCGCGGCCGCACCGGAAAAAATCACCCGCCTGCCCAAAACCCCAAAATTCCTCGAAGGCGTTATCAACCTGCGCGGCGAGGTCCTGCCCATCATCGACCAGCGCCGCCGCTTCGACATGCCCCCATACGACGGCCCCGCCGGGCGGCAGCGCCTCGTCGTCACCCGCAGCCAGCGCCACCGCGCCGGCCTGCGGGTAGATGCCATTTCCGGCGTGCTGGGCGCGACCGAAAACGAAATCGAGCCCGCCCCGCACCTCACCGGCGAGGACACCTGCCTGGTCACCGGCGTGCTCAACCTGCCGTCCGATAGTCCCCAGAGCACCGGCCGCATGATTCTGCTGCTTAACCCCGATGAGCTGCTGAACCGGGCTGAGCGCGGCCTGCTGGATAATTTCGCCCCCGCTCAGAAGCCGCTCTCACCAAAGCCCCTCTCACCAAAGCAAGCCCCTTGATCAAGCTCCTCATCGTCGATGATTCAGCCCTGGCGCGAAAGCTGCTGGGCAAGATCTTCGATGCCGAGGAAGATTTCGACGTGCGTTTCGCCCGCAGCGGCGCGGAGGCACTGGCCGAAATCGCCCGCGACAAACCCGATGTGATAACATTGGACATTAATATGCCGGATATGGACGGGCTCGCCTGTCTCGACCGCATCATGATCGAGCAACCATGCCCGGTCGTCATGGTCTCCTCCCTCACGGACGAAGGCGCCGACCTCACTTTGGAGGCATTGCGGCGCGGCGCGGTCGATTTCATCTCCAAACCAGGCCGCGCCATCTCACTCGGCATCGAGGCCATGAGCGCCCAGCTGGTCGAAAAAACCCGCAACGCCAGCCGTGCCAAACTGCGCAAAAGCCTGCGCCTGCGCGAGCGTGTACGCCACAGTATCGGCACCGGCTGGCCCCTGCCAGACGCCCGGCCGGGAACTCTTCCCGCGCCAAACCAGGGCCACGGCCTCGTTCTGGCCGGCAGCTCCACCGGCGGCCCGCCCGCACTGGAGGCGTTGCTCACCCCGCTTCCGGCGGATTTCCCCTGGCCGATCCTGGTCGCCCAGCACATGCCCGCCAGTTTCACCGGCCCGCTCGCTCGCCGCCTCAACCAGCTCTGCTCCCTCACCATTCTGGAGGTAACGTCCCCCATCCTCATCGCCCCCGGCTGCGTTTACATCGGTCATGGCGATGCCGATATAATCGTGGAACGCCATGCCGAAGGTCTGGTGGTCAGGCCGGCGGCTTCTCTTGCTGATTATCTTTGGCACCCCAGCGCCGACCGCCTGGTGCGCAGTGCCATGGAGGTGTTGGCGCCGGAATACCTAATAGGGGTGCTGATGACGGGAATGGGCAATGACGGTGCGGCGGCCATGGCGGCACTGCACAGGGCAGGGGGCAGAACCATCGCCGAATCCGAGGAGACCGCCGTGGTCTGGGGTATGCCGGGCGAGCTGGTCCGTGCCGGCGGCGCCAGCCTCGTGCTGCCAGTAGGTGACATCGCCCCTCAGCTGCGCAAGCTGCTCGCCTGATGCCGCTCATCCGCAAACCCGCCCCCCAGCCGGAACCGGCCGCTTCCGCAGACTGGCACACTCTGGCCGCCCAGCTGCAATCCGGCACACCGGATGAACGCTGGAGTGCGGCCCGTGCTTTAGCCGATGCACCGCAATCCGCCCCCGCGCTCAGTGACGCCCTGGCCACCCAGACCGACCCGCGCCTGCGCGAAGCCATCTTCACCAGTCTGGCCCGGCACAACAACGAACCCGCCCTCCATGTTCTGCTGCACCATCTCCGCACCGATGATGCCTCCCTACGCTCCGGCGCGCTTGGCGCCATGGCGCTGATGCCGGACATGATCATGCAGCGCCTCGATGCTCTACTGCACGACCAAGACCCCGACATCCGCATCGCCGCCTGCGACCTTGCCCGCCACATTCCCGCCGCCGCCACTTTGGCCGCCATCCTTGCCACCGAACCCGTGGTAAATGTCTGCGCCGCCACCATCGACGTGCTGGCCGATATCGGCACCCCGGCGGAATGCGCGGCACTCACAGCCTGCGGCAACCGCTTCCCCAACGAAGTCTTCTTGAGTTTTTCAATTAAAACCGCCATGGAGCGGATCACCTCGCGCGACGGCGCCTGAGGTGAGCGAGCTCACGGAAGACCAATTCCGCCTGCTGTGGGAGTATTTCTACCGCGAGACCGGCATGGCCTTCACGGAAGGCAGGCATGCCTATATCGCGCCCCGCGTCGCCGAACGGATGCGCGCCACGGGCCGGCAAAATTTCGCCGCCTATTTTGCCTGTCTCACCGCCCATGCCAGCGCTGAGCTCGCCCCCTTCATCAACGCCTTCACGGTCAACGAGACCTATTTCTACCGCGAGGAGTACCAGCTGCGCTGCCTCACCACGGATTTGCTGCGCCACCGCACCGAGGCCAAGCCGCCGGGCGAAAGCGTGCGCCTCTGGTCTCTGCCTTGCTCCACCGGCGAGGAACCCTATTCCCTCGCTATTTTTCTCCTGGAAAACTGGAGTTACGCAGATGATTATAACATCGAAATAATAGGTTCTGATATCGATACGGCGGTTCTGGCGGCAGCTGCCGCCGGCATCTACGGTAAACGGGCTTTGATGCGGCTGGATTCCGGGCTCGTCGAAAAATATTTCGAACAGCTCGACGAAGACAATTGGCGCATCATTCAGGACCTTCGCGATTCCGTCCTGTTCACTTCGATCAACGCCGTGGAACCAGCCGAGGTCCGCCGGCACGGAAGCTTCGATGTGATCTTCTGCCGCAACATGCTGATTTATTTCGACGAAATCTCGCGCCGCACGGTCGCGGAAAATCTCTACGAAGCGCTGCTGCCCGGCGGCTATCTCTGCCTGGGCCACGCCGAATCCATGAGCCGCATATCCGGGCTCTTCGAAATCTGCCGTTACGACGACGCTATCGTTTACCGCAGGCCGCTGGAGGGCAAACCATGAGTGCAATGCGGGTCATGATCATCGACGATGCCGCGCTGGTCCGGCTCTATTACCGTGACACGCTGGAGCGCGCGGGCTGGCATGTCGAGGAGGCGTTGAACGGGCTGGAGGCGCTGGAAAAACTCTTGCGCCAGCCGGTGGATTTACTCATCGTGGACATCAACATGCCGAAAATGGATGGCATCACCTTCCTCAATACCCTGCGCCGCCAGTCCGGTCCCATCGCCGGCATCCCGGCGCTGATCATCAGCACCGAATCCGCCCCGCAGGATTTTGCCGCCGCGCGCGAAGCCGGGGCCAATTTCTATCTGGTCAAGCCCATCCAGCCGGACGTTCTACTGGCGCATGTCACGCTGCTCTGCGGGGCCGCATCATGAATGAATTCCTCGAACAATTCCTCATCGAATCCCGCGAGCTGATCGCCCAGGCAACGGACGATCTGCTCGCCCTCGAACACGCACCCAAGGACGCCGCAAGGCTGGACAGCGCCTTCCGCGCCTTCCACACGTTGAAAGGGGCCGCAGGCATCATGGATTTCGATGCCATGGGCCTCGTTACCCATGCCACGGAAGATGTGCTTTCCACCCTGCGCGCGGGGGATCGCGCCGTCACGCCGAAACTCGTCAATAACTGCCTTGCCTGCCTCGATCAGATCACCGCCTGGCTGGTCGCCATGGAGGAAAGCGAGGCTCTGCCGGAAGAGGCCGATGCCGACGCCGCCGGACTCATCGCCCGCCTCATCCCCTCGCCCCGTCCGGAGCAGCCCGCCCCTGTGCCTGCCGCAAATCCCGGCGAACCGACTCTCCCGGCCCATGCCGCCGCCATTCTACAGGAGCAGATCGAAGTACTGGCTCTGCCCCAGGACGAAGGCACTCCCGGCCGCACCGCCGCCGCCATGCGCGTGATGCAGAATATTTTCACCCGCTTCGGCCTTTCTGCCCCAGCAGCGCCAACCGAACCCGCAACGGAGGATACCGCCCGCCCGCAACGCATGGACATGGCCCGGATCGAAACCCTGGTGAACCTCGCAGGCGAGCTCATCGTCGTCAAAAACGCCTACGGCCATGCCGTCAGCCTCGCCCCATCCCCGGCCTTAACGAAACTCCAGGCCCAGCTCGACCGTCTCACCGCCGACATGCTGCGCGGCGTGCTGGCCGCCCGTGTGCTCCCCTTGCGCCATGTGTTCCAGCGCTTCCCCCGTCTGGTCCGCGAAATGGCGGCGAGCCTGGACAAGCCCGTCCGCCTGGTCACCGAGGGCGATGCCACCGAGGCCGACAAGCGTATCGTGGAAACCCTGTTCGAGCCGCTGCTGCATGTGCTGCGCAACGCCGTGGACCACGGCATCGAACCGCCCGGCCAGCGCGCCGCCGCCGGTAAACCCAGCCCTGCCATCATCCGCCTGTCCGCCGCGCGCCAAAGCGATGAGGTGGTCATAGAAATCGCCGATGACGGCCGGGGCATCGACCCCGCCGCCATCCGCGCCACCGCCGCCAAACGCAACCTCGCCACACCCGAAGCCCTGGCCGCCATGCCGGAGCCCGAGCTACTGGAGCTGATTTTCGCCCCCGGATTTTCCACTGCCGGCGCCGTCACCAATATTTCCGGCAGAGGTGTGGGCATGGATGCCGTCCGCGCCGCCATCACCCAGCTCGGCGGCCGCGTCACCCTGCATTCCACCTTGGGCACCGGCACCACCATCCGCTTCCATCTGCCCTTCACCATCATGCTCACCCGCGTCCTCACGGTGGAGGCCGGGGGCCAGGCCTTCGGCATCCCCTTTGAGGCGGTGGTCGAAACACAACAATTTAACCGTAAGGACATCGCGGCGTTTGGTGCCGCTGAGGCTATAATATGGCGTGGCAAGACTGTGCCGCTCATCAGCCTGGCCGCCACCCTCAACCTGCCGGATACTCCACCGGCCGGTATAATTCACACCGTGATCGTCGAGCACGGCGGGGAATGGGGGGCGATCCGGGTCGACCGTTTCGGCGATCAGCTCGAACTGATGCTGAAACCGCTCGATGGCCTGCTTTCGGGTATGCAAGGCATCGCCGGTACGGCGCTGCTGGGCGATGGCCGGGTGCTTATCGTGCTTGAACTGAACGAAGTTTTGAAATGAGACTACTCTGCACCTGATAACATGTTGTCCGCATCGCTATATGCCCTACAGACAGGATGCCTAGAAGCGGGGGGCTTTGCGGGTCCACGGTCCGGCATACGGTCCGGGGCTTGGTTTGGGATGGATTGGAGAGATAATGGCGACTAAAATACTCATTGTGGACGACAGCAAGCTCGCCCGCATGTCTGTCTCCAAACTGCTGACAAGCCTGCGCCCGGATTGGACCAGGTTCGAAGCCGCCAGCGCCGATGAAGCCATCATCCTCACCGGCCGCGAACACCCGGACGTGATCCTGCTGGATTTCAACATGCCCGGCACCAGCGGCCTGGAGCTCGCGGCGCAATTGCGGCAATCGCACCCGCATATTCCGGTCGCCGTCATCTCCGCCAATATCCAGGTCGAGATCGTCGAACGCGCTCAGGAAGCGGGCGCCACCTTCCTGGCCAAACCCCTCACAAGTCCGGCTCTCGCCGCCTTCCTGGATGAGGCACAAGCCAGGCTGAGCGTCACCAGGCCGAGCGTCAGGTGAACGCGCATCCGGCCGTTACACTGGACGATCTGGAACGCGATGCCCTCACGGAACTCGTCAATCTCGGGGTAAGCCGCGCCGCCGCCAGCCTCGCCACCATGGTCGGCAGCGAGGTGCTGCTTGCCGTCCCCGCGGTCGAGATCGTGAGCTATGAACGCGCCGCCCAGCTCATGGGCGAGCGCGATACCGGCAAACTGGTCGCCGTGCATCAATCCTTCGACGGCGATATTTCCGGCGGCGCGCTGTTGATCTTCCCCGAGACCAACAGCCTGGAGCTGGTGCGCGCCATTACCGGTGGAGAGCTGCCGCTGGAGGATATTCTGGCCCTGGAGCAGGAGGCGCTCGCCGAGACCGGCAATATCGTCCTCAACGGCTGCCTCGCCACCATCGCCAACATGCTGGAGCGGACGCTGAAAGTCTCGCTGCCCGAGATCGTTTACGGCTCGGCCACCGAAATTTTCAACAACTCCGGGCTGTCAGTCCTGTCCGTTGAAGATGGGGTTGTATTGTTCCTCTATATCAATTTCTCCGTCCGCCATCGCGCCATCCAGGGCTACATCGCCATGCTGATGGATATACCCTCGCTGGTGGCGTTGCGCGGCCTTATCGGCGCACTTATTCTCCGCGCCTCCGACGATCGAAATTCGAATCATGCCGCTCACTGAGCCCGCAAGTGCCGCCGGTATTTTCGATGCCGTCGATCTCGGCCTCATCGTGCTCGATGCCGGTATGCGGGTGCAGGCCTGGAACGGCTGGATGGCACTCACCACCGGCCACAGCATCGATGATGTCCGCAACAAAGCCCTCGGCGAGATTTTCGAAGGTGCCGTGAATGCGCGCCTTGCCACCGCCATCGCGGATACGCTCAGTGCCGGCACATCCAGCATTCTTTCGCACTCCCTGCACGCCGCGGTCTTCCCGCTGCAAACCCGCACGGGGCGCAACCTCATCCACAATGTCGCGGTGCGCCCGCTTGCCGGTAGCCCGCTGCGCTGCCTGGTGCAGATTTCGGATGTCACCGTCGCGGTCGAGCGCGACCGCATGCTGCGCGAGCGCCAGAACGCGCGTTACGATGCGGTGGTGGACAGCGCCCCGGATGCCGTCCTCACCCTCGACACCAAAGGCAGCATATTGCTCGCCAACCCCGCCGCCACCCTGGAATTCGGCTATTCCGCCAAGGAATTCGCGGACCTGCCCATCACCAGCCTGTTCGAGGCGGAGGCCGGCTGGCCCGAACTCTGGCACAGCCTGCTCACCAAGGGCCGGCTTACCCAGCCGGTGGAACTCGCCGCCCGCAAAAAAGACGGCAATGTATCATACGTGGAAATCTCCGCCGCCACCTGGCAGAGCGATTCCCGCATTTTCGTCACCGCCATTCTGCGCGATGTGAATGCCCGCCATTGCGCCGAGCAGCAATTGCGCCACCTCAACGCCACGCTGGAAAAGAGTGTCGCGGAACGCACCGCCGACCGCGACCGCATGTGGCGCCTCTCTTCCGAGGTCATGCTGGTGGCCCAGCTGGACGGCACCATCAATGCCTCCAACCCGGCCTGGCGCGCGCTGCGCGGCCGGAGCGGCAGCATCACCAGCCAGGGCCATCTGCGCGATTCCATCCTGGCCGAGGACCAGCCCAAGCTCCAGGCCATATTGCAGGAGCTGCATACCTCCGGCGCGCATAAGGATTTTGAATTGCAGCATGTCGCCCATGGCGGCGCCATACGCTGGATTTCCTGGAGTGCCGTTACCGCCGATGATTTGCTGCAGGCCGTGGGCCGCGATGTGACCGCCGAGCGCGAAGCCGAACACGCGCTGCAGGCGGCCGAGGAGGCATTGCGCCAGAGCCAGAAAATGGAGGCTATCGGTCAGCTTACCGGCGGCATCGCGCATGATTTCAACAACCTCCTCACCGGCATTTCCGGCAGCCTCGAATTGCTGGAAACCCGCATCGGCCAAGGCCGCTTCACCGGGCTGGATCGCTATATCAACGCCGCCAAACGCTCCGCCAGCCGTGCCGCGGCACTCACCCACCGCCTGCTCGCCTTCTCCCGCCGCCAGACGTTGGACCCCAAAGCAACCGACATGAACCGGCTGATCAGCGATATGGACGATCTCCTCCGCCGCACGGTCGGCCCCGAAATCGACATCCAGACCAGGCTCAACCCCACGCTGGGCAGCACGCTGGTGGACCCCAACCAGCTGGAAAACGCGCTGCTCAACCTCTGCATCAACGCGCGCGATGCCATGCCCGAAGGCGGCCGGCTGACCATCGAGACCGGCGATATAGTGCTCAATGCCGCCGATGCGCGCGAGCAGGATATCCCGCCCGGCGCTTACGTGACGCTCGCCGTACAGGACACCGGCAGCGGCATGCCCGAGGATGTGATCGAGCGCGCCTTCGATCCGTTTTTCACCACCAAGCCTCTGGGCGAAGGCACCGGGCTCGGCCTCTCCATGGTCTACGGCTTCGTCCGCCAATCCGGCGGCCAGGCACGGATCGTTTCCAAACCGGGGCAGGGGGCCTCAGTCTATCTGTACCTGCCGATGCATCATGCCGATGAGGAAACCATTGAGCTTGCCGCCCAGGCTGAATTGCAGCACGCGCAGAATGGCGAGACGGTGCTCATCGTCGATGACGAGCCCTCCATCCGCATGCTGGTCTCCGAAGTGCTGGAAGAGCTCGGCTGCCGCGTCATCGAGGCACATGACGGCGCCGCCGGCCTCAAATACCTGCAGGGCAAGGAACACGTCGATCTGCTGATCACCGATGTCGGCCTGCCCGGCGGCATCAACGGAAGGCAGCTGGCCGACGCCGCCATGGTGCTGCGGCGCGATTTGAAAGTCCTGTTCATCACCGGCTACGCGGAAGGCTCGGCCGTCGGCCATCTGGAACCCGAGATGTATGTGCTGACGAAACCTTTCGCCATCGATGTGCTCGCCGTGCGAGTGCAGCAAATTCTGGCCGGCGAAAAAGCCAGCGATAAAAAATTGCCCGCCGCCGGCGTTTGATCGCGGCCTCTTTGTGGCCAAATTTAAATTTATACTTCTGAAGAATCGGGTATAAATTTACCTTCCTGGTGCGCGCAACAGCATAATAAATCCCGCGCCGGTTGAACGACGCGAAAAAACAAGAATGCCAGCCCCCGCCCGCCACCACTGGCAGCGGCAAAAAACCCAACATCGTTGTTATTTACAGCGACGACATCGGCATCACCAACCTCAGCTGCTACTCCTTCGGCATGATGGGCTACAAAACCCCCAACATCGACCGCCTCGCCACCGAAGGCCTGAAATTCACCGATTACCATAGCGAGCAGAGCTGCACCGCCGGCCGTGCCGCCTTCATCACCAGCCAGAGCGTGTTCCGCACCGGCCTGTCCAAAGTCGGTGTGCCGGCTCCCCCGTCGGCCTGAGTAAAAAGACCCAACCATCGCGGAGTTGCTGAAACCGCAAGGCCATGCCACCGGCCAGTTCGGCAAAAACCATCTGGCCGGCAAGGATGAATTCCTGCCGGCTAATCACGGTTTCGACGAGTTCTACGGCACTCTCTACCACCTCAACTCGGAAGAAGACCCGGAAGATCCCGATTATCCGGCCGATCCAGAATTCCGCAAAAAATTCATGCCACGCGGTGTCATCCATTCCTTCGCCGATGGCCGCATTGAAGACACCGGCCCGCTCACCCGCCTGCGCATGGAAACCATCGATGACGACATCGGCGCCCGCTCGGCCGATTTCATGGATCGTCAGGTCAAAGCCGATAAGCCGTTCTTCATCTGGGTCTGCTTCACCCATATGCATCTGCGCACCCATGCCAAACCTTCCAGCATCGGTCAGGCCGGAAAGGATCAGGATGTTTATCACGACGTGATGATGGACCACGACAAAAACGTCGGCACCGTGCTGGATAAGATTGACCAGATCGGGATCGGCAACGACACCATCGTCATCTACTCCACCGATAACGGCCCGCATGCCAACGCCTGGCCCGATGCCGCAACCACACCGTTCCGCAGTGAGAAGGACACCAACTGGGAAGGCGCCTTCCGCGTGCCGGCCGTCGTGCGCTGGCCCGGCCACATCAAACCCAATACCGTCACCATCGAGATATTCCACGCGATGGACTGGATGCCGACTTTCCTGGAGATGGCAGGCGAGCCCGATATCACCAACAAGCTTTTGACCGGCTACACAATCAGCGACATGACCTACAAGGTCCATCTCGATGGTTTCAACCAGCTACCGCTGCTCACAGGATACGGCCCCAGCGCGCGAGATGAGTTCTTCTATTTTTCAGACGATGGCGATCTGATGCGCCTGCGCCACGGCAATTGGAAAGCCGTCTCCCTACGCGGCCGCGGGCTCGATTTCCGCAAATTGCGTGCCTATGCGCCCGCAGGCACTCCTCGCCCCGCTGCACCACGAAGAACCCACCCGCGACATGCTGCTCCTGGTTGACCTATCCGCCTCCATGGACACGCAGGATTTCACCAACGCCGCCCGCATCGCCCGCGACCAGGGCATCACCATCCACACCATCGCAATCGGAGACCCGCACGCGGTGGGTGAAGACGCAATCGACGAACCTACCCTCCAGGACAGCGCCCAGGCCACCGGTGGGGGCTACCGCGCCATGGCCTGCAAACAGCTCGACCAGATCTACGTCAGGCTCGACGAAATCGAGACCCACAAAATCCAAACCCTCTCGGCCCGTCCCCGCACCGATCTCTACTGGTACCCGCTCGCCGCGCTGTTGCTCCTAACCATGGGCACGCAAGCCGCCGGCCTGTTACGCAGAACGACGCGGCGCAAGGCGGCTCTGGCATGATGGCGCTCCATTTTCTCCGCCACCATTCTGCCCGCCGCATTCTGCCCGTCGCCGCAACGCCGGGCGGCCGCATTTGGGGTGGGCCTACGCCGCCGGTATCGCTGTTGCACTCGCCGCCATCGGCACCGCCATCTTTTGGTATATGTATTATCGCAAACCATCCGGCCCGCGCAAAGCCACCGAGCGCAGTGCCCGCCGCCAGCTCCTAGCCGCCTGCGCCCAAACCGACGCAACCGCAGCCTACAAAGCTTTTTGCTCCTGGCATTCATTCCGTCCCACCATCGCACCGGGCACCGTTCTGGCCGCCGGTATCACCACGCTGGAGCGCTCACTCTTCGCCAACACGCCCTGGCGCGCCCCCCAGACGCGCAGGCGCTAAGCCGCGCCATCAAAACAATGCAGCATAGGCCAACAAAAAACCAAAAGAAAAACTACCGGCGTTAAACCCGGGGCAGGGAAGTTAGAACTTAAAGCTCGTCGCCACCGTCACTGTGTCGCCGCCAAAAGTCCTGGTCGCCTGAATCTCATGCGTCCATTTCGCAATAAAACTCATCGGCAAATGCCCCACCAGCGTGCCATAGCTCACGCCCGGCCCCAACGCCCACACGCTCGCCTCGTTCGCCCCCAGCACGGCACCAGATCCGGAATCTCCGGTCACCTGCTGCATGTAATACCCCACCAGCCCGATGTTCCACGCCCGGTTAACCTGCTTGCCAACCGCGCAATCGAGATCGAAATCATCTCCGGACTGATAATTGGTCGCGTGGTTCTCCGTGTTGATCGAATAGGCAACGGTACCCGGCACATTCCATCCCGTCGCCGGATTGAACCAGGTGAGGGCGGCCTGCGGCGGAAATGTCCAATAATTGAGCCCGGTAAACGCCAGCGCACCTTTCTGATATTCCCCCGTCGGCGCGATCACGCTCATCGCCACATTCCAATGGAAATCCCCAGCATCCCAGCCCAGAATAACCGGGGTGAGGGTAATATCGCCGATGTTGAACACCGAATCCGTTTTCGAATGGGACGCGTTAAATTCGCTAACATTGGCGGAAGCATAAACATAGGCGATCGGAATGCTGACGTTGAACGCATAAATCCCGCCCAGGAATTTCTACGACGTTACGACCGTGGGCGAAAACGCATTGGCCACCAAATCTTCATGCAGCCCCAAAGAGACACGCCCGCCGATCACCGTCTTATTGATGTCGCCGGTATAAAACACCTGATCATCGCGGATATAAAGACCAGGCTCCGCCGGCACCACGCCGGAATAAAAATCCTTATAACCTTTCAGATACGGCACCGTTGCCGCCTTCGCCGCATCCCTATGTGCCAGCGTGGCGCTACAAAGGGCTAGGATTGAGGCCGCCACCAAACGGCGGGCAAGCAATCGGCGGGAAGGGCTGAAGCTGAACAAGATCATCATGATTCCGATATTTGAGGAAGAATTTTAATCTCATGACAAACGCCGCTGCAATGGCCGCTGCGTCGGCGCGGAGCATGGCAATATTTTGATTTACATTGATTTTTATCGTTGTCATGCAGCTTCAATTATTGGCAAGGACGATGCGGCCGCGCAAGCGAAAAGCAAATCCCCTAACGCCTGTGCTGCGTCCTGCAAGAGGCAAAACCAAGGTTTTTCTTAACTCTGTTTTAGCTATTTTACATCTGTTTGCCGCGCCCAGAGGGCCCTCGAGCGACCCCTAAAGCCTTGTTTTCAATTACCCCCTTCCCAGATAGAGCTTCGCCGTTGCACGAATAAAATATCGCCACTTCAGCCTATACCCGCCTTGCGGCGGTGGAGTTCGCTTGTCTCAAGCCCCGCTTGTCTCAAGCATAGGCTGAACTGACGAAGCTTGAGGTCATGCGCGGCTTAACTGGTACGTGGGAGTAAACATATGACAGGTATTATAACTGGCCGACGGACTCTTATCCTCGGCGCTGCATCGATCGCAGCACTTACCGCCACCGGGCGCGCCGCCCATGCGGTCTCGCAGTCCGATCTGGCCAGATCGGGCGAAACCTCGCTGCAGGCACTCTACGGCGAGCAGCCGAGCGCTTCCATCCTGGCCAGCAAAGCGGTCGGCATTCTGGTATTCCCCAACATCGTCAAGGCCGGTTTCGTCATCGGGGCGCAATCAGGCGACGGCGTGCTGTTTCGGGACAAGGTGCCGACCGCCTATTACAACCTCTCCTCTGCCTCGTTCGGGCTGGAGGCCGGTGTGCAGTCTTTCGCCTATGCTTTGTTCTTCATGAACCATGGGGCGCTGCATTATCTCCACCAGAGCGCCGGCTGGTCACTAGGCGGCGACCCGAACATCGTGGTGCTCGACAAGGGGGCCGCGGCCAGCGTCGATACCACGACGCTCAGCAAGGACGTCTACGCCATTCCGTACAGCCAGCAGGGGCTGATGGCCGGTATCAGCCTGCAGGGCTCGAAGATCACGCAGATCCACCCCGACGCCTAAAACTCTCCCGCATCCTGGGTCTCCGATTCGGACCCAGGATACGGCGCGGCGTGCGATATCGCGTACATCTAATATATGTGTACCTAAATATATGTGTACCTACTATAAAGGTGTCCGTAGGGTATGGTGTCCGTAGGGTATTAAGCGGTATAATTACTGCGGAAGTACCAAAGCAGCATCGCTGGCTGTCGTCTTTCAACTTTCAGGACCGAATATTATAATATTCTCCATATAATCAATTAGTTACAGGGCTTTCGCGCGAGCCAGCCAGCACCTAGCCAAGACGAAATCTCCCGTTTAGGTCCACAAAGGGCCTGGATCATCCTGGCCTCAGGCAGTTTCATGCCAGAAAAAGCATTGGATTCATTCACATTTACGTGATTGACCTATGCGGAACCATATCAATATGAGTAGAAACAGTGCGGTAGACCCTCCGAATGCTGCGGCGGGGCCAAAGAGGGGATTCCATGGTTTTTTTGCAATTGCTCCGCTGGATTGCGACGATACCGGCCCTTCAGGGTTTCTGGCGCGATCGCCGTGCCGTTACCTCCGTCGAATATGTGATCATCGCCCTCATCATCGCCATCGCCATCATGGGCGGGTTGAGCAGGGTCGGTGGCTATCTGAGCACTGACTTCAACAACGCCAGCTCCGAACTCTAGTAATAGCCGCAAGCGGATTTGTGCTGCGGCCTGAACAATAACCGGAAACACGCTGGTTCGGCGATTCGGTGCAAAACGCAAATACCAGAGGTTACGCTGTACGGCCATGCCGCAACGCAGCATGGCCGTATTCCTGCTCGACTGCTGATTAGCTGCCCGATCACAAATGTTTGATCGAAAATGATTCTTAGCCCCAAGAATTTTTCATGAACCTTAAGAAACACGACTTAATCGTGATCTCTGCATCTTTTTATAGATAACGCACAAGGTATCGTTAATTTGTGGAAATTAGTATCGAGATATCTTGTACGTCAGGTTGCGGAGCGGCTGCCAGGCCCCGAAACGGGGCGCGTAGTTTCTTGAGCATTAACAATTTCGCCCTATAATCACGCTTTGTTGTTATGTCAGGTACCAATTCTGTTTGACAAAAACCTCTAAATTCCGTGTATTGGCGCTAACCCTGAACGGGTTGATGTGATGGATGAGAGCTTAATCGTTTTTCACCCGATCGCGGATTTTGATCTCTTTGTCGACCCGCTCCACCGGCGGTTTTGATAATCATTGTAAAGGATAGCCTCATGCTGAACTACGTCCGTACCGCCATGGCCCTCAAGCTCGCCCAGTTGAACGTCGACAAGCGCGCCGTCACCGCAATCGAATACGCTCTGATCGCCGCCCTGATCGCCGTCGTCATCGTTGGCGCCGCCACCACGCTCGGCGGCAAAGTCTCGAGCACGTTCAACAGCGTGTCTTCCGAGCTGTAAAAATATCGCGCCACATTACTGGCGCGACAGGAACGGCTGGCGAGGGAAACCTCTGCCAGCCGTTTTTTTATGCATAATTCATATTTCGCGGCTCTGGCTGGGGTTTCTGGACGCAAAGCGTAGGCGCCTCGCCGTCCCATCGGGGCAGAAAGTGTGGGATTCCAGGATTTTGCCGCCTTTGGATGAAAATTTAGACTGGTATATCCGCTAATAGTGCTATTAGACTGAGATTACAGGAATTGCATTTGTTGATTTTTTGTATCAATATGCGGTGTAACTATAATATCAACGGGTTGGGCTTGGAGCTGGAGATGGGATTGAGGGAAGGGTGGTGATCACGCTTTTGGCCGTGCCTGCAGCTTGTCTGCTTGGCTACGCTGCACTGCACGACCTTGCTGTACGTACGGTGCCGAACTGGCTGCCGGCAGCGCTGCTTCTCGTCGGCATCTGCGCCCGCCTGCTCGACCATGATCTGCTGACCGGCCTTGGTGTCGCCGCCGTCGCCTTTGCCTTGCTCTTCGGGATTTGGATCGCCGGCGCCATGGGCGGTGGGGACGTCAAGCTCTGGGCCGCTGCGGTGCTGCTGGTGCCGCCGGGCTGGCAGGCGCAGTTTTCCTTATTCGTGAATGTCGTGCTGGCAGGCGGTGTGCTGGCCCTGCTTTACCTTGCGCTCTCCCTGGTGGTGCCGCGCCCGCGGGCCGCGCATCAGGGCTCGCATCTGCGCCGTTTTATGCGTGTGGAGCAGTGGCGTATCGGCCGTCGCGGTCCGTTGCCCTATGCCTGCGCCATCGCTGCCGGGGCTATCGCTGCCCTGTTGCCTCACGCTCATTCAAACTTAGGGTAGCTCATGGCCTTTCGTCTTGGTATTTTCGGGGTTCTCATCGCGGCGCTTATCGGGGTGATGGTGTTTGCCTATTCAATCCTCAACCAACCCAAACGCGTTCAGCAGCAGGCGCCGCAGTCCATTGCGGCGGCACCGGTGCAGGTCGTAGCAGCCCCGCCGCCGACCGAGCAGATCCTGACGGCCTCCGCGGCGTTGATCGCCGGCAGCCTGATCCAGCCGGCCAATCTGTCCAGCACCTCCATTCCCAACGCCGCCATGGTTCCGGGCGAGCTGGTGGACACATCGCAGAACCGCTCGATGCTGGTTGGCGCCATGCTGCGCGTGCCGCTCAATCCGGGTGCGCCGGTGCTGGATAACGAGGTGATCCATCCGGGTGATCACGGCTTCCTTGCGGCGGTCCTGCCGCCGGGCATGCGCGCCGTCACCATTGCGGTCGATGACCTGACCGGCGCCAACGGGCTGATCTGGCCGGGCGACAATGTCGATGTGCTGATGACGCAGAATTTGGCCGGCGCGCCGGACGAGAAGAGCATGACCGCGGTCGTGGTGCTGAGCGATATCCGTGTCATCGCCACCGGTGCCACGCTGGTGAAGGATCCCAGCACCGGTGCCGGTGGCGGTTCGGTCGGCACGGTAACGCTACAGGTTACCCCCGATCAAGCCTCGCGCTGCATCATCGCAACAAATCTCGGTAAGCTCTCGCTGATCGTGCATTCGGCTCAGGGGTCGCAAAAGGCCGATCAGGCGCAGGCAATACCGGGGCCGGTCTACACGGGCGACGTCAGCCAGGCGCCAGCCGCACTTTCCACTGTCAACGTTATTTCCACCGGCGCTGACGGGGAGTTCAAATTCTGATGCGTAAATTCTTACATGGCGCCGCCGTGGCACTCATCTTCTCCCTGCCCGCGGCACTGCCGGGCGCGGCTCTGGCGCAAACCGCGCTTACGCCGCTCACCTCCCAGGACGGCTCCGGCGCCAGTACCGTGCCGAACGAGGCCGTACCAAGCCCGGCCGTGCCGGCGCCCTATTACGGTTCGTTCGCCGTGGAAGTGGGCAAGGGCAAACTGATCAAGCTGCCCGCCCCCGTCGCCAATCTGTTCGTCGCCGATCCGGGTACCGCCTCGGTGCGCCCGGCCAGCCCGGACAGTATGTTCGTGTTCGGCAAAAAATCCGGCGAGACCGATATTGTCGGCACCGACCAGAACGGCAACCGCATCGCCCAATTCACCGTCTCGGTTAACCCGTCGAGCTATTCTAACGACCGGATACAAGGTCAGGCGCAGAATCTGGCCCCGGGCAGCAATGTCTCTATCGATACCGAAGCTAACGGCACGATCCTGAGCGGCACCGTGCAGACGGCGGCGCAGGCCGACGCCCTCGTGAGCCAGGCCAAGGCGGTTGCCACCGGCACCGTGACCAATGATCTGACCGTAGCCGAACCGGTGCAGGTCGAGCTGAAGGTTCGCATCGCCTCGATGTCGCGCAGTACCACGCGCGAACTTGGCATCGACTGGGGTTCCGTCGCCGCTAATGGTCTTTCTGTCGGCAAATTCATGGTCGGGCTGGGCACTGCCTCGGCCCCCAGCTCACTCGGCACCATCGCCGCCGGCGACGCCTCCGTGGTCTTCCCCGGCGGCACGTTCGAAGGCGTGATCGATGCGCTGGCCCAGGATAATCTGGCGCATGTGCTGGCCGAGCCCACGCTGACCACGCTCTCCGGCACGCAGGCGAACTTCCAGGTCGGCGGCCAGTTCCCGATCCCGGTCTCCTCCAGTGGCTCCGGCTCCAGTGCCGTCGTTACGGTCACCTTCAAGGATTACGGCGTGCTGCTCAGCTTCATCCCCACCGTCTTCTCCGACGGCAGGATCGCGCTGCAGGTCGCGCCCTCGATCAGCTCGCTCAGCGCGGCCAATTCCGCCTCCGTCTCCTCCGCCGGTTCGAGCGAGGTTCTGGCCGTGCCGTCCCTCAACATCACCAGCGCCTCGACCACAGTGATTCTTGGCTCCGGCCAGGGCATGGCGATTGCCGGCCTGCTTGAGGACACCACCAACCAGGTCGATAACGGCTTGCCTTACCTCTCCGAAGTGCCGCTGCTCGGCGCTTTGTTCCGCGGCGACGCCTTTCAGCGTGAGCAGCAGGAGGTCGTGATCACCGTGACCCCCTATATCGTGAAGCCGGTCGATAGCCCCAACAGCCTCGCGTCGCCGGATGATGGCTGGAGCCCGCCAAATGATTTGCAACGCATCCTGTTGCTGCGCAATAACGGTACAACAACCGCGAGCACGAGCATCCCTGGCGATGCCGGTTTCATGGTGCAATGATGGATAGGCCCCGCATGCGTTCCACGGCTTTCTTCTGCCTCTGTGCCGGCATCCTCACCTTAAGCGGCTGTGCCGGGGCGTTCGATCCCTACAAGCGGCCCGGCAATTGGTCGGCGACCGGGGCGCCGCTGGAAATCATTGCGCAACAGGCTGACAACAAGGCCGATCTGATCCAGGGCCAATCCGAGCCAGGAACAAATGGCGCTGTCGCGGTTGCAGGTGTACAGAAGGCAATGACAGGCGGGACAGCGACCGGTTTGCAGGTGCAGTTGACGACATCGGCACCTGGCGGCGGTTCATGATCCAAGGCGTCTCGCAGCAAGCTATGGAGGCAGTGTCGGTATGAGTCAGCAGGTCTCGCGCGCCGCGACCGATGGCATGGGAGGCAGGCCTGACCGCCTGACCGTGCTCGCCTTTCTTGGCGACCCCGCCACCGAGCAGGTGCTGCGCGACGGCCTGGGCGACATGCCCGCCAATGGCATGGATATCCGTCGCGGCACGGTCCGTACCGCGATTGCCGCCATGGCTAAGATGCAGACGCCGGAAGTGCTGATCGTCGATATCGCCGGCGAAGAGCAGCCGCTGCATGCGCTTGGCGAACTCTCCGACGTGGTCGAACCCGGCGTGCGTGTGCTCGTCATCGGCGACACGGACGACGTCGATTTCTACCGCCACATCACGCGCGGCATGGGGGTGATGGAATACATCTTCAAACCCATCACCCGCGAAGCTGTTGCCCGCCACTTTGCCCCACTCATCACGCGCAAAACCATCGGCCAGGAAGTCACCCGTGGCGGCCGCGTCATCGCCGTGCTCGGCGCCCGCGGCGGGGTTGGGTCCACCACCATCGCCGGCAACCTCTCCTGGCTGCTCGGCGTCATGGCCAAGCGCCATACCGTGTTCGTGGAATCCGACATCCATATGGGTTCCGGCGCGCTGCTGCTCGGCGGCAAAACCGGTCCCGGCCTGCGCATGGCGCTGGAAACACCGGACCGTATAGATCCTCTGTTCGTCGAGCGCGCGGCCCAACCCGTGGCCGAGCGTCTGCAGGTGCTGGCCTCGGAGGAAAAACTCACCGAGCCGCTGCATTACGCGCCCGGTGCCGCCCGGCGTCTGATCGAAGCACTGCGCATACGGTATAATTTCATTATTCTCGATGTGCCGTTTCTTCCCATGCAATGCAACCGTGAGTTGATAGAATTTGCGCACCATCGCGTAATCGTGATGGACCCGACGCTCGCCTCCGTGCGTGACACCTTGCGCCTGCTCGGCCTGCCCAACGGCCCGTGGCAGCCGCAAAGCCCAACCATCGTGCTCAATCGTCAGGGCCGCCCGGGCGGCCTCACGCGCAAGCAGATCGAAGAGGCGCTGAAGGTCAAAATCGACATCGTTATCCCCGACATTCCCAAACAGCTCAACGAATCCGCCAGCTTCGGCGAGCCGGCCATCGCCACGAAAGGTCCGTTCCGTCAGGCCATCGTCGATCTCTCACGCGAGATCGGCTTCGTCGCCAATCGCGATGATTCGATGATCGACGGCACGGCCCAGCTCACCTCGGTGGGCGGTATTTTCAAGATGCTCGGCTTCTCGAAAGGTTGAGCTGAATGTCAGATGGCAACCTGCCGATTTTTGGCCGACGCCGGATCGAGACGTTCGGCGTCTCGGCGCCGTCGGTCGCCACCGCGCCCGCGCCGGAGATACGCTACCACTCCGATAATGTCGGGGCAGTGCGGCCCGAAGTAGCGGAACTGCGCAACCTGTGCCTCGCGCGCATGGATGCCACCGCGGTTGCCTCGCTCGCCCCCGAACGCCTGCTCAACGAGGTCGAGCGGCTGATCTCGGATCTCGCCACCGATAAACGTGTGCAGATGAACGCACGCGAACAGCGCGCTCTGGCCACCGAGCTGGTCGATGACATGCTTGGCCTGGGCCCGCTGGAGCCGCTGCTGCTCGATGACACCATCAACGACATCATGGTCAACGGCCCGGACCATTGTTTCGTCGAACGTGGCGGCAAGCTCACCCAGGTCCCGGTGCGTTTCCGCGACTGGGCGCATCTCACCAATATCTGCCAGCGCATCGCCGCCTCCATCGGCCGGCGCGTCGATGAATCCTCCCCGATGTGCGATGCGCGTCTCAAGGACGGCTCACGCGTCAACATCATCCTGCCGCCTTTGGCCATCGACGGTCCTTCGATCTCGATCCGTAAATTCTCCAAAAAGCCGATCGATTTCGAGAAGCTGATCTCTTACGGCTCGCTCACCCCCTCGATCGCCCGCATTCTGGAAATCTCGGCCCGCTGCCGCCTCAACATTATCATCTCCGGCGGCACCGGCTCCGGCAAAACCACCATGATGAACGCGCTCTCGCGCTTCATCGATCCGGCCGAACGCATCGTCACCGTGGAAGATGCGGCCGAATTGCAACTGCAGCAGCCGCATATCGTGCGGCTGGAAACGCGCCCGCCCAGCCTCGAAGGCAAAGGCGAAATCACCGCGCGCGACCTAGTGCGTAACGCGCTGCGTATGCGCCCAGACCGCATCATCATCGGCGAGGTCCGCGGCGCGGAAGCGTTCGACATGTTGCAGGCCATGAACACCGGCCATGACGGCTCGATGTCGACCATCCATGCCAACAATACGCGTGATGCGCTCTCGCGTATTGAGAACATGGTGCAGATGTCCTCCATGGGCTTAACGCCGCGCGCCATCCGCCAGCAGGTCGTCTCCTCGGTCAATCTCATCGTCCAGGTCGAGCGCCAGCGTGACGGCGGCCGCCGTGTTACCCAGGTCACCGAGATCGCCGGCATCGAAGGCGAGACCCAGCTGCTCAACGATATCTTCAAGCTGGAAATCACCGGCGAGACCGCGACCGGAAAGCTGACCGGGCGCTACGAGGTGAGCCGCATCCGCTCCACCTTCATGGAGCGTCTTCAATATTACGGGCTGGATCGCGCCTGGATGAACGCCCTGGACGATAGCTGATGACGGAAAAACCTCTTATCGTTCTGGTTCTGGCCGTCATTCTGCTGCTGGCGGCGGCTGTCGCCACCTTGCTGGTGGTACAGGAGCATGAGCGCGAGCAAAAAATCAAAGCCAGGCTGCTTGGTGCCATAGCACCCGTGTCACGGCCGACCCAGGCTGTCGAGGAAGAACTCTCGCTGGTGCGTAACGTTTCGCGCATGGAAGCGCTCAAGGAAAAGACCGCCGGGCTTATCGGTGTCGATCTGCAGCAGGCGGAAACCTACCCGATCAAATGGTGGCTGGTGCCGCCGCTGGCAGCGCTCATCACGGCGTTCGTCACCTTCCTCGCCTCGCACCCGCTCGGCAGCCATCCCGTCATCCTCTACGCGTTCATGTATTTCGGCACGCCGATCGACTGGTATCTGATCACCCGTTTCATTTTCAACATGTTCACCAACCGGCGCAACAAGAAGCTGATCGAACAATTTCCGGATGCGCTCAGCACCATCGTGCGCTGCGTGCGCGTCGGCATTCCCATGGGCGAGGCCCTGCGTACCGTGGCCAAGGATGCACAGGAGCCGACCAAGCTCGAATTCACCATTCTGGCAGATAAAGTCTCCATCGGCGTGCCGCTCGATGTCGCTTTGCGCGACATCGCCATCCGCGTGAAACTCACCGAATACCAGTTCTTTGCCACGGCCCTCACATTGCAGGCACGCGCCGGCGGCGGCATCACGCAAACGCTCGAAGGCCTGTCGGATGTTATCCGCAAACGTGTCGGCCTGCGCGCGCGCGGCTATGCGCTCACCGCCGAGGCGCGGACCTCGGCCATGGTGCTGTCCGTGCTGCCGTTCGTGGCCGGCGGTATGATTTATATGGTGCAGCCCGCTTATATAATGATCTTGTTCACCACCTCGGGCGGCGAAACGGTCATCACCATGGCCATTCTCCTGTTAATGCTCGGTATGGGCGTCATTCAATTCATGATCAGCAATGTCCTTAAGTAGCATTAGCCCCACCACCGTTTACGAACTCCTCTTCCTCATCCTGATCTGTTTCGGGCTGCTGGCGGTTGCCGGTTTCGTTCTCGCCATCGATCTCGGTAAATCCGCGCGGCTGGAACGGCGCATTGGGCTCATCACCGGCGATACGGTCGAAGAAATTGATGATGAGAACACCAAACCGCAAGAGGCGCTGGCGCTGCGGCTGGTCTCGGGCTTTGGTATGTTCATTGCCCGCTCGGGTGTGCTCAACCGCAAAACCCTTGGGGAAATGCAGGCGACATTGGAGGCCATCGGCTTCAAGGGCGGGCGCGGTCTGGGCCTGTTCATCGGCTCCAAAATCCTGCTGCTGCTGGTCACCCCCATCCTCGCCTTCTTCATCGCCGAGCATATGCATCTCAGCCGGTTCTGGACCATTGCCGCCGTTGCCGGCGGCACGGTCTTCGCCATCATGGCGCCGGAAACCTATGCCACCAACAAGCGCAAGAAGTTCCTGGAGAAAGTCGAAAGCGGCGTGCCGGATGCGCTCGACATGCTGGTGATCTGCGCCGATGCCGGTCTGGCACTGGAGGCGGGCATCGCGCGCGTCAGCCAGGAGCTACTGACGCTCAACCCGCAACTGGCCACTGAACTGATGCAGACCTCGCGCGAGATGCAGATCGGCTCCGACCTGCGCCTGGCGATGGATGCGCTCGGCGACCGCACCGGGCTTGAAGTCCTTAAACGTCTGGCCACGACTCTGGCGCAGTCATTACAATATGGCACACCGCTCACCACCGCCTTGCGTACGCTCTCCGCCGAACTGCGCCAGGAGTCGCTGATCAAATTCGAGGAGCGGGCAGGGCGGCTACCAACCATGATGACCATTCCGATGATTCTCTTCATTCTGCCATGCGTTTTTCTTGTCGTGGCAGGTCCGGCGATCATCAATGTTATGGCGACTCTGAAGGGATCAAAATAGAGTGCTACATATGCAGATTCAGCCGCGCCTCGCCGTTCCCCCATTCTACACGCGCGATACTAACAAGCGTGGGGCGGGTCTGTCTTTGCTGGCTCTCATCCTCAGCCTGGCCCTGGCCGGCTGCGGCGGCCATAATAACAACGACAACAGCAACCTTGCCATGACAGCGCCCACCGGAACGATCGGGCCGAAAACGCTGAACGTGGCCGATGCCGCGATTGCCGGCGGCAACCCGACGATGGCGCTGACCGTTTCACAATCCGTGCTCGCCACCGACCCCGATAATGTCGATGCGCTGGTGCATGAGGGCGAGGCTTATTACGCGCTCGACCGTTGCCCGCCGGCCAACGCCTCGTTTCAGCAAGCGCTCAAATACGATCCCAAATCCGCGGAGGCCGAGAACGGTCTCGGCCGCTGCCTGTTGCGGGTCGATCCGGTCCAGGCAGAAGCCGCCTTCCTTGCGGCGACGGTGGATGATCCGGGCAATGCCGCGGCCTTCAGCAATCTCGGCATCGCGCGCGACATGCAGGGCAATTACGCCGGTGCCGCCGCTGCCTATCAGCAATCTTTGGTGGCCAATCCCGGTAGCACGGCCACAGCGGTCAACCTCGGACTGTCCTTGGCCCTCTCCGGCCAGGGCAATGCGGCGCTGCAATACCTCGGGCCGCTTGCCACCGGCCCCACCGCCACGCCGAAAATCCGCGAGGATTATGCCGTGGCTCTGGTCGCCTCCGGGCGCACGGACGACGCGCGCCAGGTTCTGGCCGTCGATATGCCGCCCGATAAAATCGACGATGCGCTGGCCGGCTATCAGGCGCTGATCTCCGAGGCCATCACTAACCCACCCCCGCCCGCGCCCCCGCCGCCGACCCAGCCGATGGTGCAAACCGCCCCGATCACGCAATCCAGCGCGTCTGTACCGCTGTACCCCACCGTAAGTGCCCCGCCGCCAGCACCCATGGCGGCCGTGCCCGCGCCTGCGCCGGTCCATGTACCCCCGCCCGCGCCGGCAAAACCCGCCGTCACAACGGTCGCCGCCGCCAGGGCGGCAAAGCCGGCTGCCCCCGCGCCCGCCAGCCCGCCGCCCGCAACCCAGGCCACGGCCGTGCCGAGCCCGGCCGCGGTTGCTGCCCTGCCGGCATCCGTGCCCGCCCCAGCCGCAACGCCTGACACAAGCCCAGCCCCCGAGCCATCCCCAGCAATGGGTGGCCACGCCGGCGTGCAAATCGCCGCCCTCAACAGCGAAGATGCCGCGCAATCGGAATGGCAGAAAGTCTCGGCCAAAGATCCAGCCCTGTTTGAGGGTAAGTCGCCCGACATCGTCAAGGTCGATGTCGGCGGCCAGACCTATTACCGCCTGCGCATCGCCGGCTTCGCCAGCCACGCCGACGCCGCCGCATTCTGCACCCAACTAACCGCCGCCGGCGGCCCCTGCATTCCCGCCAACTTCTGAGTTTGGCCAGGAGCCCCGCCTTTTTAAGCCGCACTGCTCCCGGCAAACTCCCAGAAGTTAGCGCGGGGTGAAGTGCGGGCGATGAAATT
This sequence comes from Acidocella sp., assembly GCA_026224875.1. Lineage (GTDB taxonomy): Bacteria > Pseudomonadota > Alphaproteobacteria > Acetobacterales > Acetobacteraceae > Acidocella. Next base: position 67,968 of record JAMFRU010000108.1, read on the forward strand.
CCGCATGTTGGGGTGTTGCCAGCCGTCCGGGCCGATCAGGGCTGACATTGGCGCGAAAAACTCGTGTGCGTGCGGGATTTGGCTCGACGAAAAATGCCCGTATTGGCGGGGCCGCAGCGCATACATAACGCGCATATCGCGTACCGGCAGAGCCAGCGGTCCGCGCGGTGCTTCGCGCATCAGCCCGGTATAGCGCCAGCGCGGCATTGCATTGGTCAGCGAGATCGGGGCCATCAGCCATTCCAGCGGGCATATGGCCAGCCAGCTATGCATCGAGGGGGCAAAGCGCGAGCGTTTGTCCAGCAGGTTCTGGAAGGAGCCGCAGGCCTCGATGGCGAAGAGATCGACATAGGCGTCCTTCTCCGTACCGCCGAAACACAGCCACAGCCCATCGGGCACGGTTTTCAGCCGGTTGGAGCCGGGCATCTTCAAAAACGGGTTATCGAGATCGTCCACCGTACCGGGGCGCGCGCGCATCCAACAGCCGGAGGCGCCCATGTCATGGTCGGCGAGGCCCGGGGGGTGCTGCGGCCAACTGCGGAGTTTCTGGCGCACGAGCTGATCGAGAGTTGTGGGGGCGAAAGCCATGAATATATCCCTGTTTTGATTTACGGTACAACCTAAACGAGAATAACGATCAAAAACGACTCGGATGCAAGAGGGTTTTTAATGCTTCGCTAGAGAATTTTTATTTTTCTCACATCAACCGATTTCCCAGGTGATGGCAATTAACTATCTGATTATGTGAAATAGATGACTTTCGTATCGAAAATATGGGGGATTTGCGGCTGATCATAACGTGGAACGTCGGTTAATGCATTGAGTTAGAATAACTTTAAGTTTCACAACCTAAAGTCATCCGGTTTTAGGCCGGGCCGGGCAGGTGGCATCGGTGCAACCGTAATGTGGGAGCACAAAAATCCGCGGTTTAAAAACCACACCCGGCCCTAAAATTAACATACCGCCCTGCCGATGCCCCCGCTCTTGCCCGGACCATAAATTCGGCACATGCAGAACCAACGAAAACAGGGGACGTAGCGTGGAAGAAGAGAAACCGCGTAAGAGCTTGCGGCCATTCATAATTCTGGCGCTGGTGCTATCCCTCATCGCCGCCGTGTTCGGGCTCTACGCCTGGCGCAACAGCTTTTTCGCCACCACGGACGATGCCGAGATCGACGGCAACCTCTACACCATCGCTGCGCAGATCAGCGGCCGGGTCGATCAGGTGCTGGTGGACGACAACCAGCATGTCAGCGCCGGGCAAACCCTGGTGCAGCTCGACGGCCGCGACCAGCAGGTTGCAATCCTGAAGGCTGAGGCCGGCCAGGCCCAGGCCACGGCCGAGTTAGCGCAGGATACGGCTCAGGTGGCCGAGACGCAGGCCGGGGTGACCCAGGCGCAGAGCGATTACGAGCGCTTTTCCTCCGTCAACCCGCATGCCACCACCGCCCAGCAGGTCGATGCCGCAACCGAGGCGATCCAAAGCGCCAAGGCCCGGCTCGCGGCGGCTCAGGCCGCGGTGCAGAGCGGCCAGGCCAATCTCGCCGCCGCCGGGGCTGCTCTGGCCGATGCCCGGCTGCAACTCTCCTACACCCGCATCCTCGCCCCCGCCGCCGGCCATGTGGCGATGAAGAGCGTGCAGCCCGGCAATGTCGTGGCCGCCGGCACGGCCATGATGTCGGTGGTGAGCGACGATGTCTGGGTCACCGCCAATTACAAGGAAACCCAGCTGGCCGGCATCCGCCTGGGTGCCGCCGCCACCATCAGCGTCGATGCCGTGCCCGGCGTCACCTTCAAAGCCAAGGTGGACAGCATCCAGTACGGCACGGGCGCTGTGTTCTCCCTGCTCCCGGCGCAGAACGCCACCGGCAACTACATCAAGGTCATCCAGCGCATCCCCGTAAAACTCCTCTTCACCGGCGATGACATCCAGAAATACATGCTGGCCCCCGGCATGTCCGTCGAACCCTCGATCCGGGTTAAACCTTGATCCCGGAGCGGAACCCGGCGCTGCCCCGCTCCCCGGCCGGGCCGTATAACCCGTGGATGGTGGCGGTGATGGTGGCCCTGGCCCCGCTCATGGAGGTGCTGGACACCACCATCGCCAATGTCTCGCTCCCCCACATCGCCGGCTCGCTCGGCATCAGCCAGAGCGAGAGCACCTGGGTGCTCACCAGCTATCTCGTCAGCAACTCCATCATTCTGCCGATCAGCGGCTGGCTCTCCAACGTCATCGGCCGCAAACGGTTTTTCCAGATCAGCACGGTGCTGTTCATCGCCGCCTCGGTTCTGTGCGCGGCCGCCACCTCCATCCAGATGCTGGTCATCGCCCGCGCCCTCCAGGGATTAGGGGGAGGGGGGCTGGCACCGGTCGCCCAGGCCATGATGGCGGATAGTTTCGTGCCGGAGAAACGCCCGCAGGTCTTCGCTCTATTTGGTTTCACCGTCATCGTCGCACCCGCCACCGGCCCGGTGCTCGGCGGCTGGCTCACCGACACGCTCTCCTGGCATTGGATCTTCCTCATCAACCTGCCGGTCGGCCTCATCGCCGTCACCCTCACCAGCATTTTCGTCAGCGAGCCGCTCATCCTGCGCCAGGAGCGCGCCGCCCGCCTCAAAAGCGGCTTCAGCCTCGATTACGTCGGCCTCGCCATGGTCGCCATCGGTTTCGCCTCCCTGCAGATGTTCCTGGACCAATACGAGCTGGACGACGGCTTCTCCTCGACCTTCATCATCGCCAGCTTCGCCATCGCCATCGCCACATTGTCGTTCCTGATCCTCTGGGAGTGGCAGCACGAGCATCCGGTGGTGAATGTGCGCCTGCTGTTCACCCGCAATTTCGGCATCTGCTGCATCGTCAGCTTCATGATCAGCTTCTGCTTCCTCTCTTCCACCCAGCTATTGCCGCAAATGGCGCAAACCCTGCTCGGCTACACTTCGCAAACCTCCGGCGCGGCTCTGGCCCTGGGCGGCCTGGTCACGCTCACCTTCATGCCGGTGGCAGCCTTCGTCACCGGGCGCTTCGTGCAGCCGCGGTACCTGATGGCCGGCGGGCTGTTTCAGATGGGCTTGGCGCTCATATCAGACTCCCATTTTTCGCCCTACATGAGCTTCGACCAACTCACCATGGCGCGCGTCATGCAGGTCATCGCCATGCCCTTCATTTTCGTCCCCATGGGCGCCAGTTCCTTCGTCGGCGTAAACCCCAAACTCTTCGGCGATGCCGCTGCTTTATCTAACCAAATGCGTAATATTGGCGGTTCGATGGGGATTTCTTTCGCGACAAACATGCTAACCTGGCGCGACCAGTTCCACCACGCCCGCCTCGCCGAGGCGATAAATCCCTTCCGCCAGCTCCCCGCAGGCATGTCCTTGCCCCAACTCGACGCGGCGGTGCAGTTTCAGGCCAGTTTCATCAGCTATCTTGACGTATTTCACATCCTCGGGATTCTAGCCCTTATAGTCTGGCCCATTGCTTTATTTTTAAGACCGCCCCAGCAACGGGCTGTTTAACGGAGTTTCGCCGTGTTTTTACCCGCCTCCCGCCGTATTGCCCTTCTGTCATCCTCATGCGCCATGCTCGCGCTGTCCGCCTGCATGGTGGGGCCGAATTTCCAGGCTCCCAAACCTGCGGTGCCGGGTAGCTATACCGATGATATGACCTCGAAAGGCGGCTATGTCTCGGGTGATTCGGTAAACCCGCAATGGTGGGACAGTTTCAACGACCCCGAGCTGACCGCGCTGGAGCAAAAGGCCGTGGCCCAGAACCTCGACCTGCAGATCGCCACCGAGCGCCTGCTGGAATCCGAGGCCCAGGCGCAGATCGAAGGGGCGGTACTCTACCCCTCCATCAGCGGTGCGGGCTCTTGGACGCATGAGTTTCCCTCTAAAGAGGGCGTGTTCGGCCTCTTCGGCAGTGCCGCCGGTGCAAGCACCGCGGCATCCAGCGTCGCCAATGGCAGCACCAACGCTGTCGGCGGCGGCGCCATCAGCTTTTCCACCGGCGCCCTCGACATCTACCAATACGGGCTGCAGACGCAGTATGATTTCGACCTCTGGGGCAAGAACCGCCGTACCGTGGAGGCCGCCGTCGCCGCGGCCCGCTCTTCTGAGGAAGCCCGCCGCGCCGCGCTGCTCAATGTCGAGACGGCGGTTGCGACCAATTACATCCAGCTGCGCGGCACCGAACTGCTGATCAATATTACCCAGAAAAACCTCGATGCCGCCAACCAGCTGGTGCAGCTGACCAACGAGCGCCAGCTGGCCGGGCTCACCACCTCGCTCGACGTGGCCAACGCCAAGGCCACCGCCGCCTCCATCCAGAGCCAGATACCAACCCTCATCGCCTCACGCGATGCGCAGATCGGCCAGATCGGCCTGCTGCTGGGCGAAACCCCGGACGGTCTGCCGGCCGGCCTCGCCAATGCCGCCCCCGTGCCGCTCACCCCGCCCAACGTGCCGGTGGGCCTGCCGTCCGATTTGCTGAACCGCCGCCCGGACGTGCGCGAGGCAACCCAGGACCTGCATGAGGCCACCGCCGAAGTCGGCGTCGCCGATGCGCAATTCTACCCCGATATCAGCCTCTCCGCCTCGGCCTCACTGCAGGCGCTGCAGTTCAAGGATCTGAACGAGTGGAGTGCGCTCACCTATGCCATGGGCCCGAATGTCACGCTGCCGATCTTCGCCGGCGGCCAGCTGCGCGGCCAGCTCAAGCTGAACAAGGCCAAGGAGCGCGAAGCCGCTGTAAACTACGCCAAAACCGTGCTCACCGCCTTCACCCAGGTAAACACCGCCCTCACCAACTACGCCCAGGAGCACGACACGTTGGACGCCCTGAACACCGACGTGCAGCAATCCGACATCGCGCTGGGCCTGGCGGAGGACCAGTATAAACAGGGCTTGAGCGACTACCTCACCGTGCTGAACGCGCAGCAATCCTATCTCACGGCGCAGCAGAGCCGGGCGCAGTCCACCGAGCGGCTGGGCACGGATCTGGTCAGCCTGTACCAGGCCCTGGGCGGCGGCTGGGAGCAGCAATATCCAGAAATCGCCACCAAATAACGCTTGTACCCCCGTGGGGCGGGATTTTAATAGGCGCGTACCGGTCCAAGGGGGCGGCCGGGATTCACGGCTGCTGGGGCGGCGCCTTCCACAAGCTGATCTCATGCTGGGTATCTGCCGGAGCGGGGCCGATCTGACGCCGGTCTGGCGGCGCCGCCCGCCTACCGCGCCGTAAGCTTTACATCCGACCAACTGGTCGAAAGCTCGACTTTGCCCCAGATATGCTGGCCATAATAGGCCGAGCTCACGACCCAATGGGATGGATCGCGATCTATCCCCGCGGGCCCGTCTTGCAGGGCGGTGATGAGCCTGGGCAGCAGATTAATGGAAAGCCTGGCTGTTTCACCGCTCGCGAGATATGGCCGGCCCGCCAGGGGCAGGTAATCATCCGCGCCATAAGGGTTTTTCCGGCCGTAATAGTACATATGGCTATGGGCTGATGGGCAGGCGGGCGCGCCGGCTGGCACCTGGCAAAGCTGGCTGAGTTCCAGCTGGTAGAAAAATACCTGGGCCGGCTGTACCTTCCGGTCCACAAGGGTGACGGCAAGCACGGCATAGCCCAAATTCACCTTGCAAACGGCATTGGCCAGCACCGCTGCTTGCAAAGTCACCACCGCTTGTTGCTGCAAACCGCCGAGCCCTTCCAGCGGCACAAGCTTGACCAGGCGCGATCCAGCCGGCGCGAAAAACAAATCCGACTCCCGCGGTGATCCGTTGCTGCTGCTGCACGGTAGCACGGCACCGGTCTGGTGGAAATTTATTGTGCCGGCGCCGGGGGTTACCTGCACATGGGCTTCGGTGGAATCGGCTTTGAAGGCGCCGCTGCCATCCGGAGCAAAGACGGACAGCTTACCGCCGGGTATGTTCCATTGCGCGATCACCCACGCGGCCTGCGGCGCGGTGGCACCGTAATGCGCCGGTGCGCCGTGTGGTGGTGGGTCTGGCGGTTCGTCCAGCGCAAAACCATTGAAGGGCGGCAGCAGGGATTGCGCAGTGGCGGGCAGGGCGCAAGCCAGCGCCACTGCAACGCACAGTATGTAACTCAGAGCGGGCAGGCGACCCATGATGTGCTTTCCGGTAAGATGGTAACAGGCATGTGGGTCAGAGCAGTTGGAAATTCCAGGTGACCCCGGTCCGCAGGACGCGCGCCGGATTACCGCCGGCGGCACATTGGGCGGGTAATATGCCGGTCACCAAGGCCGCCGCGCCGATAATACTGCCGTCACCGATCTGGCTGCCCTTGAGCACGATGACGCGCTGTCCCACCCACACACGGTCACCGAGCACGATGTCACGCGCCGGGTTGACACGTTTGCTGGTCTCAACGTCGATGATCGAATGCATGTCACTGGTGGTCATCTCCACCTCATCGGCAAACAGGCAGCCATTGCCTATGCGCATGAGCGAGGCTTCGTGCATCTGCAACCTTACCTGGCCATTGAAGCCGACATGGGCGCCGATTTCCAGTTTCGCATTGCGCGCCTGATAGGTCACAAGATTGATGCAGTTCACATGCCGCCCGATCTCCAGATGGCACCCTTCCCCGAGCGTGGCATGGAGGCCGAGGTTAAAATTCGTCTCGGCAATACGGATATGGTTATTGCTGCCGGATATGGTCAACCGGCCCTGGCCTTTGGCAAGGGTCGCCGGGCTGATGTCGATGTGATTGTTCGTGCCCTCGTCGATAACGGTCAGCGGCATCAGTGAGGGTCTCTATCGTTGAAAGTTGGACCTTACATGGTCTATCGGACTTGGCAGAATCGGTATCAGATTGCAAGCCGACACCGTATCTATGGTTGCCTGGCAGCGCGCCAGCAGGTAGCCTGAACATGACAGGGGCGACGATGGACGAAAGCGTTTCATTTCACAGTAAATTCGGCGGACTGTGGTACGATAGCCGTGACGAAGCCGCGATCGTCGCGCGACTCGCCGCTGTTGCCGATCGGCAGACGCGTGAGCGGCTCGCGTCTTTCAGCCGCTCGGGTTACGTGATCCTGGAGAACGCGGTTTCCCATTTCGCGATCGATAAATATCTGGCAGCCTTTGACGCCGTTGCCGCGGAGCCTGGCAGGCTGCTGATGAACGTGCCGTTCGGGCCGATGTATCAGCCCTATGATAAGGCGGATCTGCTGCTGCCCGGTGCCAAGGTGCTGGATTCCGCGATGATCCTGCCGGAGGGAGAGGAACTCTCTTTCAGCCTGCCGCTGAGCATGTTCCTGCAGCATTTATTCGATGGCCCGGCGCTTGCCTTCCAATCCCTGCATTTTGAGGTCGCCTCGACTCAGCCCGTGCATCAGGACACCGCCTATGTGGTGGTGGACAAGCACCCTCTGCACATGGTGGCGAGCTGGATCGCCCTCGAAGACGTGCAGATCGGCGCCGGTGAGCTGGTCTATTTTCCAGGCAGCCACCATCTGCCGGAATTCACTTATGATAACAGCGCCTCAAAACATTTTGACTTCGCGCGCGACGGCGGCGAGGCAAATGTGGCGCATCTCCAATATCTCACTGATAAAATAGGACATGAAGAGCCACACCATTTCATGGCTAAAAAGGGTGATGTGCTCATCTGGCATGCTGATCTGCCGTACGGCGATAATCTCGTTACCAAACCAGGTGTTACCCGCCGTTCACTGGTGACGCATTATTGCCCGGCCGGCCTCACGCCACATTATTTCAAGTTCCTGGCACCGGAGAACCAGAACAAGCTAAAAACGGCAAGCGGCAACTTCTCTTGCTCCATGTATTACCCTAACCAGGCCTAAGAGGCTGATTGTAGAGAAACGCAATGAAGATTGTAATTGTCTCAAGGGTTCTGAATGAAGACGACATCATTGAGTCGTTTGTCAGACACCACGCAGCCGCAGCGGCGCAATTTGTTTTTCTCGATGACGGCAGTACCGACCGGACATTGGATATTTTGCGTGCCCTTAAGAACGAGGGCATTCCGATCCGCGTGGTCCAGATGCAGTCAAGCACGGCGGATCAGGCGCCGCGCAGCACCTGGCTCTACCATCACGCGGACCAGGAATTTAAGCCCGACTGGGTGATCTTTCTCGACGTCGATGAGTTCATCGATACCTCGCTCGCGAAAATGACGATCAAGACATATCTTTCGCAGGTTCCGGCAGAGGTGGATTACATTCGCTGGAAGCTGGTCAATTATGCCACGACGCCGGGTGATGATCCGTTGCAGCCGATTGTGCCGCGCCGCATGCGCTGGCGCACCAAATTGCCCAGCACCGTAGATAAGGTTGCCATTCGCGGCGGCTTGAGTTCGCATGGTCTTGTTATTAATTCCGGTCAGCACAGCGCGTCATGCCGGGACAAAGAGCTGACGAAACGGGAGGAAACCAATATCCTCCTGGCGCATTATCCGGAACGTTCGGTATGGCAAAAGATCGCCAAAAATACGATCGGCTGGCTGAAGGTTACGGCGGCCGGTCAAACCGTGGTGAAGAGCGGACGCTCTTACCATTATAAGGATATGTTCGAGAAGATTCTCTACATGCCGGATACGGTTGTGTTTAATCCCCGTATCATCACACCGGAGCTTGATAAGACGCATTATGTCCACCAGCCGCTGGCCTGGGGCGGCGGAAATCTGAAATATTATCTGCCGCAGGACAACAGGATGAAAACGATTCAGGCAGTACTGCAATATGCCGAGCATTTGGCCAAGCAGCATGGCCGGCTTATGGAAGAGGTTCCCGGGGCCAAGGAGGCCACCGAGAGCTGGTATCAGAAACGCGAAATTCTTTTCTGAAATTCTTTTCCGATGAAACGCAAAAAAGCCGGCGGGTCACCCCGCCGGCTTTTTTATTGCATTTTTCTACTGCATCGCGATCTTCAGATTGGCGTCGAGCTTGTCCAGGAAGTCCTGGGTGGAGAGCCAGGGCGCGTCCTTGGCGATGAGGGTCGCCAGATCCTTCGTCATGAAGCCCGCTTCCACGGTTTCCACGCAGACCTTCTCCAGCGTCTCGGCAAACGCGGTCACATCCGGCGTGCCGTCGAACTTGCCGCGATAGATCAGCCCGCGCGTCCAGGCGAAAATGCTGGCGATCGGGTTGGTCGAGGTGGTGCGGCCCTTCTGGTGCTCGCGGTAATGGCGGGTGACGGTGCCGTGCGCGGCTTCGGATTCCACCACGGAGCCATCCGGGGAGAGCAGCACGGAGGTCATCAGGCCAAGGCTGCCGAAACCCTGCGCCACGATATCGGACTGCACATCGCCATCGTAGTTCTTACAGGCCCAAACATAGCCGCCTTCCCACTTCAAAGCGGCGGCCACCATGTCGTCGATCAAACGGTGCTCATAGGTTAGGCCGGCCGTCTTGAACTTATCCGCAAACTCGGTGTCGAAAATCTCCTGGAAAATATCCTTGAACGTGCCGTCATAGGCCTTGAGGATGGTGTTCTTGGTGGAGAGATAAACCGGGAAATTGCGGGCCAGGCCGTAGTTGAAGCTGGCGCGGGCAAACCCGGTGATCGAGGCGTTGGTGTTGTGCATGCCCATGGTCACGCCGGGGCCTTTGAAATCATGCACCTCCATCACCTGCGGCTCGCTGCCATCGGCCGGCGCGTACACCAGGCTCACCTTGCCCGGGCCGGGAATCTTGGCCTCGGTGGCGCGGTAAATATCACCATAAGCATGGCGGCCGATAACGATGGGCTGCGACCAATGCGGCACCAAACGCGGCACGTTCTTGCAGATGATCGGCTCGCGGAAGATGGTACCGTCGAGCACGTTACGGATGGTGCCGTTCGGGCTGCGCCACATCTTCTTGAGGTTGAATTCGGTAACCCGCGCCTCGTCCGGGGTAATGGTGGCGCATTTAACGGCCACGCCATATTTTTTAGTGGCCAGAGCAGAATCCAGTGTCACCTGGTCGTCGGTGGCGTCGCGGTGTTCAATGCCGAGGTCATAATATTTAAGGTCAATGTCCAGATACGGCAGGATCAGCTTGTCCTTGATGAACCCCCAGATGATCCGGGTCATCTCGTCGCCGTCCATCTCCACGACTGGGTTCTTAACTTTAATCTTGGCCATAAAAATCTCTCCAGGAAATGCACGATCTCAATATCACCCTCGCAGCGTCGCACAACCCTCCCGCATGGACGTGGGGGGCGGGGCAGGGTAGGTAGGCGGCCATATTTCACGGGTTTGCGGAGAGTTTGGAATGAGTGGCCGGATTGCAGCGAAAATCGACTGGGCATCGGATTGGGACCGGGATGCAGCGCTGACCACGGCGAAACTGCTGCTGGAGATCAAGGCAGTTAATTTCCGTCCCGAGGAGCCGTACACGCTCACCTCGGGCTGGAAGTCCCCGGTCTATATCGACTGCCGCAAGATCATCTATTTCCCCCGCGCCCGCGCCAAAATCTGCGACCTCGCGGTCGAGAAAATCTATCGCCACATCGGGGTGGAAGCCATTCAAGCTGTGGCCGGCGGCGAGACCGCGGGCATTCCCTTCGCCGCCTGGATGGCCGAGCGCATGCACGCGCCGATGGCCTATGTGCGCAAACAGCCCAAGGGTTTTGGGCGCAATTCCCTCATCGAGGGCGACGTGCCGGAGGGTCTGAACACGCTGCTGGTCGAGGACCTGACCACCGATGGCGGCTCGAAAATTCAGTTCGCCAAGGCGCTGCGCGATGCCGGGGCGATCTGCAACCACACTTTTGTTGTGTTCTTCTACGGCGTGTTCCCGGGCTCGTTCGAGACGCTGAAGAGCATGGACATCGAGTTGCACCACCTCTGCACCTGGTGGGATGTGCTGGAAGCCGCCAAGAACCAGCCGTATTTTTCGGATGCCGCACTGTCCGGCGTGCGTAAGTTCCTGGAAAACCCGATGGCCTGGTCCGCCGCGCATGGCGGCGTGGGCACAGCGGAAGAGGCGTTGGCGCATAAGATGAACAAGCCAAAGTAACCTCTCGCGTCATCATCGCGACCCTCGCGAAAGCGGGGAGCGGGTTGTCTTGACGCCATCGCACCAGACAGCGATCCTCGGGCAGCCGGGCGGTGCGAGTTCGCGGAGTGTCCAACCTCATGCGGCAGTTCCTGAAAAATTACGGCCAGGCGGCATTCCTGCTTGTTATGGTCGCAGCCGCGATTGCCTTTGGAATGACGCATCATCTGAGACATCCCATCACAAGGGATTGTCCTCCAGGATATGACGAGTTGCGTTTTGGAGGGGGCGCCTATGCGTGCCAGCGCTCCAGTGGCTCAACCTCAAACCCTTGACCGGCCGCGCCGCCACAGCCCAAAACCAAACCACCATGGATTTTTGCAACGCCCTAAAAACCCTGCTCGGGGAAAATGCCGTCCTCACCACCCCCGAAGACCGCGCCTCCTTCGAGCGTGACTGGCGCGGCCTGTCGCAGTATCCCGCCGTGGCCGTGGCACTCCCCAAAACTCCAGAACAAGTCTCTGAAATTATTAAATTATGTGCGGCCGAAAAAATCGCCATCGTACCCCAGGGCGGCAACACTGGCCTGGTCGCCGGCGGCGTGCCCATCGCCAACACCCCCCAACTCATCCTCAGCCTCAACCGCATGAATGCCATCCGCTCCCTTGATCTTGCAGCAGATTGCCTCGTCGCCGAAGCTGGCGTGCCACTCGCAACCGTCCAACAGGCTGCAAAAGATGCCGATCGCCTCTTCCCGGTCTCCTTCGCGGCGGACGGTTCGGCACAGATCGGCGGTGTCATCTCCACCAATGCCGGCGGCGTGCAGGTGCTCTCCTACGGCAACATGCGCGCGCAAGTCCTTGGTCTGGAAGTTGTTTTGGCCGATGGCAGCATCTGGCACGGGCTCAACGCACTGCCCAAAGACAACACCGGCTACGACCTCAAACAGCTCTTCATCGGCGCAGAAGGCACGCTCGGCATCATCACCGCCGCCTGCCTGCGCCTGCACCCGGCCCCGCGTGCCAGGGCCACCGCGCTGGTCGGCACCTCCTCGGCGGCCGATGCCATGGCACTCTTCCAATCCATGCGGCGGATTGCGGGCCCGGCGCTCACCCTCTGTGAGTTCATGACCGCCGAAGCCCTGGCCCTCGGCGGCAGAGCCCCGTTCGAAGCCCCGGCCTACCTCCTGCTCGAAATTTCGGCCCTCGAAGAAGACGCCACCCCGCAAGCCCTGATCGAGCGCGTGCTGGAAGCGGCATTGGAAGACGGCACGGCGCTGGATGCCGTCATCGCCCAGTCCGAACGCGAGCGCGACGCCCTCATCGCTATGCGCGAGGCCATACCCGAAGGCGAATTGCACGCTGGCGGGGCCGTAAAACACGACATCTCCGTTCCCCTCGGCCGCATGGCGGAGATGGTCGTCGCCACCGAAGCCCTGATCGCGAAAACCTACCCCGGCTGCCGCCTCAACATTTTCGGCCATCTTGGCGACGGCAATCTGCACATCAACGTCCGCCCGCCTGAAGGCGACGCCCTCTCCAGCCTCAACAAGGCCGAAATCACCACCAACGTGGAATCCCTTGCCGTCAGCCTCGGCGGCAGTTTTTCCGCCGAGCACGGCATCGGCCAGTTCCGCTTGGCGGGTATGGCAGCGCATAAATCGCCCGAGGCACTCGCCCTCATGCGCCGGCTGAAAACCGCCTTCGACCCCACCGGTCTGTTCAACCCCGGCAAAACTATTCCAGAGAGTCCAAATGACTGAATTGCCGAAACTCGCGGACTATCCCGCGCATGATTACGACAAGCTGCGCTATTCCGACATGGACACACAGGGCCATGTCAATAATGCCGTGTTCACCACACTGCTGGAAACCGGCCGCACCAGCCTGCTCAACCACCCCACCATCAACGCCTGGAATCACAGCCAGTACGCTTATGTCATCGCCCGGCTCGAGGTTGATTACCGCGCCGAGCTGCGCTGGCCCGGGCTGGTGCATGTCGGTACGGGGGTAAAATCCATCGGCAAATCATCCATCGTATTGGCCCAGGCCTTGTTCATGGATGATGTCTGTGTCGTCACGGCGCAAAGCGTGATGGTACAGGTGGGCAAAACCAGCCACCGGCCCGAGCCGCTTACCGAGGACACGCGCGCCATACTGGCAGGGCTGATGTTTAAGGGCGCTTGAGCATAAGCCGGTGCGGAATGCCGGCGTCGTCAAATTCCGGCCCTTCCGCGACATACCCAAGCTTCTCGTAGAACCGCATGGCGTGGGTCTGTGCATCGAGCATGAATGCCGCGCCGGGAAATGCTGCCTCAACAGCCTGCATCAGCGCCGCCCCAATACCGAATTTGCGGTAGGGCGCCAGTACGGCGACCCGGCCGATTTTCACCAACCCCGGCTCTTTTATAATGGCCCGCGCCGTGCCCGCTGCGTCACAACTCCACAAAGCGAGAAAATGCTGGGCCGACTCCTCGTAAGAGTCACGCTCTTCCTCCACCGGCACATTCTGCTCACCCACGAATACTTTCATGCGGATGTCGAGGCAGGTCTCAAACCCGGCACCGCCAAAATCGCAGGCCATCACCTGGATCATTTGTTTAGGATCGCCGTCCGGCTCATGCGGAGATCAGCCCCACAACCGTACTCTGCGGCGGCATATTCGGCTGCAAGGTCGGCCAGCGCGTCGCCGGATAGTTAAAACTCGCCTCGGGCGTTGCCCCCGGGTGGCGCACCATACCGAACGTTGTAAATGTGCCTGCATCGAACGCCGCCCCGCCGATGGCAGCACCGATCGGCGCCAGATAGGCCAGCTCCAGCGGCCCGCTGCTGTTCAAAATAAACAACCCGTCCGCGCCCTGGCTTGTATCGCCGCCCTGATCAGTGCCGATCCATAAACGGCCGGACACATCCATCCCCAGCGTGCGCGGGCGGCGGAGCCATACGGTGCTGCCGTCCGGATATTGTGTGCCCTCCGCCACGGAGGGATCGCCCGCCACCAAAGCCAGGCTGGCGCCAAACCCCGGCGCGGTAACATCGGCGCCGGGAATTGCAAAAGCGATGATATGGCCATGCGGCGTTCCGGGGTTCAGTGCATCCGCCATGGCGCGGTTCGCGCCGCCACAGGCCATGTATAGAGTACCGCCATCCCCACTCAGCGCCAGCCCGCCCGGTGCGTCGAACATTTCGGCACCCGCCGTTTGTGCCACACCATCCAGCCCAACCAGGCTGGGTAAATCATTGCCGAGGTCCACCCAGGCAATGCCGTTGCCCGAGAGCTTGGCCACAGAGAGCGTGCCGCTATCCAGCGCCGTGCCATCGGTGGCAGCCGTCGCCGCGATGAAGCGGAACAATGCCCCGGCCTGCGAATCCTGCGTAAAGAACACCACCGGCCGCCCGTCCTTGGTCTGCGCCGCCACCAGCCCGGCGCGTGGCAGTCGCCCCAGCGCCGTACGTTTCACCGGAATGGAATCCGGGTCGAGCGGATTCAGCTCCACCACCCAGCCAAAGCGCGCCGCCTGCGCCGGGTCGGCATAGCCGTAACCAACATCCGCCAGCCTGGTGAGCCAGGCGCTCGCATCGCCTTCGGCCAGCAGCACGTTACCCCAGGCTGTGGCGCAGCCGGCGGCCGGTGCGAGCACGCCCTGCACCGAATCGCCAACGCTACCGGCAGCCGGGCCGGAAATCGAGCATAGAGTCGAGTCAGAGATGCGGCGGGTTTGATAACCGCCATCCACTGTCACCCAGCGCCCGCCCAAAAACTGCAGGTTTATTACCGTAACACCCTGCATGCGCCCGGCGACCGCCGGGTTATCCTGGCCGGATGCAAATACCATGCGGGCGGGAATATCCGGGGTCGCCACCACCATCACCAGCCGCGGAATGCCATCCTGCGCCAGTGGCGGGGTTATCAGCCCGGCGATCATGCCATCATAAGGAAACTGCCCATCCGCCTGATCGGCCGTGAGGGCTGTGGGGATAAAGGGCGGTGTGCCCGGCTCCACCAGATCGCCCCAGCTGGCGATGACGATGCGCGAAAACCCCGGCCCGGTTTTGTCATCCAGCATCGCCGGCTGGCTGCTCGGTGGCGCGGTGAGGAGGGCAGGGGGCGGATTATCGCCCAGCGTGCTCTGCGCCCGCGCCGCTAAAGGTAGCAGGGGCAGGAGCGACAACCCGCCGAGCAGAACGCCCCGGCGCCGCATATTAGAAGCTGCTGCCGCTGCTGCCGGGCGCACCGACGTTGGAAGCGCCGCCCCCGCCCACGCCGCCGCTGGAATCCTGTGCCGTACCCAGCGGGTTATAGCTTCCAACACCACCGACCAGCTGCTGGATAAAGCCCGCCGTGCCGCCCGGCACCGGAGTCTGATGGCTCTCCATCGCCACGGTCACCGCGTCCTTGCCGGTCTTTTGGGTGAGGCTCTGCAGCGTGCCGCCGTTATCGAACGCCGCCACCACCACATGCTGGCTCACCACGCCCTCGGTCTGGCCGATGCGCATTTTCGTCACCTGGGAGACGTAAACCCAGTCATTCGGGCTGAATTGCGGGAGGAACGTCGGCGGCCCGAGCACGGCCTGCACATCCGCCTGCTGCGACAGGCCCGGCGTAAGCTGGGCCAGGTCATGCGGCGTGACGGCGACACCGCGGTAATGCGGGGCATCGGAGAAGATCGCGCAGCCGGGGAGGCTCAGCAGCAGCGAGCCCAGAAATGGCAGTGTCAATTTGGCAAAGCGCAACACTTCGGTCCTTCCGGTCAGCATCGCCTCATAGGCGGCAGTATCAGGGCTGGGTCTCACGGTAGGGGCTTAACTGTCAATGCGTACTGTATATATAGCGCAAATGCATACCGAATTCAGCAGGCCGGTGAAAGCCGGACACATCCATGGCGCGGCACAATCCTACGAGCTCGCGGCCGACAAGCCAACACGCGCGATACTGGCTGAGCGTTTCTCGCTCCCGGCAATCGCGGCCCTCACCGGGGTTTTTGTGCTCCAGCATCATCGCGGCGGCATCATCGCGGCGGATCTGCGCATGAAAGCCCAGGTGACGCAGCTCTGCGTGGTCACGCTGGAGCCGTTCGAGACCACCATCGAGGAGCGCGTGGCGTTACATTTCGTACCCGCCGCCAGGCTGGCGGACGAGGAGGAGCTCGCCCCCGAGTCGCTCGAAGGACCGGATGAAATCCCCTATGAGGACGACGTGATCGACCTCGGCGAGGCGCTGGCGGAGCAGCTGGCCCTGGCTTTGGACCCGTATCCGCGCAAACCGGGCGCCCAACTGCCGCCCGAGGCCACGGATGGCGACGCCAGCCCGTTCTCGGCGCTGAAAGCAAAATTCGGTAAACCCTCTTAACAACAAGATATTACCCCTCTTGTGCCTGGCTCATTGCTCGTATGACTTGCGATGCAGGAATACCTCTGCTACGCCGCGCCTTCCTGTCACCAGAGTAAAATTTTAAGGCGTTGTCCCATGGCTGTTCCTAAACGTAAAACCTCCCCCTCCCGCGCCGGGATGCGCCGCAGCCATCAGGCTCTGCGCGCCGAGCCGCATGCCGATTGCGCCAATTGCGGCGAGCTGAAGCGCCCGCACCATGTGTGCGCGCATTGCGGCCATTACGACAACCGCGAGGTCGTCGGCGCCGGCAAGGAAGCCAAGGGCGTGATTCGCGTCTAAGCGCGTATCTAATTAGGCATTATAAAGTGGCGAGGACACACGCCCGAGGTATGCAGTGAGCCGGAGCGATATACTGGCTGTTGATGCCATGGGCGGTGACCACGCCCCGGAGTCGATCATCTCCGGGCTGGATATTGCCGCTTTACGCCACCCGCAAGCCAAATTCCTTATCTTTGGCGATGAAGCCCGCGTCGCGCCGCTGATTGCGGCGACCAGGCGGCTAAAAAACAACTGTGAATTCCGCCATGCCGGCGAGACCATCAGCGGCGATATGAAGCCGACGGTGGCCTTGCGGCTGCGCGATTCCTCCCTGCGCCGGGCCATCGATTCCGTGCTGAGCGGCGAGGCGGCCGGGGTGATTTCCGCCGGCAATACCGGGGCCTTGCTGGCCCTCTCCAAAATCGTGCTGAAGACGCTGAAGGGCATCGACCGCCCGGCCATGGCCGCCATTGCCCCCTCCGCGCGCGGCGACGTGGTGATGCTCGATCTCGGCCTCAATGTTGTCTACGACGCCCGCAATCTGGTTGAATTCGCGCTGATGGGCGAGCAATTCGCCCGCATCGTGCTCGGCCAGCCGGCGCCGACCATCGGGCTGCTCAACATCGGCTCCGAAGAGGGCAAGGGCGACGAGACCCTGCGCAATGCGGCCGCCATGCTGCGCGACAGCCCGATCGCCAAGCAATTCCAGGGTTTTATCGAAGGTCACGACATTGCCGCCGGTACCGTGCATGTCGTCGTCACCGATGGTTTTACCGGCAATGTTGCGCTGAAAACCGGCGAGGGCGCGTTGAAATTCGTCGGCGGCCTGATCAGAGAGGTCTTTGTGGCCGGGCCTTTTGCCAAAATTGGCTATCTTTTCGCCCGTGGTTCGCTGCGCCGGCTTAAAAAGACGCTGGACCCGCGCCGCTATAATGGCGCCGTGCTGCTGGGGCTCAACGGCGTCGTCGTAAAATCGCATGGCGGCACGGATGCCATGGGCTTTGCCCATGCCGTGGATGTGGCGCTGGACATGACCGGCAATGATTTCAACAGCCGCATCGCCGAAGGGCTGGCGGCGATGGACCGTGCCCTCCTCTCAGCCGAGACCGCAACCGACCCCAATGTCTGATCAAAGCACTATCCGCCGCGCCGTGCTCACTGGCACGGGCGCCTATCTGCCTGCGCAAATCGTCACCAATGCCGAGATGGCGGCGCGGGTGGACACGTCCGATGAGTGGATTACCGAGCGCACCGGCATAAAACAGCGGCATTTTTCCGCCCCGCACGAAACCGCCACATTCATGGGTGCTGCGGCCGGGCGCGCGGCTTTGGAAGCTGCGGGTCTGGCACCAGAGGCGCTGGGCGCCATCATCGTCGGCACCTCCACGCCGGACAACGCTTTTCCCGCCACCGCCGTGCAGATCCAGCGCGAGCTTGGCGCCAAAAAGGCCTTCGGCTTCGACCTCGCCGCGGCCTGCTCCGGCTTCATCTACGCCCTCTCGGTGGCCGATGCGATGCTGCGCACCGGCCAGGTGGAGAGCGTGCTGGTGATTGGCTCCGAGGTCTATTCGCGCATTCTGAATTTCGAAGACCGCGGTACCTGCGTGCTGTTCGGCGATGGCGCCGGTGCGGTGGTACTGCAAGCGCGCGACGTGGCACCAGGCGGGGTAGGGGTACTCTCCACCCATCTGCATTCCGACGGCAACCTGGCCGATATACTCTATGTAGACGGCGCCATAGGCCGGCCCGGCATGCCCGGCCATCTGGTAATGAACGGGCGCGAAGTGTTCCGCCACGCCGTCAGCCTGCTTACGGGTGCGGTGACCGAGGCGCTGACCGCCAACAACCTCACCGCCGCGGATATCGATTTCCTGGTCCCGCACCAGGCCAACAAACGCATCATCGACGGGGTAGGCAAAAAGCTCGGCCTGCCGCCGGAGCGCGTGATCATCACCGTGGACCAGCACGCCAACACCTCAGCGGCCTCCATTCCGCTGGCTCTGCACACCGCTATTACCGATGGCCGCATCAAGCCCGGAGCCCTGATACTGCTGGAAGCGCTCGGCGGGGGCTTGACATGGGGCTCGGCTCTCCTGCGGGTGTAGTTCTGCCTTCGGAAGGACTTGGTTTTGGCCGATTTTTCAAAAAAAACCCTTTAGAATCACCTTATTAAAGAAATGCTTGACGAATTTGTCTCGATTCATGCGCGTTGTTGTTGATTCCCAAGTATAACGTGCTAATCTTGCAAAATGAACACTTTGACACGCGCTCAGTTGACAGAGGCGATCTACGCGACAGTAGGTCTGTCCCGTCACGAATCGGCGGATTTGCTGGAATTGGTCCTGGATCGGATTGCTTCAGCACTCGAGGTTGGTAAATCAGTTAAAATCAGCGGGTTCGGAACGTTCTCTGTGCGCCAAAAAGGGCGCCGCATTGGGCGGAACCCTAAAACCGGGGTCGAAGTGCCCATTCTGCCGCGCCGCGTGCTGGTTTTCCGCCCCAGCCAAATGCTTCGCGAGGCCGTAAACGATCCAGTTTCGCACGTTTGAATGAAAACTCCTGAAACAAAATTCCTGAAACAATAATTCACGGAAACATCGATGGTCCGCATGGTTGACGATGACGATTTCAACGCGGAGCAAGACGAAGGCCTGAATGGTGATGCCGCGCGGGTGCGTCCACGCAAAACCGCCGACGCTTTCCGCACCATCTCCGAAGTGGCCGATGAGCTGCACGTGCCGCAGCATGTGCTGCGCTTCTGGGAAACCAAATTCCCGCAGGTCCGCCCGCTCAAGCGCGGCGGTGGCAGGCGTTACTACCGGCCCGAAGACGTGCAACTGCTGCGCCGCGTCGCCGACCTGCTCTATACCCATGGCTATACCATCAAAGGTGTGCAACGCCTGCTGCGCGAAGGCGGCGGCGCCCTGCACGACAACATCCCACCCGCCACACCGGAGGAGCGCGCCTCGCAGGCTGAACGGGGGATGATGGAGATGGAGGAATCTGCCGCCATGAAAAAACCCTCCCCCGCCACGCCGCAACTCCCCATGCCAGGCCTGCTGCCCGAAGAGCCCTCCAACGCCGGCACAATCCCCCCCCGCACCGCCCAGCTCCGCGTGCGCCCCAAACAAGACCCCGAAACCGAACGCCTCCGCGCCCTCCTAACCGAAACCCTAAGCGCCCTAGAAGAATTCCGCCGCCTGCTGGATTAGGGCTGGTTTTTGCATGTGAGTAAAAAGGCGGGGCTGTGCCCTCGACCCGCTGGGGCCTGAGAGCCGTTCTAAGAAGTTCTTGAATCATATGAATCCTTTGTGATTCTCTCTCTGCGAGGCATCGATTCGCGGAGTTTTTGTGATGTGGACAGTTGAGCACCGAACAGCGG
>JAMFRU010000109.1 GCA_026224875.1 Acidocella sp.
AGAACCATTCCTCGTAAGGTGGAAGCCGCTTGGTTTTGTGTTGACGTGCCGACCCAAGCGAGGTCAAACTCGCAACAGAGATACTTTGCCCAATCGCCAATTTCCGTTCGCAATATAGGACGTTGTCAACACGAATGCTCTCAGGCTTGCCGCGCCATTCGATGATCCTATTTAAACTACGGATCACGCGCTCAGCCGGCAGAGAAAAATCAACCTCAATCCCCAAGCCTTCGCGGTTGAAGTCATCCAGCACGTTCAATAGCCGGAACGCCCGGCCATCGCCCAGCCGGTCGGCCATAAAATCCATCGACCATGAGAGGTTTATGGCCTCAGGCACAGCCAACGCATCGGGTTTCTCGCGTTGCAGACGCCGGCGTGGCTTGATCCGCAGGTTCAACTCCAGCTTACGATAGATGCGATAGACGCGCTTATGGTTCCACCCATGTCCTTTAACATTGCGCAAATAAAAAAAGCACAGACCGAAACCCCAGTTCCGCTTGGCCCGCGTCAGTCCCAAAAGGAGATCAGCGATCTCCTCATTCTCGCCGGCCAGCTTGGGTGAATAGCGATAACATGTCTCGCTCACCCCAAACGTACGGCAGGCCAGCGCAATGCTGACCCCGCGCCTCGCCACCGCCGTCTCGGCCATCTCGCGGCGTTGAGATGGCCGCGCTATTTTTTTGCCTTATGCCTCCTTGAGCAACTCGTTCTGCATGCTCAACTCGGCAAACATCTTCTTGAGCCGGCGGTTCTCGTCTTCAATCGCCTTCATTTGCGACACCATCGAGGCATCCATCCCACCGTATTTGGCGCGCCACTTGTAAAAAGACGCATCGCTCATGCCATGCTCCCGGCAAAGATCCGCAACCGGAACACCGCCCTCAGCCTGGCGCAAAACCGCAAGAATCTGGGGCTCGCTATATCTCGACGTCTTCATAAAAATCTCCTCGTGCAGAATGCCGAGAAAATTCTACCTATCAATCCCCTTAATCAAGGGCGGATAAGCGAAGCGCCATCCGCCGGTTTTGTACCGGCAAATGGTTTCCCGGTTGTTGGCAATACGCAAATGGTATGGGGCCTGGTGCGAAAGATGGCGGATTGCGCTTCGCTTATCCGCCCGGCAAAAATGGGCTGCTAGCTTAGCAATATGGCTTGGCGGGCGCGCAGGGTTTCGGTGATGGCGGTTATGCCTTCGAGGAGGCTGGGTTTGTTTTCGATGATCCAGGGGCCGGGTTTGCCGGCGAGCATTTGGCGCAGGAGTTCGGCCTGGCCGGTTAGTTGTTGGTCTATGCTTAGGAGTTTGGCCAGGGTCTCGCCTTCTTTGCGGTAGCGTTGGGTCATGCGGTCGTTTTCGGGCACGGGGAGGGCGCGGATTTGACCGTCCAGCGCGCCGATGGCGTGGGAGAGTTTTTCCAGGGTTTGGGCGCCGGCGATGGCTTGCGGGTCAGGGCGCGGTTGGGCGCGCGAGGGTGGGGGGATGAATTCGCGGCGGTAGTCGCTTTCGGCGGATTCCACCGCGGCGCGGGCTTGTTGCAGCAGGGTGCAGACCTGGGCGCGGATGAGCTGGTCATCGGCGCGGAGCTGGTTTTCCTGGCGGTAGAAATTGTAGCCCCAGCCGTAGAAGAGGTTGATGGCGATCTGGCTTAGGGGGCCTTGGTCGTAGAAGGAGGTCATGGGGTGGCTCCGGGGATGGGATGGAGGGAGGTGCGGGCGATGGATTCTATTTTCTGGAATGTTTCGGATGTAACAAGTTCGGGGGAAGCTCCTTTCGCGGAGCTTCTAAACTGCCATCGATAGCCTAAGTTCTCTTTTGCTATTTTATCAGGACCAGCGGGTATGGCATTCTGGCACAGTATCGTGAAAATCGCCTGAAGGGTGTTTTTGCTTACAAAGTAAAATTTTACGTCTGCCTCGTCGTCACCACCTGGTTCAAAAAGACCTGGTTTTTTTGATGTTAGGCCGGGGTATTCATGTCGTGGCAGCCTGAAGTCGATCTCCTGAAGAGACACATTGTTGCCAAGAAATAAGATATTTAGCTCGTCAATTGCCGAAGCGGTATCTTGTCCACATCCCGCAGCGAATGCTGAACTGGAACCGATCATCCAGCTTGCTACACAAGCCGCCAGAAACAAACGGCGCCTTCTTTGCCGCTGGTTACCCAGAGCCAAAAAGGCGCCTCGCATTTATTTCGGCAACCCGGCTGAATCGCCCAGTGGGTAGTAAGGTTGGCCGCCAATATTGAACGGCAAACCCGCCGCGGCGTTGGGGGCGGAGACGAGGCCTTTTTCGGCCATGCGGAGGGCGAGGTAGTAGCGCACGGCCTCGATGGGGGTGAGGCCGATGGCTTGGAGAGAGATGAGTTCGCGCATGCGCTCGTCCTTGGGCAGGATGAGCACTTTTAGATCGTTGAGCATGATGCCGTAGGTGCGCAAAAAATCCGTGAGATGGCCTTTCACGGCTTCGCGGATTTCGCTAATGTGCTCGTTGATCTCTTCCATCTTGGTGACCTGCACCACCTGGTTGATGGCTTGCTCGATGGCGGGGCCCGCGTAGTCGGCGACTTCCTTGGTGTCGATCAGCGCGCCGTTGAAGGGCAGATGGGTGATAAGGTCGAGGGCGGCTTCCTTGCTGTCAACATGGATGTAGTAATCAACCACGTAGGCCATTTCCGCCATCTCGGCGCTGGTGGCGATGCCGGTGTTGCGGACGAGGAGTTTCGAACGGTTGATGTAGATGACCTCGTACTGCCAAGGTGAGGCGCCGCCGAAGAAACCTTGCACGATGGAGCCGACCAGCGGCTTGTCCGGTGTGGTCAGCGCGTATTGGCCGGTCTCGTACACGTTGAGCACGGCGCCGCGGGATTTGAGGATGGCGAAATGATTGCTCTCGACGGTGAGGAGTGAGCCGGAGACGATGCTCTCGTCCACGATTTTGATGGCGAGCTGTTTGGTGCCGAGCATGTCGGTGCCATCGCGCTGCAGAGAGGTGATGACTTGCCGTGTGATTGCCATGTTCTTTGGTTGCTCTATCGTTTCGGAGTCAAATTACGGTGCGTGGTGGCGGTTGGCAAATGAAAATCAGAAGGCGGTGAGGTCGGTGCGGGTGAAATCGACGGTGGCTGTGCCGCCTGGCAGATGCACCTGGCTTGCGCGAGGAGCGGCTTGCGCTAAAATTTTGCCGCGGCGGATGACGTAGAGCCGTTCGGCGCGCAGGCGGATGGCGTCGAAGGCATCGGGCGCTTGCAGCACAACCAGATCCGCGTGGTTGCCGGGGGCGATACCGTAGTTTTGGAGGCCCATGATTTTGGCGGGGTTTGCTGTGACGGCGGCGAAGCAGCTTTTTATCTCTTCAAGCCCGGTGAGCTGGCCGACGTGCAGGCCCATGGAGGCGACCTCCAGCATGTCGTGGCTGCCGAGCGTGTACCAGGGGTCCATCACATCGTCATGGCCGAAGGCGGTGGTGATGCCGGCGGCCATCAGCTCTTTTACCCGGGTCATGCCGCGGCGTTTGGGGTAGGTGTCGTGCCGCCCTTGCAGCGTGATGTTGATGAGTGGGTTGGCGATGGCATGCACGCCGGAGGAGGCAATGAGGGGGATGAGTTTGGAAACGTAGTAATTATCCATAGAGTGCATCGAGGTGAGGTGCGAGCCGGTCACACGTCCGCCCATGCCGTGGCGGGCGGTTTCGGCGGCTAAAGTTTCGATGTGGCGGGAGAGTGGGTCGTCGGATTCGTCGCAATGCATGTCCACCATCAGCCCGCGTTCGGCGGCGAGGCGGACCAGGGCCTGCACGGAGAGGCGGCCGTCATCCATGGTGCGTTCGAAATGCGGGATGCCGCCGATGACATCGACGCCCATGTCCAAGGCGCGCTGGAGATTGGCTTCCGAATTGCCGTAGCGGAGGTAGCCGTCCTGCGGGAAGGCGACGAGCTGGATGTCGATATAGGGTTTCATCTCTTCGCGCAGTTTTAGGAGCGCTTGTACGGCGAGAAGCCGGTCGTCGCAGACATCGACATGGCTGCGGATGCCGAGCGTGCCGCGCGCCATGGACCACAGGCAGAGGTTTTTGGCGCGCTGGTAGATCGCCCCGATGGTGAGGTCGGGTTTCAGCTCGCCCCAGATTTCGATGCCCTCCAGCAGTGTGCCGGAGAGGTTCATGCGCGGCTGGCCGAGGGAGAGGGTGGAGTCGAGATGGATGTGCGCGTCCACAAAGGGAGGCGTGACGAGGCGGCCGGTGGCATCGATGGTGGCGGTGGCTTCGGCCTGGAGGTTGGGCTCGACGGCGGCGATGCGGGTGTTTTCGATGCCGATGTCTATGTTTTGCCGGCCGTCCGGCAAAGTGGCGCCGCGGATGATGAGATCGAGCATATTGCCCCCTGTTTGAGACCCAGAGGCAGCATGGCTAAGCGCTGGTTGCTGTGCAAGCGGGGGATGGGTAAACGAAGTGCCATGCGCTGGATCATACCGTTATCGATGCTTGCCCTTGTCTCCTGCTCCTTGCCGGGGCGCAAAACCTTAGCACCTGCGCCTGTGCCTGCGGATGTGCGGAGCATCGCGGCGACGCAGGCGTTTGCCGGGCGGATACCGCTGGTGAGCATTGCCCCGGGCACGCAGGATTTTGCCGGGCCGGTGCGCGATGCGGTGGGCCAGGCGTTGGCGATTAAGCCTGGGGCGGCGTTTGAGGTGCGGGCCTCGGTTCCGAATACGCACGGGCCGGATGCAGCGGCGGCGCAATTGGCGGATTTGGCGCCTTTGGCGGCGGCGGTGGCGAAAGCGATCGGCGATGACGGTGTGCTGCCGGGCCATGTGGCGTTGACGGCGGGTACGGGCGGGACGGGCACGGAAATCCTCGTCTACGTTAAATGATGCTTCCCTCCTGGCTGATGCCGGCACTGCGGCTGCTGGACCCTGAAACCGCGCATAATCTGTCGCTGAAGGCGCTGACGCTTGGGTTGGCGGGGAGAGATGCAACGCCGGACGATCCGATTCTTGAGGTTCAGGCGTTTGGGCGGAGTTTACGCAATCCGCTTGGGCTGGCGGCGGGGTTCGATAAAAATGCCGTGGCGGTGAATGCGCTGGGGCGGCTGGGGTTCGGCTTTGTGGAGGCCGGTACGGTGACGCCGCGGCCGCAGGCGGGCAACCCGCGCCCCAGGCTGTTCCGGCTGACCGAGGACCGCGCGGTGATCAACCGCATGGGATTCAATAATGCCGGGCTGGATGTGTATCTGGCCAATTTGCGGAAGGTGGATCGGCAGAGCCTGGTGCTGGGGGCGAATGTTGGGATCAACAAAGAGGGCGCGGACCCGGAGCGGGATTATCCGGCGCTGGTGAGCGCGGTTTCGCCTTATGCGGATTATATCACCATCAATATTTCCTCGCCCAACACGCCGGGGTTGCGGGATTTGCAGTCCGAAGAGCGGCTGGCGGGGATTCTGGCGGGGATTTCCACGCCCAGGCCGGTGTTTGTGAAGATTGCGCCGGATTTGCCGGAAGAGGGGCTGGAGGCGGTGGTTGGAGTGGCACTTCAGCATGGGGTGACGGGGCTGATTGTGTCCAACACCACCATTGCCCGGCCGGATAGTTTGCAGAGTGCGTTGCGGCGGGAGACGGGTGGGCTGTCCGGTGCGCCTTTGTTTGCGCCCTCGACGCTGATGCTGGCGCGGGCGTGGAAATTGGCCGGGGATAGGCTGGTGTTTATTGGCGCTGGCGGGGTGTCGTCGGCTGAGGAGGCGCTGGTGAAGATTTTGGCGGGGGCCTCGCTGGTGCAGTTTTATTCGGCTTTTGCCTATCAGGGGCCGGCGATGGTGCCGAAGATGAAGACCGGGTTGGCGGCGCTGTTGCGGGCGCGCGGTTTTGCCAGTGTGACGGAAGCGGTGGGGGCTGGGGCGTGAGCGGGTTTGGCCGGCTGGCTGGGGATTATGACGGGTTTATCGTGGATTTGTGGGGCGTGGTGCATGATGGGGTGAGGCTTTACCCTGGTGCGCTGGATTGTCTTTTTCGCCTGCGCGCGGCTGGGAAGCCTGTGGTGTTTCTCTCCAATGCGCCGCGCCGGCCGGTTGGTATTGCTTCGGCGTTGGCGGCGATGGGGGTGGGGCGGGATTTATACGCAGGGATCATGTCCAGCGGGGAGGCGGTTTATCTGGGGTTGCGGGACCGGACGGGGGAGTTTGCCGGGCTGGGGAGGCGGATTTATCATCTTGGGCCGGTGCGGGACCGGGATGTGTTCGAGGCGCTCCCCTATGAAGAGGTTTTTGACCCGGCGGCGGCGGATTTCATTCTCAATACCGGGCCGGATGATATTTTGGGGCCGCAGGACCCGGAGTTGTACCGCCCGGTGCTGGATGCCGGGCTGAGGGCAAAAATCCCGATGATCTGCGCCAATCCGGATTTGGAAGTGATCCGCGATGGAAGGCGGATTATTTGTGCCGGGCTGTTGGCTGAGTTTTACAAGGCTGAGGGCGGCGTGGTGATCCAGCGCGGTAAGCCGGATGCGGCGATTTATGTACCGACGCTGGCTATGCTGGGGATTTTGGCCGAACGGACGCTGGCGGTGGGGGATTCGTTGCGTACCGATATTGCCGGGGCCAAGGCGGCGGGGGTTGATAGCTGCTGGGTGCTTTCGGGGATCCATGCGCTGCATCCGGAAAACGCGCCGACTGAGGCGGCGGCGCATGGGGTGAGCCCTAGGGCGATTTTGGCGGGGTTTGGGTGGTGAGGGTTTAGGGCAGCCGCGTTTTCGCCGTTTGCCTGGTTGACGATATTAGATGTTTGTCTGACGATATTAGATGTTAGGCATGACGAGGCTGGGTTCATGGACACCATCAATTTGGGAGAGCTGCGGACGGCGTTCCACACCGGCGGGTTGCGCGCGGTGGGGGTGACGGCTTCGGGCGGGCTGTTTTTTGTGACGGCCCAACCGCGCAGCGGCGGGTGGGTGGTTCTGGCAACGACGAAGGGGAACCAGGCGCGCGGGTTCCGGGACCCGGGCAAGGCGATTTTGTTGCTGCATGAGATTGGTGTGCAAAAAATTGCGGTGGATGTTTCTGGCTGGGATTTGGTGCGGGCGGGCGAGGAGGGGTGGCGGCGGCCGGATGTTTCAGCGCGGCAGCGGCGGGTGCATGGGGTGGCGAAGCTGGTTGCGGGGTTGAGGGGTGAGGCGGAAGCTGATGATGCGGTAGCTGTGTAGAGTGGACAGAGCGAAGCGAATTTCAGTGATTTTTATTGTTTCGAAAAGCGATGGGTAGCGCTGCGCTCACCCATCCGCTTGCTATGGCTTGCTGATGCGCCGGCCAGTTAACGCTTAAGTTGACCCGGCTCGATACCGCCCTGCAGTATATGTGCTAGATTGCCGCGATTGGGAGCTTCTTTAGTGTCGAAAGCAAAGCCATCACCAAAGAGCGACACCGTAATGAACCATCTGTATTATGGGGACAACCTGCAGGTGTTGCGGGATAGCATCGCCGATGAAAGCGTTGACCTCATTTATCTGGACCCTCCCTTCAACAGTCAGTCAAATTATAACATTCTTTTTAGAGCGCCGACCGGCGAACAATCGAAGGCCCAAATTGAAGCGTTTGAGGATACCTGGCATTGGAACGAAACCGCTGAGCAAGCCTTTGATGAGGTAATGCAAAGTGGCAATAGCGACGCTGCAGAGATGCTTCGCGCCATGCGCTCATTCCTAAAAGAAAACGACATGATGGCATATCTTACGATGATGGCCGTTCGCCTCCTCCAATTGCATCGTGTTCTAAAGCAATCCGGGAGCTTGTATCTACACTGCGACCAGACAGCCGGTTCTTATCTAAAAATTCTATTGGATGCGATTTTTGGGCCACTCAACTTTCGCAATGAAATCATATGGAAGAGGAAATCTGGCCGAGGGGAAACGAATAATGCTGCTATTCGATTTGGGGTAAGTCACGACATCTTACTTTTTTACGGAAAATCAAAAGAGGCGTTGTTGCATCGGCAATATAGGCCAAGCAATCCTGAGTACATTGCTAGTAAATTTGTCCATAAAGACCCAGACGGCCGGGTTTATCGGCTTGATAATCTCACGAGCCCCTCCCCTCGCCCCAATCTCGTTTATGAATATAAGGGCTATAATCCGCCGCCGAATGGCTGGGCTGTATCGCGGGGGCGTATGGAGGAGATGGACGCGGAGGGTCGTCTATATCTTCCGGCCGATAAGACACATCGTATCCAGCGAAAGCGTTACCTAGACCAACTGGAGGGAGAGACAGTTGATACGCTCTGGGACGATATTGCGCCCATTAATTCCCAGGCTCAGGAGCGCCTGGGCTACCCTACGCAGAAGCCTGTAGCTCTATTAGAGCGCGTACTTAATACATCTACCAACGTCGGTGATGTAGTACTTGACCCGTTTTGCGGCTGCGGCACCAGTATTCATGCGGCGCAGAAGTTGGGCCGTAATTGGATAGGCATAGACGTCACGCATCTTGCTATATCGCTCATCGAGAAGCGGCTTAAGGATGCCTTTCCCGGTATCGCCTTTGATGTTCATGGCACACCGAAGGATCTCGGTGGGGCAAAGGCGCTTGCGGCCGCTGATAAATATCAATTTCAATGGTGGGCCGTCTCTTTAGTAAATGCTGTCCCCTATGGAGGTATGAAAAAGGGAGCTGATAGCGGGATTGACGGGCATATTTATTTCAAGCCGGACGGAAAAATAACAGAAAAGGCTATCGTCTCGGTCAAGGGTGGTGAAAATGTGAGCGTACCGATGGTGCGTGACTTGGGGCACGTAATCGACCGGGAAAAGGCGAAAATTGGCGTCTTTATTACCCTGGTAGAGCCCACAGCTCCTATGAAAACAGAAGCCATCAAGGCAGGGTTTTATGAAACCGACTATGGGAAGTATCCGAAGATTCAAATATTGACGATTGCCGACCTGTTTGCTGGAAAGAAGCCTCTAATCCCCTTGGTGGACACGAGTTATTTTAAGAAGGCTCCAAAGGAAGATACAAGCCAGCAAGGTAAATTGATTTAATATAATGCCAAAAGATTCAGTTGAATCCTAGCGCCTGTCGTTCTCAAAAGTTTTGATTTTTGCAGCATCAAGGAGCGCCTGTATTCCAAATGCAACTAAAGCTCAGTTTATGTCTGGGTCGGGCGCAAATTAGCTGTTAGCCGGGTCACGGTTTCGTGTGTCCGTGGGGCGTTGGCGGTGATGTGGCACAGGCCAAAATAAACGGGGGTCTGGGGCCTCAGGCCCCAGCGGGTCCAGGGCAGAGCCCTGGCCTTATACTAAGCGGGATTGTTTCACTGCCGCCGCGATAAAACCCTCGAACAGCGGGTGTGGTTCGAGCGGTTTGGACTTCAGCTCCGGGTGGTATTGGACGCCGATGAACCAGGGGTGGTCGGGGTATTCTATGATTTCGGGGAGGACGCCGTCGGGGGAGAGGCCGGAGAAGCGGAGGCCGGTGGCTTCTAGTTCGTCGCGGTAGTGGATGTTGACTTCGTAACGGTGGCGGTGGCGTTCCTGGATTTGGGCGGCGCCGGCGTAGACGTCGCGGACAAGTGAGCCTTCGACGAGGGCGGCGGGGAAGGCGCCGAGGCGCATGGTGCCGCCCATGTTGCCGCCGGCGGCGCGGCGCTCGATCTCGTTACCGCGGGCCCATTCGGTGAGCAGGCCGACGATGGGGATGTCGCAGGGGCCGAATTCGGTGGAAGAGGCGCCTGACAGGCCAGCCAGGTTGCGGGCGCATTCGATGACGGCCATCTGCATGCCGAAGCAGATGCCGAAGAAGGGGACTTTGTGTTCGCGGGCGAAGCGGACGGCTTCGATTTTGCCCAGCGTGCCGCGTTCGCCGAAACCGCCGGGGACGAGGATGCCGTGTACGCCGTCTAGTTGTTCAATGGCGTTGGGCTGCTCGAAAATTTCGGAGTCCACCCAGTCCAGCTGGACCCGGACGTTGTTGGCGATGCCGCCATGGGCGAGGGCTTCGGCCAGGGATTTATAGCTGTCCAAAAGGTTAGTGTATTTGCCGACGACGGCGATGCGCACGGTGCCTTCGGGCTGGCGCGCGATATCGACGATGCGCTGCCAATGCGAGAGATCGGGTTCGTCTTCATAGGGCAGGCCGAAGTGGCGCAAAACTTCGCGGTCCATGCCGGCCTCGTGATAGGAGATGGGCACGGCGTAGATTGTGTCGATGTCGAGGGCCGGGATTACCGCTTCGGTGCTGACGTTGCAGAAGCTGGCGATTTTGCGGCGCTCGTTCTCGGGGATCGGGCGGTCGCAGCGGCAGATGAGCATGTCCGGCTGGATGCCGACGTTTTGCAGCTCTTTGACCGAATGCTGGGTCGGCTTGGTCTTCAGCTCGCCGGCGGAGGAGATGTAGGGCACCAAAGTGAGATGCAGGAACATCGCGCGGGCCTCGGTCAGCTCGTTGCCGAGCTGGCGGATGGCTTCCAGGAAGGGCAGGGATTCGATGTCGCCGACCGTGCCGCCGATTTCGACCAGGACGAAGTCGAGCCCTTCGGTCTGGCGCAGGACGACTTCCTTGATCGCATCGGTGATATGCGGAATGACCTGAACTGTGGCGCCCAGATAATCGCCGCGGCGCTCCTTGGCGATCACCTCCGAGTAGATCTTACCTGTAGTAGCATTGTCGGCCTTGTTGGCGGCGACACCGGTGAAACGCTCGTAATGGCCGAGGTCGAGATCGGTCTCCGCGCCGTCATCCGTCACGTAGACCTCACCATGCTGGTAGGGGCTCATGGTGCCGGGATCGACGTTTAGATAAGGGTCCAGCTTGCGTAAGCGGACCGAATAGCCCCGGGCCTGGAGCAAAGTGCCCAGCGCCGCAGAGGCAATGCCTTTACCGAGAGACGAGACCACGCCGCCGGTGATGAATACAAACCGCGTCATGGAATCAAACCTTACACGAGTCGCAGGAAAAGCGGGAGGGGGGTGCGAGCGTTCGCTAAAGTTTTAAGGTGTGTTGCCTGGGGCCGGGACCGCGGGGGCGCCGGGGGTGGCTGGGGCGGAGGAAGGTGCCGGGAGCGCGTCGGCCGGGGTTTGCGGCAATGACATTGGCGCCGCGGGGGCTGGGACGGCCGGGCCGGGGACGGTCTGGCCGGCCGGGGCGTTGAGGATGGCGGCGTTGGTGTTGGCGGCCGTGCCTTTATAGAGCAGGGCCAGCGCCAGCGAGAGGGCGAAGAAGGCCGTGCCGAGAATGGCGGTGGTGCGGGTGAGGAGATTGGCCGTGCCGCGGCCTGTCATGAAGCTGCCCATGCCCTGGCCGCCGCCCAGGCCGAGTCCGCCGCCCTCGCTGCGCTGGATCAGCACAACGCCGATGAGCGCGAGGGTTACGAAGACATGCAGCATGAGGAGGACTTTGATCATCGACTAACCCGGTTCAAACAGTGCGTGGCTGAGGGCCACTCAAATAGTAGTGCGGCTTCTAGCCGCCTAAATAGTAGTGCGGCTTCTAGCCGCGGGGAGCCGCCGCGGCAATGGCCAGTAGATCCGCGGGGTTGAGGCTGGCGCCGCCGACCAGCGCGCCGCCGACCTCGGGCAGGGCCAGCAGGCTGGCGGCGTTGCCGGGTTTTACCGAGCCGCCATAGAGAATGTTGATGGTTGAGCCGTTGGTGCCCAGCTGGGCCACGAGGGCGGCGCGGATGGCGGCGTGCATGGCGGTGACATCGGCCTCGGTGGGTGTGCGGCCGGTGCCGATGGCCCAGACCGGCTCATAGGCGACCACGCCTGCGAAATTTTCCGGCAGGCTGTGTGTGATCTGGGTGCGGACGACATGCTCGGCCTCGCCGGCATCGCGCTGGGCTTCGGTCTCGCCGACGCAGATGATCGCGGTCAGCCCGGCCGCGAGCACGGCTTCGGCCTTGGCGCGGACATCGGCATTGGTCTCGCCATGGTCGGCGCGCCGCTCGGAATGGCCGAGGATGACGTAGGTGGCGCCGGTTTCGGCCAGCATGGGGGCGGAAATATCGCCGGTGTGGGCACCCTGGGGTATGGCGTGGCAATTTTGGGCGCCTAAAGCGACGGGCGAGCCTTTGAGGGCGGCGGCAAAACGGTCGAGCAGGGTGAAGGGCGGGCAGATCAGCATGTCTACATGGTCTGGTGCGTTGCGAATCGCCTCGGCATAGGCCGCGATTCCTGCCAGCTGGCCGTACATCTTCCAATTACCTGCAATGATTTGCCGCATAGTGTTGAGCTCCCGTCGTAAACTGCATGTGGATTGTCAAAAGGCGTCTGCTGCCATGCAGCATATTTTCTGGACTTTGGATGGTGCGATGCAACATAGTGAGGCTCGAACCTGAAGGAGGTTTAATCATGTTGATGTTTCTTGCCACATTAAGTGCGTCCGTCGTGGCGTGCTTTTGCGTCGAGGCCATGGATATTGAGCGTGTTGACGTGGCGAAGAGCCGTATGAGCCGGTATTTGACCCGGACGGGTAAGGTCAGCGCCCAACCACTCAACGCATCGTATCCGAATGGGGCGGCTGCTGGCGCCTGCCAGTAATCGCTGCCGGGTTTTATGGCGCCGGCGCTTGGGCGCCGGTGGGTTAAGGACGCAGTTGCCGCGTGATATATAGGCCGGGGTGCTTTGTAATCTGGTGCGGGCTGCATGCTGAACTCCCCTCCGGCCTGGTCATTTGCCCGATACTGGCCGCCTAGCTATAGAGGCGGCGGTCTGGGGTAAAGAGAGCCGATGCTGGTTGGTGTTCGGAAGTTTATGGGTAGCGTGGTAGCGAAGGTATTCATCTCGCTGCTCGTGATAGGGTTTGTGCTCTGGGGCATTTCGGGTGCCCTGACGATGGGGGCAAGCAACTCGGCGGTGGCAACGGTGGGCGGTACGCCGATCGATGTGTCCGTGGTGCAGGCGGCCTATCAGGCAGCCCTCAGCCAGGCCAGCCAGTCTGGCCAGCCGGATTTGGCGGCACGGCAGCAGCTTGCCAGCCAGGCGCTGGCCGATGCGATCCGCAAACAGATTATACAGCAGGAAGAGCAGAAGCTCGCCGTGGTGGTGCCGGATGCGGCGATCCGCCAGCAGCTCGATGCGGAACCGGCATTCCAGACCAATGGCGTGTTCGACAAGACCAAATTTGCCGCCGTGCTGCAGCAGAATAATATTGCGCCGGATGAGTATTTGAGCCAGCTGCGCAATGGCGTTGCCACGCGTGAATTGCTGATGCCCGTGCTGCGGGGGGCTGTGCCCTCGGCGGATCTGGTTAACCGGCTGTTCTCGCTGGTTGGCGAGCAGCGTGTGGCGGCGATTGTTGCCGTGAACGCGCTGGCGCAGGCCGCACCGGCAACACCCAGCGATGATGTGCTGCAGCGCTATTGGCGCAACCATCCGGCGCAATTCACTGCCCCGGAATACCGCCGCATCCAGGCCGTGATTCTTTCCCCCGCTTTGCTGGCACCGCGTGAGCAGATCGCGCAGGCCGATATCGATGCTGCTTACGCACGTGCCGCCGCGGCCTCGCCCACGGTGGCGCAGCGCAGTGTGCAGGTGATCTCGGTGGGGGATCTGGTCAGCTCCTCGCGGTTGCAGGCGGCGTGGAAAAAAGGCGCGAGCTGGGACAAGATGCAGGCGATGGCCAAGAAGTTTGGCGCGACCTCCGTGGAGCTGGATCAGGCGGCGCAGACGCAGATCCCCGCGGCCGGTCTGGCGCAGGCGGTGTTTGCGGCATCTGTTGGTACCGTTACCGGGCCGGTGGCCGGCGATACGGGCATGTATGTGTTCAAAGTGACGGCGCAGGGGCAGAGCGGCCCGGATGCGGCCACGGTGAAGGCACAGGTGACCCAGCAGCTGCAGTTGCAGAAGGCGCAGGCGGATGTGGCGCAGGATGTGGATGCGCTGCAGGACGCGCTGGCCGGGCAGACGCCGCTGGACCAGCTGCCGGGAAATTTGGGCCTGGCGGCGGTGCAGGGCACTTTGGATGCAACGGGTGGTACGCCCGACGGCACACCGGCGCCGATCCCGGGCGGCGATGCGCTGAAGACGGCGATCGTCTCGGCGGCGTTTGCGGCACATCGGGGCGATCCGGCACAGCTGATCAACGGGCCCGATGGCAGTTATTTTGCGCTGACGGTGGATGCGGTTGAGCCGCCGGCGCTGCAGAATTTTGCTCTGGCGCGGGACAAGGTGCTGGCTTCCTGGAGCAATGATGAACTTACGCGCGCCGCAGAGGTGCAGGCAGCAGCACTACTGCATGCCGTGCAGCAGGGGCAGAGCTTGAATGCAGCCGCCGCTGCGGCCGGGTTGCAGGTGAGCACGAGCCCAGCCTACACGCGTGATACGCCACAGGGGCCTGATGCGCAGCTGGCGACGATTTTGTTCAGCCTGAAGCAGGGTGAGGCGAGCATGTTGCCGACCAGTACGGGCTTTACCATCGCCGTGCTGACGCAGGTGACCGACCCCAAGCCGGCGCAATACCCGGCGCAGGCCCAGCAATTACAGCAGGAAACGACACAGGCCTTGCAGAATGACGTGGGCGAGAGTTTCCTGGCCGGGTTGCAGGCGCGCGACAAGGTAAGCGTTAACCAAAAGATGCTTGCGCAGATTTATCAGTGAAGTTGGAATTATGAACGCCGTTTCGTCAGACCGTTTTGAGACTTTCCGGGCCGCCTATGATCATGGGGGCGGCGCGCTGGTCTGGCGGCACGGGATTGCGGATTTGCTGACGCCGGTGGCGGCGTTTTTGAAGGTGGCGCACGGCCAGCCTTACTCGTTTTTATTGGAAAGCGTTGAAGGCGGGATGGTGCGCGGGCGTTATTCCGTTATCGCCATGGCGCCGGATCTGATCTGGCGCTGCGAACACGGCGTGGCGGCGGTGAACCGCGATGCGCGGGCCAACTCAGGCGCGTTCACGCCGGTGAGCGAGGCGCCGCTGAAGAATTTGCGGGCACTTATCGCCGAGACGCGGCTCGATGTGCCGGAGCATCTGCCGCCGATGACCGGCGGGCTGCTGGGGTATCTCGGCTATGACATGGTGCGGCTGATGGAAGAGCTGCCGGCGATTAACCCGGATGTGCTGGGGATTCCAGATGCGATTCTGGCGCGCCCTGGTATATTCATCATTTTCGACGGCGTGACCGATGAGATGACGCTGGCGGCACCGGTTTATCCCAAAATCGGGGTGTCGGCGGCCGAGGCGTTTGCTGGCGCGGAATTGCGGCTCAACGAGGTGGCGCATGATCTGGAGCGGCCGGTGCCCAAGCTGGTCGGCTTGCAGACAGGGCCGTTGGAGCAGAGCTCCAATATGGAGAAGGAAGAGTTTTTGGGCGTCGTGGAGACGGCCAAGAATTATATTCGCGCCGGCGATGCGTTCCAGATTGTGCCGAGCCAGAGGTTTGAGGCGAAGTTTTCTCTTCCCCCTTTCGCGCTGTATCGCAGTTTGCGCCGGGTCAATCCGGCGCCGTTTTTGTTCTTTCTTGATTTCGGCGGTTTTGTTGCCGTGGGTTCGTCGCCGGAGATTCTGGTGCGTTACCGCGATGGCAATGTGACGATCCGTCCGCTGGCGGGGACACGCCGGCGCGGCGTGGATGCGGTGGAGGATGCGGAGTTGGAGGCAGAGTTGCTTGCGGACCCGAAGGAACGGGCGGAGCATTTAATGCTGCTCGATCTGGGGCGCAATGATATTGGCCGGGTGGCGGAGATCGGCTCCGTGCGGGTGCTGGAGAGTTTCATCATCGAGCGGTTCTCGCATGTGATGCATATTTCCTCGACAGTGCAAGGTAAGTTGCGGCCGGATTGCGATGCGCTGGATGCGCTGATCGCGGGTTTTCCGGCGGGCACGCTATCCGGTGCGCCAAAAGTGCGGGCGATGGAGATTATTGAAGAGCTGGAGCCCTCGCGGCGCGGGTTGTATGCCGGTTGCATCGGTTATTTTGCCGCCAATGGCACGATGGATACCTGCATCGGCCTGCGTACGGCGGTGGTGAAGGATGGCGTGATGTATGTGCAGGCGGGGGTTGGCGTTGTTGCCGATTCCGATGCAGAGGCGGAATATGCCGAGAGCCAGCAGAAAGCCCGGGCATTGTTCCGCGCGGCCGAGGATGCGGGGCGCTATGTTTCGGCGCCGGAGGTTTGAGCGATGATTTTACTCATTGATAACTACGATAGTTTTACCTTCAACCTGGTGCAGTTTTTCGGCGATCTCGGGGCCGATTGCGTGGTGAAGCGCAATGATGCGCTTTCGCCCGAAGAGGCGCTGGCGTTGAACCCGGATGCGATTGTGCTCTCGCCGGGGCCGTGCACGCCCAACGAGGCGGGGATTTGCCTGGATGTGGTGAGGCTGGCGGCTGAGCGCGCGGTGCCGTTGTTTGGGGTTTGCCTCGGGCATCAGGCGATTGGCCAGGCGTTTGGCGGGCATGTGGTGCGGGCGCGCGAGCCGGTGCATGGCAAGACCAGCGACGTGCAGCATGACGGCACCGATATTTTTGCCGGGCTGCCGAGTCCTTTCACGGCGACGCGTTATCATTCGTTGATCGTGCAGCAATCGACGCTGCCGGAGAGCCTGGTGGCGACGGCGTGGGTTGAGGATGGCACGATTATGGGGCTGCGCCATGCGAGCCTGCCGATTTATGGGGTGCAGTTTCATCCCGAGAGCATCGCCACCGCGCATGGGCATGATATTTTGCGCAATTTCCTGGATCTGGCGCGGCATCCGGCGGCGCCTAAGCAGGCGGCATGAATATGTCTTTGAAGCCGGTGCTGGCGCGGCTGGGGCGTGGTGAGCGCTTGGACGCTGCGCAAGCCGAGGCGGCGTTTGGCGTTGTGATGGATGGGGCGGCGACTCCGGCGCAGATCGGCGGGATGCTGATGGCGATGCGTACCCGTGGTGAGACCGTGGACGAGCTGACCGGGGCGGTGACGGCGATGCGGGCGCGGATGACGCGCGTCGTGGCACCGGAGAACGCCATGGATGTGTGCGGTACCGGGGGCGACGGCGCGCATAGTTTGAATATTTCCACTGCTGTGACGTTTGTGCTGGCGGCTTGCGGCGTGCCGGTGGCCAAGCATGGTAATCGGGCGCTGTCTTCGCGGGCGGGTGGCGCGGACGTGCTGGTGGCGCTTGGGGTGAATATTGAGCCGCCGTTGGAGCGGCTTTCTGGGATTTTGGCTGAGGCGGGCTGCGTGTTTTTGTTCGCGCCGTTGCATCATCCGGCGCTGCGCCATGCGGCTTCCGTGCGGGTGGAGCTGGGGACTCGGACGATTTTCAACCTGACTGGTCCGATGGCGAATCCCGCTTCGGTCAAGCGCCAGATGATCGGTGTGTATGACCCTGTGTGGTTGCGCCCGGTGGCTGAGACTTTGCGTGATTTGGGCACTGAATCTGCCTGGGTTTATCATAGCGCGGGGCTTGATGAGCTGACGCTTGCGGATGTGAACCAGGTGGTTGCGTTGAAGCAGGGTGAGATTACGGAATTCACCTTTACTGCCGCTGATGCCGGGTTGCAGCCGGTACCGCTGGAGGCAATTGCCGGTGGCGATGCGGCGGAAAATGCGGCGGCATTGTTGGCGTTGCTTGAGGGCACGCCTAGCGGCTATCGTGATACGATCCTGCTCAATACGGCGGCAGCACTCATTGTGGCTGGCGTGGTGGAGGATTTGGCCCAGGGTGTTGCGCGGGCCGCGGTGGCGATAGATAGCGGTGCTGCCATGCGGGTTTTGGAAAAATTGCGGACGGCGTCGCAGGAGTTGAGCCTCTCATGAATAAGATGGTGGTTGAGGATATTCTGGCCCGGATTTGCACCGACAAACGGGCAGAGGTGGCGGCGCGCAAGACGAGCCGTCCACTGGATGAGTTGAAGGCGGCGGCGCGCGATGCGGATAAGCCACGCGGCTTTGGCCGGGCGTTGATGGATGCATCGGCGGCTGGAAGGCCGGCGCTGATTACCGAGATTAAGAAGTCATCGCCATCCGGCGGGCTGATCCGTGAGGATTTTGAGCCGGCGGCGCTGGCGCAAGCCTATGCCGAGGGTGGGGCGGCGTGTTTGTCCGTGCTGACGGATGAGAAGTATTTTGAGGGTACGGTTGAGCATTTGCGGACTGCGCGGGCTGCCGTGCGGCTGCCGGTGTTGCGCAAGGATTTCATGCTGGAATCCTGGCAGATTTATGAGAGCCGGGCGATGGGGGCGGATTGCATTCTGCTGATTATGGCGGCGCTTGAGGATACCGAGGCACGGGATTTGGAAGGTCTGGCGCGGGCGCTGGATATGGATGTGCTGGTTGAGGTGCATAACGAGGATGAGCTGGAGCGGGCCTTGGGCCTGCAGACGCCGTTGCTCGGCATCAACAACCGGAATTTGAAGACGATGGTGACATCGCTGGAGACGACGGAAATGCTCTCCAGCCTGTGCCCGCCGGACCGGTTTTTGGTTTCGGAATCCGGCATTAAGACGAATGACGATATTAAAAGGCTCCAGAAGGTTTGCGTGCAGGGTTTTCTGGTGGGCGAGTCGCTGATGCGTGAGGCTGATGTTGGTGCCGCGGTGCGGCGCCTGCTGGAGAAAAATTGAGCCGGCTGACGCATATCGACGATATGGGTGCGGCGCGGATGCTTGACGTGTCGGCCAAGGCGGAGACGGTGCGCCAGGCTACGGCTAAAGGCCAGGTGGTGATGCAGGCCGAGACTTTGGCGCTGATCAGTACGGGGGCCGCGAAAAAAGGCGATGTGCTGGCGGCGGCGCGGATTGCCGGGATTATGGCGGCCAAGCGGACGGCAGAGCTGATCCCGCTGTGTCATTTGCTGTTGCTTGAGGCCGTGACGGTTGAGTTTGAGTTTTTGGCTGATGGCGTGGGTATTACCGCGACCGTGCGGACCAGCGGGCGCACGGGTGTGGAGATGGAGGCGTTGACGGCTGTGAGCGTCGCGGCACTTACCGTTTACGACATGCTGAAAGCTGTGGACCGGGGCATGCGGATTGAAAGCGTGCGCGTGGTGCAGAAGTCCGGTGGTGCTTCCGGCGATTTTATCCAGCCATGATCAGTGTTGAAGAGGCGCGGGCGCGCATTATTGCTGGGCTGACGCCGGTTGGGTTGGAGACCGTGGCGCTGGCTGCGGCGCATGGCCGGGTGCTGGGGGCGCCGGTGGCAGCGCGGGTGGCGCATCCGCCGGCCGATGTGTCAGCGATGGATGGTTATGCCGTGCGCGCGGAGGATGCGGTTGCGGGCGCAAGGTTGCGGGTGATTGGGGCGGCGCCGGCGGGGCATCCGTTTGCCGGTTCGGTTGCGGCTGGTGAGGCGGTGCGGCTGTTTACCGGTAGTTTTGTGCCTGAGGGTGCGGATACGATTCTGATTCAGGAAAATGCCACGGCTGAGGCGGAGGGCCTCGTTGTGAATGAGGCGCCGGTGCGGGGGCGGCATATTCGCCCGGCTGGGCAAGATTTTGCGGTGGGGGATGCACTGCTCCCGGCGGGGAAGCGGCTTGCCGTGCGGGATGTTGGGTTGGCGGCGGCGGCGAATCATCCGTGGCTGACGGTGTTCCGCCGGCCGCGCGTGGCGATTTTGGCGACGGGTGATGAGATTTCGCTCCCCGGTGAGGCCGTGGGGGTGGGGGGTATCGTTAATTCCAACTCTGCAATGCTGGCGGCATTTGTGGCGGCTTGTGGTGGCGAGGCGGTGGTTTTGCCTGCGGCTGGGGATGATGTCGCGGCGATTGCGGCGGCGGCTGAGGCCGCGCGTGGGGCGGATTTTCTGGTTACGACTGGTGGTGCCAGCGTTGGGGCGCATGATTTCATGCAGGAGGGTTTGGGCCGCCAGGGATTTGCGCTGGATTTCTGGAAGATCGCGATGCGGCCGGGCAAGCCGCTGATTTTTGGCCATGTTGGCGCCATGCCGGTGCTGGGGCTGCCGGGTAATCCGGTCTCGGCCTATGTGTGCGCGGTGCTGTTTCTGGCTCCGGCTCTGGCTTCCATGGCCGGATTGGCGGCAGCGGGCCCGGTGTTTGAGGCGGCGCGGCTGCGGGGCAGCCTGCCGGCGAATGATTTGCGTGAGGATTATTTGCGGGCCACGCTGGAATGGGACGGGGGCTGGGTTGCGGCACCTTTTGCCCGGCAGGATTCGGCCATGTTGACGCCTTTGGCCAGAGCGGATGCGCTGCTGCGGCGCCCGCCGTTCCAGGCGGCGTTGGCGGATGGCGCGGAGATCGAGATTATTCGGCTGGCTCTGTAATTGCTTGACGCAGTGCCGGGAACTAAACTAGAACATCCGTGATGTTGGCGTTTTGTTCCGCGCCGCCCGTCTGATCTGGAGCCCTCCATGCTGACCGCCAAGCAACACGAATTGCTGGTTTTTATTGATAAACATCTGCGTGAGACCGGGTGCAGCCCGAGTTTTGAGGAGATGAAGGAGGCGCTTGATCTGCGTTCCAAATCGGGCATTCACCGGCTGATCTCGGCCCTTGAGGAACGTGGGTTTTTGCGCCGGCATAAGCATAGGGCGCGTGCGCTGGAAGTGGTGCGGCTCTCTGAGGATATGCAGCCGCTGGAGCGCGAGGTGCCACGGTTTGCGCCGAATGTGATCCAGGGCAATTTTTCGGGCAAACTCCCCGGCGTGCGGGCGGGGAATGAGGCGGGGGCGGTGTCGCTGCCTTTGTACGGCAAGATCGCCGCGGGCCTGCCGATTGAGGCGATGCGCGATAATGAGGATCAGATCGAGGTGCCGGTATCGTTGCTTGGTAGCGGCGAGCATTTTGCCCTTACTGTTGAGGGGGATTCGATGATTGAGGCCGGGATTCTGGACGGCGATACGGTGATCATCCGCCGTGGTGAGACGGCTGAGAATGGGCAGATTATTGTAGCACTTGTGGATGAGAATGAGGTGACGCTGAAGCGCTTACGCCGGCGCGGACAGTCCATTGCGCTGGAGCCGGCGAATGTGCGGTTCGAGACCAAGATTTTCCCGGCCGAGCGTGTGCGTGTGCAGGGGAGGCTGGTGGCGCTGCTCAGGCAGTATTGAAGGAGAAAGCAGTGTTTTTTGTGAACAGATATTGCTCAGCGCGCTCGAACCAGTGGCGCGTGCCTCGCAGACCCAAAAACTTTGGCACCTATATACTTGGCTAAGCAGTTCTGCTGAAAAGGTCTCAAATTGACCCCATCACCGACAGGGATTCGGAGCATGGATGACAAGTTCGATTTCTACAGAACGGTAAATCAGACTGCCTTCGAGCTATGTCAGCGCCATGGGTGGGGCGCCCACGGTTATGCAGCAAAACTCTCTGAAAGAGCTAAAACCGAGGGCGATGAGGAAGACGGTCTTTTCTGGCGGGCAGTTGAGGCTGCCCTCACACCCAGGAATGCCTCGGGTTGATAAACTGATCCGATTTACTTAGCCAAGTATATTGGTGTCAAAACTTTGGTAACTATATACTTGGCTAAGTCATTCGACCTTTTCTCTTGCTCCATACGGTTTTACATCTGCTTAAATTACCAGATATTCTATCCTTGAAAGATACAAAACATGAGAATTTTCCAACAAATTTTCATGTCGGTTTTTCTTGTCACCCTATCGGGTTGCACCGATTCATCAACTTTGATTGGTGGCATCGACCGACCGGCCGAAGCAGGGGATCTGGTCGGTCGGGGAACTGTGTTCGATGGCAATGTTCTTATATCTCCCGAGGACATAAAACTAACCGCTTCGAACACAATGTATCAAAATATGGGCAAGTATATCCTAAGCTGCGCCGGAACCTACTACGGAAAAAAAACACATGAGACCATGCTTATTCATCTTTACTGCTCATATGGAATTACCGGAATAGCCAGCATCAACTTCGATACCTATGGGAAAGTCTCTGGCAGCGGCACCTTCAAATTATCTGATGGATCATCTGGGAATGTATGGTTTGGTGAAGCTATTCTACACAACCGAGCGACAGGAAACGCCAACATCGCTCATTGAACTAGAAAAATGGGCTTCGCCACAACGAGCCCATTATCTCACGCATAACGACCGCCGAGTTTTCAACCAGCTCCTCACTTAGCCAAGTATATAATACAAAAACTTTGGCAACTATATATTTGACTAAGTATTTCACGTTTAGATGGATGGCTTACGCAA
The DNA here is from genome assembly GCA_026224875.1 of Acidocella sp. Classification (GTDB taxonomy): domain Bacteria; phylum Pseudomonadota; class Alphaproteobacteria; order Acetobacterales; family Acetobacteraceae; genus Acidocella. Next base: position 22,060 of record JAMFRU010000109.1, read on the forward strand.
ATGGGTAATATTAACTATGAAATGCGGCGCGCAAAGAAATGCGGCATGTCGCTTGAAGAATGGATGAATCACAAAAAGGCTAAGAGTATAAAACCGAAAGTATCGACGGTTTCCGTCAGCCTTGTATATCATCACACCAACATCTTGTTCAGTCATCTCATCTGGAATTCCGGCGTGATAGACATCGAGAGTGAACATGACCAAATGGTGGCGCATCCAATTTTGGAAAGTTTTGGACTTGGTGGAGTCACTCATAGGCGCATGGCGAAAGACTTTCCCCGGCTTGCATGGTTCACCAGTAACAAATCTATCCCAAGGTGCCTTGAGAATGTGAGCCTGTTAAACACGGACATTTCTGTAGAGCATGGAACCGCGATAAAACTCAATCGTATCGCTATAGAGTTTGCGCTCGCCACTGCGCCAGAAATTGTTCCATGGAAAGCGTATTATGGTTACGACACACCAGAAGGTCAAAAGTTGAATAGAGATGCTATTGCGGAAGGTGATGACCCTGACGAATGGTACATTTCTGAAACCCCCGTCTCCGCATTCAAAATGACTAAGATTTTGATCGCGCCAAATTGGATAAAGCCAGTCTTGAATGGCGAAATGGATGTTGAAGCAGTGAAATTTAATATACGAAACGCGCGCTCTCTTGGAGCGGAATTGCCTCCGGATTGGAAGATGCCTTCTTGGCAAAAGCAATATGAAAAGTTTCTTCCGGCGGTGACGACTTAGCCAAGTATATAGTTCCCAAAACTTTTGACCCTTAAGGCTGCAGCCGTAAAACGGCTGCAGCCTTAAGGGTCAAAAGTTTTTGCGCGCTTTTTTCAAAAAGCGCCGCTTCCTTCCTTCAGTTCGCGCGGTTGGATTTATTCTGCCGGCGGCGCTGTTGTTCGCTGGGCTTGCCGGTGTTTTCTGCATATGGACGTTTGGCTGCGGGCGGGCGCTTGTCCGGCGGGGTGCCGGCATAGGGCGTGCGGCCCGGCATTGGCGCGCTTGTGGGTTCGATTTTTGGTTCGGTGTCTTTCATGTTGGCGGTGGAGGCCTGGAAAGCGTCCGCTACGTGGGAGGCGATTTCGAATTTGGTCTCGCGGTCGAAGATTTTTATGGCGCCGATTTCCTGCTTCGTTACGTTGCCGGCCTTGCAGATGAGCGGGATCATCCATTTCGGGTCGGCATTGTGCTTGCGGCCGATGGGCATGCGGAACCAGGCGCCGGGTTGGTTGCTGGGCACGTAGGCCGTGCTGGCGGGCCGGGGCGTGCTGTTGCCCTCTCTATCCCGGAACTCTCTTTCGCGAAACGCGCGCGGCGGGGGGGCGGGCGGCAGAATGGTGACGTTCGCCGGCTCGGGCAGATGGGCGCGGGCGATGCGGATGAGGGCGGCGGCGATGGTCTCGGGCGATTGGCGCGCGAGCAGGGCCTGGGCCAGGGTCAGCTCTTCCTCGGTGGGCGTCTGCGTCAGTTTCGGGTCGTCGAGCAGGCGTTCCTGGTCTCGGGCGCGGATTTCGGCCGGCGTCGGCGGGTCCTGCCAGATGGCTTCGATATTGGCCTGGCTTAGAAAGAGTTCGGCGCGGCGGAGCTTGGAAGGCGGGACCAGGAGCAGGCAGATGCCCTTGCGGCCGGCGCGGCCGGTGCGGCCGGAACGGTGCAGCATGGTGGCCTTGTTGGTCGGCAGTTCGGCATGAATGACGAGGTCGAGCTCGGGCAGGTCGAGCCCGCGGGCGGCGACGTCGGTCGCGATGCAGATCTGGGCGCGGCCACTGCGCAGGGCGTCGAGGGCGGCGTTGCGTTCGCTTTGGCTGAGCTCGCCGGATAATGAAACGGCGTTGAAGCCGCGGGCGAGCAGGCTGGCGTGCAGATGGCGCACGGCATCGCGCGTGGCGCAGAACACCAGAGCGCGGGTTTCGTACAGGCGCAGCAGGTTGACCAGCCCGGCTTCGAGCTCGTGGCCGAGCACGCGGATGGCGCGGTATTCGATGTCGGCATGCGGCTGGTTACGGCCGGCCGTGTCGATGCGCAGCGCGTTCTGCTGATACTGGCGCGCCAGCGCCGCGATTTCCTTGGCGATGGTGGCCGAGAACAGCAAGGTACGGCGGGATTCCGGGGCGGTGCCGAGGATGAATTCCAGCTCGTCCTTGAAGCCGAGGTCGAGCATCTCGTCGGCTTCGTCGAGGATTACGGCTTCGAGTTCGTCGAGATGCAGGTTGCCGCGGTTGATATGGTCCTGCAGCCGGCCTGGCGTGCCGACGACGATATGGCAGCCGGCGGAGAGAGCGCGGGCTTCGCGCCGGGCATCCATGCCGCCGACGCAGGAGATGACGCGGCCGCCGGCGAATTCGTACAGCCAGCTCAGCTCGGCATGCACCTGCAAGGCCAGTTCGCGGGTGGGGGCGATGACCAGAACCAGCGGATGCAGGGTGGTGGGCAGTCTCTCATTATCGCCCAGAATGGTGGGAGCGATGGCCAAACCGAATGCCACGGTTTTGCCCGAGCCGGTCTGTGCGGAGACGAGCAGGTCCCGATCGGCGGCCTCGGGCTGCAGGACCGCCTCTTGCACTGGCGTCGGATCCTGATAGCCGCGGCCTTCGAGGGCGCGGAGGAGGGCTGGATTGGTGATGGGGAAACTCATGCGGGCTCATAAGGCTAGGGGCGATTGAGCGTCAACGGGTGTTCATTGCACGGCTGGGGAGGGATTTTGGGGAGGCAGAGCCGAGCCGGGAGCGGATTGTCTCTCCGCCTGCGAAAAAACTTACAAAAATGACAGGCATTTTGCTGGGAATGACGCTATCCTGACGATGTTTCAGGATTGAAGGCGGGGCAATGGTGCCCTATGCTGAAAGGGCCGGGCTCTGCCGGGTGATCCGAATTGTTTATTGAAGGACTGTTTTTATAGTGCGACCCCCGAAAAACGACCGCCAGCGGCAGAATCGTCGTCGCGGCTTTGACGACGACAATTTCTTTGGCAACACGCTTCCTCCCCCGTCGTTTTCCGGGTTTGGAACCACGTCTTCCGCGCCGGAGGCCAAGGCGACGGTGAAATGGTATAACTCTGAGAAGGGTTTCGGTTTCGTCGAGATGTCCGATGGCACTGGCGATGTGTTCCTTCATGCCAATTCTCTGCAGAACGCCGGGTTTCAGGCGGTTACCCCTGGTGCCATCCTGACCATCCGCGTCGGGCAGGGCCAGAAGGGCCGCCAGGTTGACCAGGTGATTTCCGTGACCGAGGGTGAAGCCCCGCCGCCGCGCACCGGTGGTTTTGGCGCCGGCCCGCGTGATGGCGGCGGTGGTGCTGGTGGTTTCGACCGTCCGCGTACGCCGCGCCCAGCGCGCCAGCAGGCCTCCGGCCCGGCTGTCGAGATGGACGGTATCGTTAAATGGTACAATGCCACCAAGGGTTTTGGCTTTATCAGCCCGCAGAGCGGCGGCAAGGACGTGTTTGTACACGCCACCGCGCTTGAGGCGGCTGGCCTGCAGCCTTTGCAGGAAGGGCAGACTGTTAAAATGAGCGTCGTACAGGGGGCCAAGGGTCCGGAAGTTTCGTCGATCAGCGTGGACTGATTAAACCAGGACTGATCCGGGGTTTCCCCGCGCTATATGGAGCGGCCCTGGTAAAACGGGGCCGTTTTTTAGGGGGCTGTTTATGCGGGGAGGCGGCAGACGGCCTCGATGTTGTGGCCGTCTGGATCGAGCACGAAAGCGCCGTAATAATGCTCGTCATAGTGCGGGCGCAGGCCAGGGGCGCCGTTATCGGTGGCGCCGGCGGCAATGGCGGCGTTGTAGAACGCGTCGACCACGGCCCGGGCCGGGGCGGTAAAAGCAACATGCGTGCCGGTGATGGGCGCTTGGCTTTGGCCGATCCAGAAGAAGGCTTTCGGTGCCACGCCGAAGCCGGCGAAGTATTCGCCGTCGCCATAGAGGCGGGCGATGCCGAGAGGCTTAAAGGCGGCAGAATAAAAGGTGAGGCTGGCTTTGAGGTCCGAGACCTTCAGGGTGATATGGTCGAGCATTAAACATCCTTGCTGTTGAGACGGGTGACGCCTGCTACGCTCAGCCGCTCCCAGGTCTGGGTTAGGGAGCCGTTCATGTCGATGGCACGGCAGGCGTCTTCGATGATCGTGGCGGCGAAGCCGAAATGGCTTGCATCCTCGGCGGACCAGGCGACGCAGAAATCGGTGGCGAGGCCGCAGAGGTACACATGTTCTATGCCGCGTGAGCGCAGATAGCCGTCCAGCCCGGTTTTGGTGGTGCGGTCGGCTTCCAGGAAGGCGGAATAGCTGTCCACATTTTGGTGCGAACCTTTGCGTAAGGTCAGTGCTGCGTGCGGAATGTCGAGGTCTGGGTGTAGAGCCGCACCCTCCGTGGCCATGACGCAATGGGTCGGCCACAGTACTTGTTCGCCATAGGGGAGCGAAAGCATCTCGAACGGGGTGCGGCCGGGGTGGTTGGCGGCGAAGGAGATGTGGCTGGCCGGGTGCCAGTCCTGCGTTAACACCACCGTCTCGAATTTTTTCGCGAGCTGGTTGATGAGGGGGATGATGTCTGTGCCGCCGGGAACGGCGAGCGGGCCGCCGGGGCAGAAATCGGGCTGGACGTCGATGACCAGCAGGGCGCTGTGTTTGTGCATGGCTGGAATATAGGGATTTTTACGGCGGGGATATAGACAGGAGGTGCGGGGAGGGGTAAGGCTCCGCCCTTCAAGGAACGCGGGAGGTTCGGCGGCTGTTCGCCGGGCCGGATGTACCGCGGTCCGTTGACGTGCGCCTAGAGCGTGCGCCAAAGGATAAGGAGCCGCCAGTAATGGCAAAGAAGATTGTAGGCTATATTAAGCTGCAGATCCCTGCAGGCAAGGCCAACCCGTCCCCGCCGGTCGGTCCGGCGCTCGGTCAGCGCGGCCTGAACATCATGCAGTTCGTTAAGGAATTCAACGCGGCGACACAGGCTATGGAGCCCGGCATGCCGGTGCCCGTGGTCATTACCGCCTTCGGTGACCGTACCTTCTCGTTCATCATGAAGACCCCGCCGAACACCTACTTCCTGAAGAAAGCGGCCGGCATCACCAAGGGCACGACGACCCCGGGTAAGGGTGCTGCCGTTGGTAAGGTGACGATGGTGCAGCTCCATGAGATCGCCAAGATCAAGATGAAAGACATGAATGCCAATGATGCGGATGGCGCTGTGCGCATGCTCATTGGTTCGGCGCGCGCCATGGGCGTGACCGTGGTGGAGGGCTAAGAATATGGCACATGATAAGCGTTTGACCGCTGCCCGCGCCACCGTGGACCGCAACAAGAACTACGATTTGGCCGAGGCGATTACTTTGGCGAAATCCAATGCCAAGGCGAAGTTCGATGAAACGATCGAAATCTCGCTGAACCTGGGCATCGACCCGCGCCATGCCGACCAGATGGTTCGTGGCCTGATCTCGTTGCCGAATGGCACGGGCAAGGTGCTGCGCGTGGGCGTGTTCGCCCGCGGTGCGAAGGCCGAAGAGGCGCTGGCCGCCGGCGCCGACGTGGTTGGCGCCGATGACCTGGCCGAGAAGGTTCAGGCCGGCGACATCCAGTTCGACCGCTGCATTGCCACGCCGGATATGATGGCGCTGGTTGGTAAGCTCGGCAAAATCCTCGGCCCGCGCGGCCTGATGCCGAACCCGAAGCTCGGCACTGTGACCATGGACGTGAAGGGCGCGGTTACCGCCGCCAAGTCCGGCCAGGTCGAGTTCCGCGCCGAGAAGGCTGGTATCATCCATGCCGGCATCGGCAAGGCGAGCTTTGAAGATGACAAGCTGGTTGAGAATGCGAAGGCGTTGATTGATGCCGTGCAGAAGGCCAAGCCGACGGGTGCCAAGGGTACCTACCTCAAGCGGGTGGCGCTGAGCACGACGATGGGTCCCGGTATTCATGTGGATGTCGCGACCGTCGCCTGAATTTTTCGCGCGCGGCGGGTAAGGCTGCCGCGCGCAAATGACGAGATACGCCACGGTTCGCCGTGGCGGGCAGGGGAAGTAAAATTCCCCGACCTGTCCAAGACCGTATGTACCGTAAGGTTTGAAGGAGCTTGCTCCGCACATGGTAGAGAGGTGCCAGAGTTTACCGCAAGGCGGGCTTTGGTGGTTCGATGAGGGACAGGCGATAGATGTCCGGGGTGGTCCCGGCATCTTGGGTAACCTGGTGGCGCATGAGGCTTCATGTGTCATCGCAAGATGGAGACGGATGTGGATCGCATAGAGAAGCGTGAATTCGTCGCTGAATTGTCTGCGGTGTTCGCGGAAACGTCGATGGTTGTTGTCACCCAGAATCTGGGTATGACGGTGGCTGACGTGACCAAGTTGCGCCGTGACATGCGGGCGGCGGGAGCCAGCTTCAAAGTGGCGAAAAATCGTCTGGCTTTGCTTGCTCTTGAAGGAACCCGGTTTGACGGCATTGCACCCCTGATGAAGGGGACAACCGCGCTGTCCTGGTCGAAAGACCCGGTCGCCGTGGCCAAAGCAGTCGTCGACTTCGCCAAGACCAATGACAAGTTTGTTCTGATCGGTGGTGCCCTCGGCACCCAGGTGCTCGATGCAGCTGGGGTTAAGGCGCTTTCCGAACTGCCGTCGCTGGACAGTCTCCGCGCCAAAATCCTGGGGCTTATCCAAGCCCCGGCGACCAAGGTTGCGGGCGTACTGGCAGCACCGGCCGGACAGCTTGCACGGGTTTTCGCGGCGTATGCCGATTCCCAGCAGAGCGAGGCAGCCTGACGCGTTTTGCCGCTTGTCGCTGATATTGTCACCGATATCGTGGGGCCGCGTGGTGCGGCCTTGCATTGAACCAATCGAAGCCTACTTAAGTTAAGGATTATTTAAATGGCCGACTTGAACTCGCTCGTTGAAGAGCTGTCGAAACTGACCGTCCTGGAAGCTGCTGAGCTTTCCAAGCTGCTCGAAGAGAAGTGGGGCGTTTCCGCCGCCGCTCCGGTGGCCGCCGCCGCCGCTGCCGGCCCGGCTGTTGCCGCCGTCGCCGCCGAAGAGCAGACCGAGTTCACCGTGATCCTGGCCGCCGCTGGCGACAAGAAGATCAACGTGATCAAGGAAATCCGTACCATCACCGGCCTGGGCCTCAAGGAAGCCAAGGATCTGGTCGAGGGCGCCCCGAAGACCGTCAAGGAAAACGCGACGAAGGACGAGGCTGCCACGATCAAGAAGACACTGGAAGAGCAGGGCGCGACTGTCGAAGTCAAGTAACTCCACTTCCCGTCATGGCTCGGTTGAGCTGTGGCGTGCATAAGACAACAGGGCAGGCGATTACCTTCGGGTGATCGCCTGCCGCCTGTTTTTGTAAGACGGCCGGCCTAAAACGACCGTTAAGACGAACCGTCAAGACGATACGACGCTAAACAATATTTGCGAGGATGATGCGATGAACGCGATCAATGGTGGCTTCGGTAAAGGGTCTTTCACCAGCCGGAAGCGCATTCGTAAAAGCTTCGGCCGCATCCCCGAAGTGGCGCCGATGCCTAACCTGATCGACGTGCAGCGCGCGAGCTATGACAGCTTCCTGCAGATGCATGTGAAGGCTGATGCACGGACGCATTCCGGTTTGCAGGAAGTTTTCAAATCGGTCTTCCCGATCGACGATTTCGCTGGCCGCGGCCGGCTTGAGTTCGTCGATTACGAATTGGAAGAACCGAAATACGACGTTGAAGAATGCATTCAGCGCGGTATGACCTTTGCCGCGCCGCTGAAGGTCACACTGCGTCTGATCGTTTGGGATCTGGACGAAGACACCGGTGCGCGTTCGATCCGCGATATTAAAGAACAGCCCGTGTATATGGGCGATATGCCGCTCATGACCGATAACGGCACGTTCATTATCAACGGCACCGAACGCGTGATCGTAAGCCAGATGCACCGCAGCCCCGGTGTGTTCTTCGATCACGACAAAGGCAAAACCCATTCGAGCGGCAAATTCCTTTTTGCAGCCCGCGTCATTCCGTATCGCGGCTCATGGCTCGATTTCGAATTCGACAGCAAGGACATGGTTTATGTCCGTATCGATCGCAAGCGTAAGCTGCCGGTCACGACGCTGCTTTATGCGCTCGAAAGCGAACGCAGTGAACAGAACCGTGCGGCGCGCGCCGCTG
>JAMFRU010000110.1 GCA_026224875.1 Acidocella sp.
GATCGCATACGGTTTTCCAGAACGGGTCGAATTCCGCATCGGAATAGCTGCGCTCGCTGTTCACATCACCGGTCAGCGCCATCATCTGGGCGTCTCCGCCATTGAGCGAAGCCACCTTGCTCATGGGGAAGGCCGGGATATTCACGGCTTTCAGACCGCGGGCATGGAAATCGCGGACCATTTTGATGGCTTCATCGACGTCCTGCATCGGCACATAGCCGACGCCGACGAGGCGCTGCGGGGCGACCGCGCAGAAATCCGCGAGCCAGCGGTTATAGGCATCAAAGCTCGCCTTGTAGAGCTCCATATTGGACGTGCCGAGCGGGCCGCCGCCGAACAGCACGGCAGTGTCGATGCCGTCCTCATCCATGTCGGAGAGGCGGGCATTGGGCATCCAGCCGCCGGCGCGGGCGTCCGAAGCGCGGCCGTGCATTTTGAAATCGCTGCCCTTGCGGCCGGCCTGGGCGCTGATGAGGTTGAGCTTGCGCCGCTTGCCCTCGAAGACGACGTAATCGCAATCCTCGCCATGTTCGATCTTGGGCGCGAGCTCGCGCAGGCCTTCGGGCAGATAATCGGCCCACATATCGGCGGACGGGTTAACATGGGCGTCGGCATCGACGATCTTCGGCATGAAAGCGAGATCAGCCATTTGGTCCTCCTGGAATATTTTGTGTGGGATAGCGCCGCCGGAATGCCGACGTAAAATATTAAAAACTGAAAGATTGATATTTTTAAAAACTCAATTCCGTTGCATGGTTTGTGAAAGCCCGACGACGGAGAGGGTGGAGATGCTGAACAGCGCATCCGTGAAGGGGAGTTTTTCCGTGCCCATCAGGCTGCCCATGCTTTGCAGCACCGGCATCGGGTTACCTTCGATCTCGTAGATCAGCATGAAGTCCCAGCCTGGCAGGCCGTCAGGCTGTTTGACAGTGACGAGGGTGTGGCGCTCGGCGGAGACGAAGCCGGGGACTGCGAGAAGATCGGGGAAGTGACGTTCGTCATACCAGCGGCCAAGTTCCTCGGTCCGACCTTCTGCCGCTTTCGCGAAAACCACCATTTTATGCATGTCTCACTCCCTGTTGCTGATTTCGGATTGAGTTTGTGGTTGTAGCTAACTAATATAAAATCATAAACCGCATTTTTGATATTATTTAAATATCAAATCTGTTTTACAAAATATGGGAGTGGGTATGGAGACGCTTTATTTCTCGGGGTTCGGCAACGTGCGTCTGGCGGCCGATGCTTTTGGCGCGCCGGATGATCCGGCCGTCGTGATGATCCCCTCCGCCGGGCAATCCCGGGCCTATTGGCACGGCTCGGCCGCGGCGCTGGCGCGGGCTGGGCGCTATGCGATCTGCGTGGATCTGCGCGGGCATGGCGATAGCGGGCATGCCGGTGAAGGTGGGTACCGGTTCGATGCGCATGTCGGCGATCTGCGCGCCGTTTTGGCGGCACTGCCGTCCCGCGCCTTTGTGGTGGCCTCCGGCATGGGGGCGATCATCGCCATTGCCGCGGCGGGCGAGGTGCCTGAGTTATGTGCTGGTCTGGCGCTGGTGGATGCGACGATCTGGTTTGACCGTGATGTGACGGAGCGTCTGCAGGCGGCATTGGCGCGGCGCGGCGGGGTGTTTGAGAGCGCTGAAGCCATCATGCAGACGATTGCGGCGCTGCACCCGGGTGAGCCGGCGCCGGTGGCCACGGAGCGGCTGCTGGCCTCGTTTGCCCAAGGAGATGACGGGAAATACCGCTGGCGGGGCGACCCGAAGGCTTTTGACGGGGCCGGGCTGCTGGAAGAGGAGGCGCGGCTGAATGCGGCGGCGGCGAAACTTAACCTGCCGGTGACGCTGATCCGCGGTGCGCTCAACGAGACCATTTCCGAGGCGACCATCCGCCGGCTGCAAGCGGTGATTCCAGGTTCCGAAATCGCCGAGATCGAAGGGGCGGGGCATTACGCGGCGACGGATCGGGAAGAGGAGTTTAACGCAATTCTGCTCGACTTTCTGGAGCGCCGCGCGCCGCGCCGGCCGCTGACCTATATCGGCGGCTCCGAACCGCGCGTGCTGCGCGATGCGCTGGGCTGCTTTGGCACCGGGGTGACAGTTGTCACCAGCGCGGACGCCACGGGTGAGCCGCTTGGGCTGACTGCCAATAGTTTTACCTCCGTGTCGCTCGACCCGCCGCTCATCCTGTTCTCGCTGGCTAAATCGTCGGCAAATCTGGCGGCATTCCAGCAGGCGGGGCGGTTTGCGGTGAATGTGCTGCACATCGGCCAGCAGCCATTGGCCAATCGCTTTGCCAGGCGGGATGTCGCACGGTTCGATGATGTCGATTGGGCGTATCGCGCTGAGGGCGGTTCGCCGATTCTGGCCGGTTCGCTCGCCTCGTTCGACTGCACCACCTATGCCGCGCATGACGGTGGTGACCATGTCATCTTCATCGGCGAGGTGAAGCACGCCTGGTTCGAACCGCATCGCGACCCGCTGCTGTACTTCCGCGGCAAATACCGCAGGCTGCATTTTGCGTGAGTTTTATCCTAGTATAATAATTACCATTATACTAGGATAAAATCACCGCATGGCCTTTGGCCTTTTCCTCAAAAGATCGTGGCCTTCGGGTCTAGCAGATGCGGATTGTCTGCCATGTAGGCGGTGGCGAATTCGACGAAGGCGGCGGCGCGTTTGCTGACATGGGCAGCGTGCCAGGTCATCATCAGCTCCCAGCGGGCGTAGGGGACGTCGTCCAGAATGCGCAGAAAGCGGACGTTGCGGGGTTGCAGCAATTGGGCCGTGGCGGTGACCAGGCTACAGCCGAGGCGGGCGCCGACGAGGCTGAGAGTAGTATTGGTCTGGGTTGCTTCCTGGACCACATGCGGCATCACCCCGAGATGTGTGAACATGGACTTGGTTAACCGCGATTGTGAGGCATATTGTTGCGGTGGTTGAATGAAGGGCTGTTCGGCGAGTTCGGCGAGGGTGATGGTGCCGCCCTGGCCGAGCGGCCAGTCGGCCGGGACGGCGGCGACATAAGAGGCACGCTCGACCAGCAATGTTTCGCAGCCGCTGCCGTCCGCTGTGCCGAAGGCGGTGACGAAGCCGATATCGTAATCACCGGCCTGGAGGCCGCGCATCTGTTCGGGCGATGGGTGTTCGAGGAGGCGGACGTGGACTTCGGGTGCCACCGCGCGGTAGCGCACCAGCATGTCCGGCAGAACACGGTACAGCGCCGGGCCGATAAAGCTCATGCGGATTTCGGGGGCCTTCACGGCCTCGCGCTGGGTCAGCTTGCGCATGAGCTCGGCCTGCATCAGCATGCGGCGGGCTTCATCGAGGAAGACGCGGCCGGCGTCCGTGAGGGCGACGCTGCGTTGGGTGCGGTCGAACAACAGCACGCCGAGTTCCTGTTCCAGGCGTTTGATGGATTGGCTGAGCGGCGCCTGCTCCATGTTCAGCCGTTTGGCTGCATTGCGGAAATGCAACTCTTCACCCACCGCCACGAATTGGCGCATTTGTCTCAAATCCATTGCGTCCCCCGGCCAAGGGGAAACTCTCAATCATAATGTAAAAAATATCAATCTAGTGTTTTCTGATATTTGACACGATTGGTTCGATCGGGTTCAGGTCGCCGCTGAATCGGGGCCGGTGTTTCATCTCCGCGGTGTATCCGTCTGGATAATCAATAAAAGCGGGGTGGCGCGCGATTGCCCCCAAAGGGAAGAATATGACGCAGATTTTTGAGGGCGTGCGGGTTGTCGAGCTGGCGCAATATGTGTTTGTGCCGGCGGCAGGGACGTTGATGGCCGATCATGGCGCCGAGGTGATCAAGATCGAGCCGCCGGGACTGGGCGATCCGTACCGGACGTTGAAAGTGGGCGATGGCCGCGAGACGGCGAATGCCAATCTCTCGATGGAGCAGAATAATCGCGGCAAGAAGAGTGTTGCGATTGATTTGAAAAGTGCCGAGGGCCGTGAACTGCTGCTGCGGCTGATCGAGACGGCGGATGTGTTTCTGACGAGCCTGCGGCCGCGCGCGTTGAAATCGCTCAGGCTGGAGCCGGAGGATTTGAAACAGCGCAATCCGCGGCTGATCTATGCCAGGGGCAACGGGCTGGGGTTCAAGGGTGATGAGGCGGATAAGGCCGGCTATGACGCCTCGGCCTTCTGGGCGCGCGGCGGGTTTGCGGATTTGCTGACGGCGCCGGATGCGGAGACGACGACGCGCCCGCGCCCGGCCTTGGGTGACCATACCAGCGCGATCTCGCTGCTGGCGGCGATTGCATCTGGCCTGTTCCGCCGCGAGCGGAGTGGCGAGGGCATGGTGGTTGAAACCTCTCTGCTGCAGACCGCAGCCTGGGTTTTGTCCTCCGATCTCGTGATCGCGCGTTCGGTTGCAGGGTATAATCCGCATGCCGGTTTTCGTGCCGGCACCAAGCAGCCGTTGATGCGCGCCTATAAGACCAGCGATGGGCGCTGGATTCAGCTTATGCTGCTGTCTCCGGACAGGCCCTGGCCGGAGCTGTGCGAGCTGCTCGAGCTGCAGGAGCTGGTGCATGATCCCCGCTTCGCGACGGGGGCGGCACGGATTGAGAATGGTGCGGCACTTTGCGAGATGTTGATCGAGCGGATCGGCGCACGGAGTTGGGCGGAATGGGGGCCGAAATTCCTGGCTTGGAATGCGCCCTGGGAGCTGATCAGCACAATCCATGAGCTGGGTGATGACCCGCAGCTCAAGGCCGCCGGCACTGTGTTTCCCTTGACGCTGAGCAATGGCGTGACGGTGGATGTCGTTGCCGGGCCGCTGGGTTTTGATGGGGTTTGCGCGCCCGAAGCATCGGCCGGTTCGCCCTCGCTTGGTGAGCATAGCGATGCGATCCTGGCCAGCATCGGGCTGGATGCGAGTGAGCTGGCGCGGTTGCGCACGGCGCAGATTATCGGTTGAGACCGGAAGGAGATTGAGTGTGAATACAGCGGTAGCGCAGGCGGGCGGCGATGAGGCACTCATCGAAGCGCTCTATGACGTACGAAAAGAGGCTGAGGAACTTGGCAATTACGTCGAGGGCGATCCCTACCAGGCGATGAACGCGCTGCGTGAGCGCGCACCGGTGCAGAAAGGGTTCTTGCGGCAGCTGCTCGACCTACCGCCGTTTCACCGGCATAAAGGGTCGCTGGACCGCGAAGGCTATACCTGCTTCACCTTCGAGGCCTGTGAGCGGGCGTTTCGCGACAATGTTAACCTGTCGAACAATGTCTATCATTTCGATGGTAGCCCCCCGAAGACCATGGGGATATTGGAGATGGACAATCCGGAGCATCATGCCTTCCGCAAGGCGGTGCAGTCTCTGTTCATCCTACCGCGGGCGCAAAAATGGTGGCGGCAGAATTTTATCGATGAGCTTGTCACCGGGCTGGTGACCAGCCTGGCTGGGCAGGAGCGGGCGGAGCTGAATTTACAGCTTTGCGCGCGGGTGCCGGTGCATACCATTACCCGCGGCGTGGGGCTGAATGGAAATGATGCGCTGGTGTTCCGCAATGCGCTGCTTGGCACCTCCGCCAGCCGGCACGGGATAGAGGCGCGCATGGAATCGCATGCCACGGTGCACCGTATGCTGATGGAGCAGATCACCATCCGCCGGACCCAGCCGGGCGAGGATATTCTGTCCTGGCTGATCGCGGCCCGGATCGAGCCACCGGGAGAGGAGGTCCGGCCGCTCACCGATGGTGAGATCGTGACCTTCGCGCGCCTGCTGCTGCTGGCCGGCGGCGGCACGACCTGGCGCCAGTTGGGGATTGTGCTGCATGCTTTGTTGGTGGACCGTGAGAACTGGGAAGCGGTGAAGGCGAATCGTAAGCTGATCGATGCGGCCATCGAGGAATCCTTGCGTTGGAATCCGACCAATCCGACATTTAGCCGCGTGGCATTGGTTGATACGGCGCTGGGCGGGGTGGTGATTCCGCAAGGGGCGGTACTGGACATCTGCCTGGGAGCGGCGAATCGCGACCCGGCGCGCTGGGAAAATCCGGATGTGTTTGATCTGCACCGGCCGTTTCAGCAGCATCTCGGCACCGGGCTGGGGGCGCATATGTGCCTCGGCCGCTACGTGGCGCAGGTGGAGATGAATGTCACCATCAACCAGC
>JAMFRU010000111.1 GCA_026224875.1 Acidocella sp.
CCAATTGCATCAAGGGTCGATGACTTAATTCAAATACTAGACGCTCTTGACGCAAGCAAGCGGGACGAAGGTATGATGTCTACCTTCATGCAGTTTGTAGAAATGGAAGTCGATCCCACGGCAATAGATACGCAGAAGTTTGTTTCCTTGTTCTCTGACGAAGGATACATGTTGGATATGGCTTCCGGCACCAAGTTCCGCGGGAAGACCATTGGTGACTCCATTGCCCGCTTGGCAAGTGCATTCCCCGACCTCCACCGTGAGTTACTTAACATCTACGTCGCGGAGAACGTCGTCGTTGTCGAAATCGCAATTCGGGGAACGCATAAAGGTGAGCTGGCGCTTGCTTCTGGACCTCTAGCTCCCACCGGCAAGATAATAGATGTTCCGTGCTGCGATGTTTATCACCTTGAGGGTGGGAAGATCATATCCTTTCATTGCTATTACGTGCCTTCCGTAATGCAGCAACAGCTTGGCGTAAAAAATATGAGGCTATCATGACCACGAAACCCCGCATCGCCATTGTGATTGGCTCGACCAGGCCCGGTAGGTACGCCGACAAGGCCGCTGGCTGGATGCTGAAACAGACCAAGGCCCGTGACGACATCGAGGCGGAACTTCTCGACCTTCGCGACCATCCGCTGCCGTTCTTCGATGAGAAGGGGCCCCCTATGTCGACGCCCAGCGAAAACCCCGAGGCATTGCGCTGGCAGAAAACGCTCGCCCGATACGACGGCTTCATTTTCGTGGTGGCCGAATATAACAGCTCGATCACGGGTGCGCTGAAGAATGCGCTCGACCAAGCCTATAAGGAGTGGGGACGGAAGCCGTTCACTGCCATTGGTTACGGCGGGGCCGGAGCTGCGCGGGCGATTGAGCATCTACGCCAAATCACGAGTGCGCTGCGAATGGTTTCGACCACACCCACTGTCAACATTGGCGGCGCAGATTTCATGTCGACCTCCCCGATGGGTGCAAACAAGCCCATCGAAGACATCGAGGCACACCTGTTTGCCTCCACGAAGTCGGCTTTGGATGAGCTCGTCTGGTGGGCCCACGCGACGATGGCGGCGAAAGCCGCTGAAGCTTCATCGCAGCGCGACCCGAACGAGCTGGCGGCGTAGCGCTAGAGCATTTTCCCATCTGACTGATTCAAGGGGGGATTCCCGAAACGGGTTTTGTCTGATTCAAGGTATGGGCTGGCGAAGGAGGCCAGCCTGAGATGGCCCGTGCGATATCCGTTGATCTTCGGCAGCGTGTCTGTGCTGCCATTTCTGAGGGCCTTTCGTGCCATCAGGCAGCTGCCCGGTTTAAGGTTAGCGCGTCGAGCGCGATTCGCTGGCAGGCCCGGCTGCGTCAATCAGGCAGTGTGCAACCCGAGGTGCAGGGCGGTGATCGCAAGTCGCTTCGGATCGAGGCACACGCGGCTTTTATTCTCGGGGAATATGAAGCCAAGTCCGACATCACCTTGGCGGAACTGCAGAACAAGTTGGCAGCGCGGGGCACCGACGTAGGCATTGGCACTTTGTGGCGGTTCTTCGACAGACGACGCATCACGCTCAAAAAAAGACGGCGCATGCAGCTGAACAACAACGTCCCGATGTAGCGGCGGCTCGTGAGGAATGGATCAAGCAGCAACTTGATCTCGATCCTGCAAAGCTCGTGTTCATTGACGAGACCGGCGCGACCACGAAGATGGCCCGGCTGCGGGGACGCGCACCCAAGCCGTGCATCACATTGCCATGAATGCTCTCGCGTCAAAATCGCTGACCGTGCCCGCATCAAAAATATGGAAATAGCTTACTGCGTCTTGGGCGGCCGGGCTGCAATCACCTCGATTTCCACAAGCCAGCCGGGATTGGCCAGAGCCGCCACCTGGAAGGCTGACCGCGCCGGCAGGTCCGGCTGCGTCTTGGTACCGAAGAATTGCGTCCATGCCGCCTGCAACCCCGTGAAATCGAGCTTGCCGCCCTTGGCCTTGTCGCCGGCGAGGTAGACATGCACCGCGACGACATCGCTATAGGACAGGCCGAGCCCCTGCAGTGTCGCGCCGATCTTTGTCAGTGCACTACGCGTCTGCGTCTCGGTATCGCCATACTCATGCGGCGCGTTGGGCAGAGGGTCCGCGCCGATGCCGCTAAGATAGACCGTGCTGTCCCCCGCAGGCACCTCCACAGCCAGCGCAATGGGGAATTTGGCGCCATTGGGCAACGGCGTGCGCAAAGGCTGCGCGGCGGCCGCGTGGGTGAGGGCGACGCCCGCCAGCAGAGTCAAAAATCCGGCCGTGGAAATACGCATGAAATATCCTTCCTATTGTAATAATTTAGAACCCGCCAGCGTAGAGCTTGCCTGGAATTCTGGCGGCCTTCACCTCGGTCGGCGACACCGGCCCGGCGAAATGATTGCCGAAATTCTGCCGCACATAATTCAGCACCCCGGCGATCTGATCATCGCTCAGAATCCCGCCCAGCGCCGGCATGGCGCCACGCCCGTAGAGCACGACGAAAATCGGGTAGGCATGTGCAGCAAGATGCTTGTTGCCGGCCAGTGGGGGAATTGCCGCCGCCCCCACCGCGCCGCGTGCATCTTCCATATGGCAGGCCTGGCAGAGATTGGCATAGACAGTAGCGCCAGACGTTGATTGTGCCGTCGGCAGCGTGCCGGTCTGCGGCCCTGCATTATCGGCCATGGCCGCGGCAAAGGGAAGTGCGAGGGCAACGGCACCGAGGAGAATTTTCGAGAATTTCATGGTCATTACCCCGCCACCGCCCGTTGATGCAGCCGCGTTACGGCATCGAGCGACGACAGCAGCGCCCCCTCCTGCCAGCATCCGACATAGGATGCATGTTCACCGGCGAGCACGATCCGCCCATCGAGCGAAACGAGATTCTGGTAATGATCCTTCCTCGTCTGTTCAGTCCAGATCGCGCAGCAGCCGAGGCTCCACGGCACACGGTTCCAGGCGACGGCAACGCCGTTGTCGAATTCCGCTCTATATTGCGGATGCAACGCCGCACCCTGGTCAAGAGCTGCCCGTATCCGCTGCGCCGGCGGCAGGCCCGCGATGCGGTAGGCCTTGCCGCCGAAACTATAGGCGCCCAGCAGCACCGCCTTGCCGCCCGACTGATAACCATGGTTGGGATAGGCGATCGTACTGATCTCCTGATCCGTATAGCTGATGCCGCCGAAAATTCCCTCATCCTCCTCCCAGAATCGGCGCTTGAATTCGAGCCCGATTTTCAGCGAGGTGGCATAAGGCACCGCCTGGATGGCCGCTTGCTTCGCCGGGCTCACCTGGATCTCGATCTGGCTGAGCACCGAGAGCGGGATGGTGACCACCGCAAAATCCGCCTGCGCCTGTTTGACGGCGCCACCGTTATTGTGGTCCTCATACGTCACCGTCACACCTTTATCATCCTGCGTGATCTTCGTGACCTTGGCGTTATAATCGATAAGATCCTGCACCTGCTTAGCAAAACCCTTGCCGATCTGGTCCATGCCACCCACCGGCTGGAACAACGTGGTCTGCATCTCGTAATTCGCATTCGCTGCCAGCGCATGCCACAGCCCGGAACGGATCAGCTCGTCGCGTGGCAGAATATCGGATGGCACAGGCGCGCCATTCACCCCGCCTGAAGGGTCCTTGGCGTAGCCGCGGAAATTCGCACTTTCATCGCCCTTGGCATAGGCGAGTTGGTCGTTCAGCCCGCCCCAGCCGCGCAGCGCATCGATGATGGCATCGCGGTCCGCCTTCGTCGCCGGCTGGTCGAGATGCTTCTGGTTGATGCTTTTGGCGAGCAACTCGGCAACATGCCCCTGAAAATCCGCCGCTACCGCGCGGTAGCGTTGCGGCTTGCCGCCGTAGGCAGCAGAGTTATGCAGCAGCGCGTTGTAATTAACCTGCACGAACGGCTCCAGCGCGATGCCGAATTGCTTTGTATAATGCAGCAAGGCGCGATGGTGGTAGGGAATGCGCCACGGCCCCGGATTGAGATAATTGCCCGGCGCGAACTGCACATTCTGCGTGGCGCCGCCAAGTTCAGTATAGGAGTCGCCACCGCGCAGCGACCAGTTTCGGCCGCCGGCGCGATTCTGATATTCGAGAATCTGCACCTTATAGCCTGCGTTTCTCAGCTCATAGGCCGCCAGCATGCCGGCAAGCCCCGCCCCCAGCACCAACACGCTGGCCCCGGGCTTGGCCCCCGATAAATTGGGCGGGCCCGCGAAATCCGATTCCGCGGCATGCGCAATGCCCGTCATGGCTTGATAGAGCGCGCTGCTACCGGCAGCAAGGCCGATCATCGTCAGTAATTGCCGCCGCGTCGTTCCAGGCTGAAATACCATCGTCAGTCCATCGTCCTTGCTCTGTTGAATATCCGCCGCATACACGCAAATATATTTCTATTTCGTTATAATATTTGGATGTTCCGTACGCGTTGCATGACCACAGCAGGATTCCTGCTATCATCATCCCGCCATTCACCGCTCCTACCGTATTTTGATACGCACATGTCTACTCCGGCCTATATACACATAGAGTCAATAGTATTTTAATTTCGGCAAAAATTGTTCCAGCATAATTTTCTATAAACTGAATGAATTACGCACGTAAATATTTTCTCATGAATTTCATTAGTAGAATTTGATTCTTAACGGCTTTGATTCCGGAGGAAATATGAAAATATCTAAACGACTCATTAGCATAATTAACTTTACAGCCGCTGAGTATCTACTGTCCCTTGTGAATCACTAAACATTCGTAACATCACGATAACAGGCCGGGCGGCGCATTTCGCGACCGCTCCGGCGCCGAAGGAACTGCACAAATGGGAGCAAAAATGCGGCATTTCATTACGTATTCACGCGCCGCCACAACGCGCGCCAAAAAAACTGATCATTATTTATTCAAACGCTTTCTGCTTTCAACCATCGCTGTTTCGGCACTCTCCGTTGAGGCCGCACATGCTCAATCCGTAAGCAACCCGCCGGCTGCCACCTCGCCTGCCCTGAATGACATCATCGTCACCGGCACGCGCGAAACCGGAACCAAGGCGCGCACCAGTGCCACGCCGATTCAGGTCATCTCTGGCCAAGCTTTAGAGAAGACCGGCGAGGTGACGCTGCGCGACGCGCTGCAGAAACTCGCTCCCTCAATCGCCCGGCAGGTGATGGGTGGCGACACGGCGAATCTGACGGATGTTCTCACCATTCACGGTCTGAGCCCGAATCACGTTCTTGTGCTGGTCAACGGCAAGCGGCGCCATACCACAGCCAATGTACAGCTCGATCCCGGACCGCAGCAGGGCGCCACCGGTGTCGATATCGATCTAATCCCGGTCAGCGCGATCGACCATATCGAAGTCCTGCTGAGCGGCGATTCGGCCCAATATGGCTCAGACGCCATTGCCGGCGTCATCAACATCATCCTGAAATCATCGGATCATGGCGGATCGGTGCAAGCCAATGCCGGCAAATATTATGCAGGCGATGGTTTTTCCCGCAACTTCTCGGCGAATGTCGGAACCTCGCTCTTCGACCACGGCTTCGTCAATCTGAGCGGCGAATATGCCGGCCAGGACCATACCTACAGATCCGGCCCCGATCCGCGCACCGGCTATCTCGACAACAAGATCCTGGGCGACCCATCCTATAACCGCGAGCTGTTTTCCGTGAACACCGGGTACTATTTCCCGGATGGCGTTGAGGTCTATGGCTTCGGCACCTATGGCCATCGTGATGCGAATACCTATGAAAACTATCGCCTGCCCTCGGTATTGACGAGCACGGTCACCGGCCTGCCAGTCTTCCCCGGCGGCTTCTCCCCGCAAGAAACGCTTTCCGAAGATGATTTCTCCACGACCGTGGGTGTCAAAGGCGATAATCTGTTCAACTGGCATTGGGATGTCAGCTCAACCTATGGCGCGGATTACGATAATATTGGCCTGATCAACTCTGCCAATCCATCCCTTTATGATGCGACCGGCTATACGCCGACCAGTTTTCATATTGAAAACCTCACCAACACGGAATGGACCAACAATCTCGATCTCTCCCGGCCGTTTAATGTTCCGTTTCTGCCGGCACCGGTTACCGTGTCCTGGGGTTTGGAGCACCGTCTCGATTCCTATAAGATCGCCGCGGGTGATGCGGATTCCTATTATGGTGGCGGTGCCCAGGCACTGCCCGGCCTGCAATCCTTTAGCGCCGGTGCGCATTTCCGCAATTCCGAGGCCGGCTATCTCGACCTCGGCACGAAACTAACGCCGCAATGGCATGTGGATGTCGCCGGGCGCTTCGAGCATTATTCCGATGCCGGGAATACCTTGAACGGCAAATTCACCACACGCTATGATTTCAACCCGCAGATCGCCGTGCGCGGCAGCATCGGCACGGGCTTCCAGGCCCCCACTCTGGCCGAGGAATATTATACCAACCTCAACGTCTCCCCCACCGGTGCCAGCGGGCAGCTCGCTCCCAATTCCGCCGTCGCCAAAAGCCTGGGGTCCCTGCCGCTCAAGCCGGAAAAATCCACCAATTACGATGTCGGCTTCGTGCTTAATCCTCTACCGGCCCTCAACTTCACAGCGGATGCCTATCAGGTGGACATCAGCAACCGCGTAGTGGATGGCGGCACGGCCTATGGCGCCACCGCCATCGCCGCATTATCGGGTGCCGGCGTCACTTTGCCGGGCGGAATCGACACGGCCGATGTCTCCGCCAGCTATTTCATCAACGGCGCCAACACCAGAACCCGCGGCGCGGACATTACCGGCGATTACCTTCAGGATTTGCAGGACCATGGCAGCATCAACTGGAGCCTGGGCACGAATATCAACGATACCGAGATCACCAGCGTGAAGAACAACGCGCAAGGTACGCCGGCACTCAACGCGCAGCAGCGTTCCTATCTCACCTCGACCACGCCGAAATTCAAAATCCTCCTGGGTGCCGATTGGGAAAGCGAGAAATGGGGTTTCGTGTTGAACGAGACGATCTATGGCCCCACCTCGGATGATCTCACCTATTTCGCGGCCGGCCCCAACCAGTATTCATCGAGCGTTTTCTACCACTTTACCAACCCTACGGCCTACACCACGGATATAGAATTGCGCTACAGACTGACGCCGCATCTGGAACTCGCAGGCGGCGCCAATAATCTCTTCAATGCCTATCCGAAGGAAGTCCCGCTCGCCAACCAGTATCTCGGCACCAAATACGATACCGCGTCTTCCCAGATCGGGATTGACGGCGGGCTGTATTATGCACGCGTAAGATACGTGTTCTGAGAACCGACCGCATCGACGAAACCGCTCCACGGCCAAAACCGTGGAGCATTTTATTGCACGGTCCTGATTGCAAGATCGCATTTTCTATCGATGCGCGGCCCGTATTCGTGGAAGTTTCAAGCGGGCCGGCGCACGCTTCACGTTCGGGAGCAATATGCTAGGGTACAAGCGCGTTGCAACCATATGGGACTCCGAACATGACCGGCACATCAGATTACACGCCACCGAAAATCTGGACCTGGAACAAGGAGAATGGTGGCCAGTTCGCGTCCATAAACCGGCCGGTCTCGGGGCCCACCCATGAGAAGGAGTTGCCCGTTGGCAGGCATCCGCTCCAGCTCTACTCTCTGGCCACGCCGAACGGCCAAAAGGTCACGATCCTACTGGAAGAACTGCTCGCGCGCGGCCATGCCGGCGCGGAATATGACGCCTGGTTGATCAAGATCGGTGATGGCGACCAATTCGGCAGCGGTTTCGTGGGGGTCAACCCCAACTCGAAGATACCGGCGCTGCTGGATCGCAGCAGCCCTGAGCCCATCCGGGTTTTCGAATCCGGAGCGATCCTGCTCTATCTCGCTGAAAAATTCGGAGCGTTCTTGCCTAAAGCGGTGAAGGCGCGCGCGGAAAGCCTGTCATGGCTGTTCTGGCAGATGGGAAGTGCCCCCTATCTCGGCGGCGGGCTGGGCCATTTCTATGCCTATGCACCGGCGAAAATCGAATATGCGATCGACCGCTTCGCCATGGAGGCGAAGCGTCAACTCGACGTACTCGACAAACGCCTGGCGGAAAACGAATATCTCGCCGGCGGCGAATATACGATTGCCGATATTGCCGTTTGGCCCTGGTATGGCGGTCTGGCAAAAGGCTGGCTGTACGGCGCTGGCGAATTTCTGCAGGTTCAGGATTACAAGAATCTGCAACGCTGGGCCGAGGCGATCTGGCAGCGGCCGGCGGTACAACGTGGCCGCATGGTCAATCGTGCGACTGGCGAAGCTTCAGGCCAGCTGCATGAACGGCATGATGCAAGCGATTTTGAAACGAAGACGCAGGATAAGATTGCTGTCGGAATTTGAACCTCGTTTCAGGCATAATACGTTTTCCTGAACAATCCGGCCCGGATATTTCTGGACCTTCGCTCTGAAAGAGAAGACCATGATCCATGTTGTCGCCATCATCTCCGCCAAGGCTGGACAGCGCCCCGCACTGCTTGATGCATTCGCGGAACTCTCTCCCATTGTCCTGACCGAGAGCGGGTGTATCGAGTACTCCGTGACGATCGACACGCCGGACGCGGACCCGGCTTTTGGCCCGGATACGATCATCGTGATCGAGAAATGGGAAAGTCCGGACACGCTGAAAGCACGCGCCGCCTCCGCGCATATGGCGGCATTCGGTCTGCGCGCCAAAGATCTGGCCGCCGGCGTCGCCATTCACCGTCTTCAGGCGGCCTGACGCAAAATACGCAAGGATCCGGTGACGAACACGACGATTCCGGATCCCACAATATCTAACCTATTTGCGCGCCCAAACGGGCCATACGCATGTTCAGGCAGCGGACGAAACCAGACGGCGTCCGGGGACGGATTCAAGCAGTTGCCTTGTGTAGGGGCTTTGCGGCGCGGACAGGACCTGAGCGATCGGCCCCTGTTCCACGATGGTTCCGCGCCGTAGCACAAGAAGCTGGTGAGCAATGCGCGCAACCGCCGCCAGATCGTGCGAGACCAGCACATAGCTGACGCCCAGACGCTCCTGCAATTCGATCAGCAGATCGAGAATCTTGGCGCTGACGGAAGCATCAAGCGCCGAGACGGGTTCATCAAGAAACAAAAGATCGGGTTTGAGTGCAAGCGCGCGGGCGATGATGGCACGCTGCAGCTGCCCGCCCGAAAGTTCGCGCGGCCGGCGGGTAAGGCATGACGCCGGCAAATGCACGATATCGGCCAACCGCCGCGCGGCTGCATCGAGTTCCGCCCCTTTCGCCAACTTGAATGAAACCAAAGGCTCGACGATGCTCTCAAAAATGGTGAGGCGCGGATCCAGCGAGGCATACGGATTCTGCTGCACCAATTGAACCCGTTGACGGAGTGGGCGGAACTGCCGCTCCGTCATACCGCTGATCTCCTGACCTTCAAAAATCACTCTGCCGCGGGATGGTTTCTCCAGTCCCAAGGCCACGCGCAATATCGTTGTTTTGCCCGACCCCGATTCGCCGACGATCGCCATCGTCTGGCCGGCGCGTACGGAGAAACTGACCTCTTCCAGTGCTGCGAACTGCCGGTCGGCGCTGCCGCGCGGCAGGGTAAAATATTTGGCGACACGGTCGAACGACAATATTTCAGGCGTAAGCGGCACATCGAGATGGCGGACAGCAAATCCGCCATCTCTACTCAGCGCAGGTGCGGCCGCGATCAGCGCACGCGTGGCTTCGCTGGCGGGGCCCGAAAATATGCGTGCCGGCGTTCCTTGTTCGACGATCCGTCCGGCCTGCATCACCAGAACACGGTCGGATCGGTCTGCCGCCACCCCAAGATCATGCGTGATCAAAAGCAGTGAAATACCACGCTTGGCTACCAACCCATCAAGATGGTCGAGCAGCCGTTTCTGCACGGTGGCATCGAGCGCGCTAGTTGGCTCGTCGGCAATCAGCAGATCGGGATCGCCAGCCAGCGCAATGGCGATCAATATCCTCTGGCGCATGCCGCCCGAAAGCTCGTGCGGATATTGCCGCGCCCGCAGCACGGGATTGTCGATCCCGACCTGCTCCAGCAGGTCGAGCACATCGGCGTCTATCCCGCGGGTGCGCCGGCCTTTGGCCTGGATCAGCGCTTCGGCAATCTGCCTGCCGTTGCGGGTGGTGGGGTTGAGCCCCACCATCGGGTCCTGCGGCACCAGCCCGATCACCTTACCCCGCAGCGCCCGCCGCCGCCGTTCGGGCACGTGCGCCACATCCTCTCCGTTCACCAGAATCTGCCCAGCCGTGATCCGGGCATTCGGAGACAGCAATCCGATCAGGGCGCCGGCGATGGTCGATTTGCCTGAGCCGGATTCGCCGACGATCGCGAGCCTCTCGCCTCTACCGATCGCAAGGGTTACGTCATGCAGCACCTCGTTGAGCTGGCCTGCGGCCGGGTAGGCAATGCGCAGGCCGCGGATTTCGACGAGATTATCGGCCGGAGGGGGGGCCATCGCTACAGTTCCTCGATAGTGCGGGCAATGTGGTTCAGGCTGAAGACGACAACCGCCACGAACAATCCCGGAATCAACGAAAGCCATGGCGTGGTCATCAGGAAATTGCGCCCATCGGCGATCAGCGTGCCCCATTCCGCGGCCGGTGGTGCCGCGCCGAAACCGAGGAAACTGAGCCCGGCCGTCGCCAAAATGGCAAAGCCGAAATCGAGCGTGGTCAGCACCGCGACGGGCCCCCAGCTATTGGGCAGCACATGGCGCAGCAGAACACTGAACCATCCGGCCCCGCCCAGTTTCGCGGCCTCGACATAGGGCAGAATTTTGACGCGCAGCACCTCGGCGCGGGTTGTGCGCGCGAAGCCGGGTATGATGCCGAGACCCACCGCAATAGCAACAGGAATGGTCCCAAAGCCGATGGCCGTCACGAGCGCCAGGGCAAGTAGAAGGGGCGGCAATGCCAGCATCACGTCGACGGCCCGCATGATCACCTCGTCGGCCAACCCGCCAAGGTAACCGGACAGCACGCCGAGCGTCAGCCCCACTGTCAGGCCAATCCCCACCGCGATCAGCGCCGCCGCAACCGAAAGCCGCGCACCGAAAACGACGCGCGTGTAGAGGTCGCGGCCCAGATCATCCGTGCCGAACCAGTGCGCCATGCTGGGCGGCAGAAATTTATCGGCTTCCGAGGTGGCATAGGGGTCATAACCCGTGAGCAATTGCGGCCAAGCAGCGGCAAGCAGCACGAAGGCGATGAGCCCGGCCCCCAGCAGAAAGCCGGGGCGCGCCAGCAGCGGCCGGAGTGTTACGGCGGTGCGTTTGAAGCGGCTGGGCCGCAGCCGTGGCACGCCGCCGGAAACTGGCGCATCGGCCACGCTCTCCAAAACCGGTGCCGGCACCGGCGTCTCTTCGAGATCGCGGATGCTCGACATCACGTCACCCTGGGTGTGCGGGTGATGCGCGGATCAAACACGGGATAGAGCAGGTCAACGATGAGATTGATCACGACAAAGATCGCTGCCGCCAGGGTAACGATGGCCAACACCACGGGCATATCCTGCCGTAGCACGGCCTCCTGGGCGAGGCGGCCGACACCCACCCGTGCGAACACGGTTTCCACCAGTACGGCTTCAAACACCAGATTGCCGATCTGCAGGCCGATCAACGTAAACACCGGCAGCAGCGCGTTGCGCAACACGTGACGCGCCTGGACCTGGCCCCGGCTCAACCCCTTGGCCAGCGCGGTGACGATAAAGGGCTCCCTCCAGACATCGCCGAAACTGCGCAGCAGCACCTGCGCGAAGGTGGCACCGCTGGGAATGGCGAGCGTCACGGCAGGCAGGATCAGGCTCTGAATCCCGTCGTTGCCGGTGGCGGGGAACCAGCCGAGATCGAAAGCGAAGATCTGGATCAACAGCAATCCGGTCCAGAACACCGGGGTGGAAAGCCCCAGCGCCGGCAGGCGTGTGAGTGCCTGCCGCAGCGGCCGCCAAGTGACGAGCGACACGGCATAGGCAAAGCCGCAGCCAGCCAGCACCGACAGCACCACAGCACTCCCGGCGAGCTCGAGCGACGGCGCTGCCCGCGCGAACAGGAGCTGGCGGATTGGGTCGTTATCTGCGAGCGAGCGGCCAAAATCACCCTGCAGGTAACCGCCGAGCAGCGAAAAATAATGTGCGACCACGCCCTGATCGAGTCCATATTGCGCCCGCAGCACATCCAGCTGCTGTGGCGAGAGCGAACCTGGCTGTATCCCGGAGGCGCCGAGCATAATCGACAATGGATCGCCGGGCAGCAGGTAAAGGATGAGATAGGTGACCGTGAAGGCACCCCACAACACCAGAAATGCCTGTCCGAGCCGTGATAAGATGTACCCGGTCATCGTTTGATCTCAATGTCGTTGAACGAGGCGAAGCCTTCGTCTGTCCAGGTGAAGCCCTGCACATTCTTCGCCACGGCGACCTGCCAGATGCGTTCGTAGATGGGGAAGGCAACCCCCTCTTTGATGAGCAGGTCCTGCAATTGGCCGTAGGCCGCGGCACGCTTGTTCGTATCGGTGGTAATCAGCCCGGCGTCGAAAAGCTGCTCCGCTTCGGCGAGGTCCGCCGGGTCATAGGCATCGAGGGCCAGTTTTGCCTGGAGGGCGAAACGCGGATCGAGGAAACTCTGCAGCACTGCGGGATCGCCGCGCGTCAAATAGGAGCCGATAAGATCATAATTTCCGTGGATGATATCCGAAACATAAGTGCCGGGCACAACCACGGTGATCTTGAGGGCGATTCCCACTTTGCGTAGCTGGTCCTGCAACAGCTCATCGCCGGGCGATTGGGCTTGCGCGACCTCCTCCAGAGCCAGCGCTCTGCCGTTCTTATAGCGATAGCCATCCTGGCCCAGCTTCCAACCCGCCGCATCGAGCAACTGCGCGGCACCATGCGGGTCATAGGCAAGATTCTGCTTTTCCGATTTGAAATAGGGCGTCGTCCTGTCGAGCACGCTCTCCACCACGGGAAATTGCGCATCGTAGATCGTGGCGGCGTAGCCTGGGCGGTCGATGGATTTTTGCAGCGCAAGCCGGACCGCTGGGTCGGCGAGAAGCCGGCCGGCGCTGGTATTGGGAAACAGATTATAGGCAGGCCCCGGCAAAGAGCGACTATAGATCGTGGCACCATGCGACTTCAACAGGCCTGATTCGGTGTCGGAAAACGGCAGACGCGGCCACACGATATCGATACTGCCCTGTACGAACGCGCCGTCGCGCACATATTGCTCGGGAACATAGCTGACGAGGATCTTGTCGATATGCGCCTCGCCCGGATTGGTGACGGCCTTGGAGGGCCAGGCGTAACCCTTGCGCTTGATGAGGGTCAGCCCGACCGCGGGCACGTAACTTTGCAGAATGAAGGGGCCGGTGCCGACGATGGCGCCGCGGGAACGCTGCTGCGCCGTCAGCGCATAGGAGGCGGGGGCCAGAATGGCGAGGTTGGTGGTGGAGGTGGCCTGCAGGAAGGCAGCGTTGGGACGCGAAAGCACGATGCGGACGTGCTGATCGTCGATCACATCCGCATGGGCGTAGCCTGAAAGATAGGTGGCGCCGAACACGCCCGGATTTTTCACCGTCTCGGCCTCATCGGAATCGAAGGCGATTTTTACTGCCTGGGCATTGAATTTTTCGCCATCGCTGAAGGTCACGTCGTCTCGCAAGGTAAAAATATATTGCAACCCGTCCGGGCTGATCTGCCAAGTTTTCGCGAGCCAGGGAATGATTTCGCCGGTATCGGGATTCTGATCGGTCAATGATTCGACGACATTGCGCAGCACGACCCGATGCTCGATCCAATAAACCTGAAACGGATCGAGACTTACGAGGGTTGTGTTGTCGCCGGCGAAGGCAATTCTGAGCGTATTATCATCGGCGCTCGCTTTCCGATGGCAAGCAGTCAGTACCAGTGGGGCGAATGCCAGCGCGGCTATGCAGATATATTTGAACCAAGAGTGTTTTCTGCAATTCACGCGCAATTCCTTTCGATACCGCTACTTATTCGGCGCATCGTCTGCGCGTAAGAGTTGATGAATGACGGGAAAATCTCCGCGAAGGAAGCCGCTGGTCGCGGCTGCCGAGCACACCGAGACTATTGGACCGTCAGACGCTTGAGACGCGTCGACAGCTCACGAGCACAAGTAGGATAGGGCATTCCCGGCACATAGATATTAGATAATAGCTATAGATCAAATAGACAATCAAGTATTATTCATGGTTATGTGCGATATCTTCAAGAAACACGGGGCCGAATCACCGGTCGTCTGGATAACGAGCATGGGAGCGCCCTACAGCGCATTGCTCGCGGGTGCCGCCTACAGCGTGACATCTGTGGATTGAAGAGAGCGGCGTGGCGGCACGGATGATGTGGGGGGCGCTCCTGCAGGCTGACACGCGGTGCTTCCGGGATTTTGCAGAGACTTTAATCAAACTAAAGCGGCTATGAGTATTTCTCGTTTTTCCGGCAGACAAAACATGTTAAATTCCATATAGAATATAGGGATATGTGATTATGACCGATCAGCCACGCCAGTTAAAGCTAGGTGCTATTCTCGAGGGTGTAGGCGCCGACCATGCAACCTGGCGGCAGCCCGATGTGGCAGGCGATGCCAGCATTGACATCGACTGGTATATCGAGAACGCGCGGGCGGCAGAGGCGGCGAAGTTCGACCTTGTCTTCATTGTGGATTCGCCTTTCATCACACCGGATACGGCACCGCATTTTTTAAACCGGCTCGAGCCGCTAACCCTGCTCTCGGCAATAGCGGTATCGACCGCCAAGATCGGCGTCGTCGGCACACTCACCACTTCCTATTGGGAGCCTTATAATGTGGCCCGCCAGTTTGGTTCGCTCGACCATATCAGCAAGGGGCGTGCCGGTTGGAATGTGGTAACGACAGGGCTTGAGGGTGCGGCGCGCAATTATGGCCGCGAAGAGCATTTCGACCACGCCGTGCGCTACGCAAGGGCGCACGAGTTCGTTGAAGTCGTGAAGGGATTGTGGGATTCCTACGAAGATGACGCCTTCCCGCGCGACAAGGCGAACGGCATTTTCCTCGACAAACGCAAGCAACATCGCCTCGACCATAAGGGCGAGCATTTCTCGGTCGCCGGGCCGCTCGCGCTCAGTCGTTCGCGGCAGGGGCAACCCGTTATCTTCCAGGCAGGCGACAGCAGTGAAGGGCGCAACCTCGGTGCATTGATTGCCGAAGCGACTTTTGCCAGCGCGGAGGATTTCGAGACAGGACGCGCCTATTACCAGGATTTGAAAGCACGCGCCGCGGCACTTGGCCGTGATCCCGAGCTGATCAAGGTCATGCCTGGCCTATCGCCGACCATCGCCGAAACCGATGAGGAAGCCCAGGCGATTGCAGCGGCGGCCAGGGACGGACTCGATGTTAAAAAGCTGCTTGTACAACTAGGGCGCGCTTTCAACTATCATGATTTTACCCAGTACGATCTCGACTCCCCTTTTCCAGATCTCACAGGCGTAACACTCAACAGTTATAAAGGCCAAGCCGAGCGGATCATCCGTTTATCCGCGCGGGACAGACTGACGCTACGCCAAGCCGCCTATCGCTTCGGCGTGTTTCGGTCAGATTTCGTGGGATCGCCCGAAACGATCGCCAACGAGATCGAACGCTGGTTCGTGGGCCGTGCCGCGGATGGATTCATCCTGAGGGTCACCCGCTCAAAGGATTTTGCACTATTCCGCGAACGCGTGGTGCCCATTCTGCAACAGCGCGGGTTGTTCCGACACGAGTATGAACATGACACGCTGCGTGGGCATCTCGGTTTGCCGGCGCCGGAGAACCGCTATGCGCGTGATCACAACTTATTGCAGGCGGTTGCTGCCGAGTAATCGTGCGGCGTTAGCGGAAGATATTCTGGTACGGCATGGCAAAATAAAAATCATGCCATGCTGTACCAGAGGCATATAGATGCTGCCTTTAAGCCGGGATGACCGCGCAAACCGGCCCGCTTGCAATTTTTCGCGCGGTGCCGTCAGCGTAAAGCGAAACCAAGCTGGTTCAGTACGTCACGCAAAACATCGCGCCCATGCAAACTCGCCGCATTGCGGATACGCGCGCCGGCTTGATCCGTCCAATCCTGCACGGGCAGGTTCTGCTCCTGCTGGAAACCGCGCATCCGCTCGTTGTAAGCGGCGATCCCGGCTCGTTCCCGTTCACCCCATTCATATTGTTCCTTGAACAGTACGACCTCCTGCGGAAGGCGCGGCTTAACTTCCGCCGGCCGCGCGGGGTCCGGCCGCCCGATGGCGAGACCGAACAGCGCGAAGGCCTGCGGGGGAAGGTTAAGCTCGGCAGCGACCTCGGCTGGATGGTTGCGTATAGCACCGATATACATGGCACCGAGCCCAAGCGATTCCACCGCTACCACAGCGTTCTGTGCCGCGAGCGAAGCATCCACGGCACCGAGCAGGAAGCTTTCAAAGTAGCCCAGCGCCTCGGCAGACTCGTTGCGTTCCTTGCTCAACGCTGCCAGCCGGTGCAAATCGACAAGCCAAAGCAGAAACAAGGGGGCTTCCAGAATATGCTGCTGATTTCCCGCCAGAGCCGCCAGCCGGGCCTTGCGCGCCGGCTCCTGAATGGCGACGACACTCCAGACCTGCAGATTGGAAGAGGAGGATGCCGATTGCGCCGCGGCGACCAACGTCTCCAGAGTGCCCACGGGCAATTTTTCCGGCAAATAGGTACGCACGGAGCGATGTGACAGCAGTACATCCAGAGTTTCGTTCAACACGGCAACGCCCGGCACATCGCCACGATAGCGCTGGTGCAATAGCTTGGCCGCGGCAGCCCGTGCGAGGCTGGTGATTTCGTTCATAGGTATATCCTGTTCTACAACCGGTCCTGGCCGATGTGTTCGTAATATGCCGCAGGATCCCGCGTATCCAGTTGCAGGGATATCTGGCAAAATCCGCATCCAATTTGTTGCATGACCAAGCGCAGAGTTTACACTATAATGCCGATAGTAATTGTCAAGTAATCCGCACGATGCTATTCGCGCAGCTCAGCTTTGCGTGGCCCGGAAGTACTCAATCTGAAAGACACCTCCCATTGTGCCAAGCTACGGCTGAACAAACCGGAGACACACGATGAGCCAGATCGATGTTACCCAGAACGACTTTGCCGGCAAAACCCTTGCGGTGAACAACAACGCCTATGTGCCGCCGCTACAACGCACCGCGGGGCAACCGCCGCCCGTCGCGGCAAATGGCGGTTTGTCCTACATGGCGTTTGCGCGCAATGGAGATGCCGGAACTGCCTCGGCATTCGAGGATGCCCGCATCGAAATCACCAGCGGCGAAGAACAGCTCCTGATCGAGACGATCGACAGCGCGCCGCCAGGGCCAATTCAAACACGGTGGGGCCTGGGGTTCCGGGATTACGACGAATGCCTGGATTACAGTCGGGCTAATCCCCGCTCCAATCCCATCGAGGTTCCCGAAGGCGGCGTGGCCTTGCCGCTCTGCTATACGGTTTATGAGCGATCAACCTATTCCGTCGTCTCCTCCAACGCAATCTGGCAGGACCCGGCACGCGCCGATCTCGCTGAACTCCTGCGGAGCAGCGGTGAGCTCGCCCAGCGGCGGCCGGAGCTTTATTTCCCGCAGGTGCTGCGCGATGCCCGGCGTATCGGCGAGTATTACCCCGGCCTCTCCCCAGAGAGCCCTGAATGCATGGACCGGCTCGGCGTCTCGCTCGCCCATCTCGAGTCCAAATGTGCGAATTTTTATGATGCGGCAGAGGTGGAACGCGTCTTCTACCCCGAAATCGAGAAGCTCCTGCTGGAATTCTTTCCCGGTGCCACGGATGCGCTGGTCTATAACCACGATGTTTTCGACAAGGACTACACGGGCGACCGCACGGAGGACCAGGATGCCAAGAACCCCGGCGTGAACGCGCAATATGCCAACATCGTGCATAACGATCTCAACGATAACAGCGGCCGCGTACGCTGCCGCGAACTCCTCACCCGCAACCTGCGCAATTTCGGCCGCACGCAGCATTACACCGAGGCGGAAGCAGACGAAAAAATGTCGCGCCGGTTCATGTCCATCAATCTCGCCAAGCCAATGGAGACGGTCGAGCAATTTCCCTTCGTGCTCTGCGCCTGGCCGTCCTTCGCGGACCAGCCCTACATCACGAATTACCGCATCTATGACGACCGCGTCGGCGAGACCACCCGCTTCACCTACCGTCCAGATCACGAATGGTACTGGTTGCCCCAACAGAAATCCAATGAGGTCTCAATGCTGAAATGCTATGATTCCATTACTGATGGTTCTGTCTCGCGCTGGTCCTTCCATACCGCCTGTATAGACCCAACCGCGCCTGCCGATGCGCGGTGCCGCAAGAACGTCGTGGTCCGGTCCTTCGTTTTCTTCTAGACCCACGCCTTCTAGCCCACGTCTTCCAGGCCCACGGCAACCAGCCGGCTACACACGGTGCGGCCGGAAGGCCTTGCCAGATCAACGGCAAAATCGATGATTTTTTGGCGCGTGATTACAAGATTTCATCATATAACAATATCTTGCCTATAGACTTAATGTACGCTATAATAAAAAACTTATCGTGGCCACTCCCGGCACGGTTGACGTGAGGGGCGCTGCCAATGCTGACGAGACGTGACTTTGCGACGTTGATCACCGGCGCGGCATTCGTTGCAGGCGCCCCCACGGCCAGGGCCGACACCACGGGCAGCACAACGGGAAGCACGCTGACCGTGGCCTTCGACGGCGCGTCGGTGCCGAGTTTCGTGCTCGATCCGCATAATTGCCGCTTCGCCCCGCAGGCGCGCGTGTTACGTTCGATCTTCGACAATCTCGTGGTGCTGCGCGAGGACCAATCGGTGGGACCATGGCTTGCGACCGCCTGGGAAATCTCGCCGGACCGGACTCAATACACCTTCACGCTGCGGCAGGATGTCACCTTCCACGACGGCACTCCATTGAACGCCGCGGCCGTGCAGGCAAATTTCGACCGCATTTTAAACCCCGCCAATGCTTTGCAATCCTTGTCGCAGATCGGCCCATACACCGGTGCTACGGTGCTCTCCCCGTTTCAGGTGCGCCTGGAGTTTTCAGCGCCCTTTGAGCCGTTCCTGCATAATTTATCCACAACCGGCCTGGCCATCGCCTCGCCCGCGGCTGTGCAGAAATACGGCAAGGCCTTCGGCCAAAATCCCGTCGGCACCGGCCCGTTCAAATTCACCAGCCTCACCCCGGGCACGCAAATCCGGCTGGCGAAAAACCTTGCCTATCAATGGGCCCCGGCTGGTGCCGCCCATCCCGGCCCGGCTTTGCTCGACCAGCTGATCTTCGCCGATGTGCCGGAGCAACTCACCCGCGTATCAGCTTTGCAGAGTGGCCAGGTGCAGGTGGCGGATTTAATCCCCGCGCAGAATATTGCCGCGTTCAAGGCGGATCCGGGCTTCACCTTCCAGCAGAAGGAAATGCTCGATACGACCTATGCGCTGATGCCCAATGTAGCCAAGGCACCATGGAATGACCTGCAGATTCGCCAGGCGCTGAAATTGTCGCTGGATATCGATCTGATCGTGCGGGTCATCTATTTCGGCACCATCCAGCGCGCCTGGTCGCCGCTTTCGCATCAATTGTTCGGCTCGGCCGAGCAGGCGCTCACGGATAGCTGGAAACCGGACCCGGCGCAGGCACGCGCCATTCTCGATGCCAAAGGCTGGGTGCCGGGCGCGGACGGCATCCGTGTGAAGAATGGGCAGCGCTTGTCCTTGAGCTTCATCGATACCCAGGGCAACCGCGAGCAGCGGCTGGATGTGATCGAACTGGTCCGCCGGCAGCTCAATGCCAGCGGCATCGACCTGGTGATCGACAGCCAGCCGCCCGGTAATTATCTCAAAAAACTCGCCGATAACGACTATGACCTTGCCGCCGGCGCGCAATACGCGGCGGACCCGGATGTGCTGCGCTCTTTCTTCGTGCCCGATGCCCGCTCGCAGATGGAGGCTTTGAATGAAAACGATCCCGTACTGACACAGCTTCTTGTCGCGGGTGCCGCGGAAGGCGATTCCGCCAAGCGCGCCAATTTATATGTGCAGGCGCAGAAGCGGATCATCGATCAGGTCTATCTCATCCCAATCTATGTGCTGCGCTATAATCTCGCGGCCGCGGTCAATGTGCAGGGCATCGCGCTCGACGCGCACGGCTTTCCCAATTACCACGGCGCCGCATTGGGCAGCGGCTAGCATGGGCTTTGTGCTGCAACGGCTCGGCCACGCTTTATTCGTGATCTTCGGTGCCGTCACCCTGGTTTTTCTGATCCTGTACTGGCTGCCCGGCGATCCGGCGTTGCTGGTGGCGGGCGACGGCGCCAGCCCGCAGACAATTGCCGACATCCGCGCGCAGCTCGGCACCACCAGGCCGCTCTGGGAACAATACGGCGTCTATCTCTGGCACCTCGCGCACGGCGATCTGGGCATCTCCTTCACCACCAACGAGCCGGTATTGAGCAAAATTCTCGCGCAATTGCCGCCATCCCTGGCGCTCACTTTATCGACCAGCCTGTTTGCCATCTGCGTGGGCACGGCCCTTGGCCTGCTCGCCGCCGTGCATGAGGGCAAAACGCTGGACCGGCTGATCCAGACCGTGACGCTGGCCATCACCGCCATGCCCGTCTTCTGGGTGGGCATGTTGCTCATTTTGCTGTTTTCGGTGCGGCTGCGCTGGCTGCCGGCACTTGGCAACGGCAGTTTCAAGCAGTTGGTCTTACCTACGCTGGCGCTGGGCTTCAATGCCGCCGGACAATTGCAGCGCATGGTGCGCGGCAGCGTCATCGAGGTGCTGCACGAACCCTTCCTCGCCACACTGCGTGGCGCCGGGTTGCGCGAACGTGCGATTCTATGGCGGCATGTGCTGCGCAACGCGCTCATCCCCATCGTCACTTTCCTCGGTGTCATCATGGGGCAGCTACTGGCCGGTGTCGTCGTCATCGAGACATTGTTCGCCCGGCAAGGACTGGGCCGGCTCATCGTGGATGGGCTGTCGAACAAAGACATTCCGGTGCTGCAAGGTGTCGTGCTGTTCGCCGCCCTGTTCTACGTTCTGTTCAACCTGCTGATCGACCTGTCCTATGGCTGGATCGACCGGCGTACGCAGCTGTGAGGGCGCCATGAGCGATACCAGCCTGCCCCGCACGCGCGCATTGGTGGCGAAGACAACCACAACACCGCCCTTCGCACTCCTTGGAAGTTTGCTGCCCATCCGGCAGCTGCACCGCCTGCCCCTGGTCTTGCCGCTGGCGGGGCTGGTCGTGCTGCTCCTAGTGGCCTGCGCGATTGCCCCCGATCTCATCGCCCCCTACGCCCCGACCGATTTCGACTATAACGCCATCCTCAACCCGCCCGGGCTGCATCATCTTTTCGGCACCGATGCTTATGGGCGCGATGTGGCGAGCCTGGTGGTCTACGGCGCCCGCAGCTCCATCCTTATGGCAGCCGGCGCCATATTGCTCGGCATGACGGCTGGCGGCGCGATGGGGCTGGTTGCGGGCTATGCCGGCGGCTGGCTCGACCAGCTGTTGATGCGGCTGGTCGATATCTGGATCTCCGTACCGCCCATGCTGCTCGCCCTTATCATCGCCGCGGCGTTGCAGGGCGGCTACGGCGCCACGATCATCGCCGTCACCTCGATGATCGTGCCGCGCTTCGCCCGGGTCATCCGGGCCCAGGTTATCGCGGTCAAGGCACGGCCCTTCATCCTCGCGGCGCGCACGCTGGGGGCCAGCCCCAGCTGGATTCTGCTGCGCCACGTGCTGCCGCATACGCTACCGCAACTGCTGGTGCTCAGCACCCTGGGCATGGCGGAAGCCGTGCTGATCGGCGCGTCGTTGAGCTTCATCGGGCTCGGCGTTGTCACTGACCGCCCTGATTGGGGTTTTCTGCTGTCGCAGGGCCGGGATTATCTCACCGTTGCCTGGTGGTACGCCACCTTTCCGGGTCTTGCCATCACGTCGCTGGCCGTTTCTGTCAATCTGCTGGGCGACGCGCTGCGCCAGCGCCTCGATGGACGGGCTAACCGGGAATGAGCGCGCTTCTGGATGTGCGCGATCTCAGCGTCGCGGTGCAACGCCGGAGCGGCACGTTAGGACTGGTCGAGAGGGTATCCCTTACCATCGCACCCGGCGAAGTGGTGTGCCTCGCGGGGGAATCCGGCAGCGGCAAAAGCCTGACCGCATTGTCGGTGATGCGGCTGGCCGAATATCGCGGTGCGGTGGTGACACATGGCGCGATCCGCTTTGAGGGGCAGGACCTCGCACGCCTCTCCCAACGCAAAATGAGCACACTGCGTGGACGCCGCATCGGCCTCATCTCGCAGGAGCCGATGACCGCGTTCGATCCGCTTTTTCCCATCGGCGCGCAGATTGCCGAAATTCTAACCCGCCATCTCGGATTTGGCGGAACCGAGGCCCGCGCGCGTGTATTGGAATTGCTCGAACGGGTGCGCGTGCCGGACCCTGCCATGCGCGCCGGGCAATATCCGCATGAGCTGTCCGGCGGCCTGCTGCAACGGGCCATGATCGCGCTGGCGCTCGCCTGCAATCCGGCGCTGCTCATTGCCGATGAACCGACGACAGCGCTCGACGTTACCATCCAGGCGCAGATCCTCGACCTCCTCCGGGATATCAGTGCGGAGTCGAACCTGTCCGTCCTGCTGATCACACATGATCTCGGCGCGGCCGCGCGCATCGCGGACCGGGTGGTGGTGATGTATGCGGGGCGCATTGCCGAACAGGGCACGGCGGCCGCGATCCTCTCGCGCCCAGTCCATCCCTACACGCAAGGGCTATTGCGGGCCGTTATCAATGATGCAAGCACAGATGCAAGCGCGCGCGGCGGGCGGCTTTACGCCATCCCAGGCACGATGCCGGCCGCCCATGATTTTTCCACCGGCTGCCGGTTTCATCCGCGCTGTGCGCAGGCGAGTACACGCTGTGCCGCAGAGGCACCGCCGCTGGCCCGCAGTGCCGCAAGCGAAGCAGCATGCTGGCACCCCCAACCCATGCCCGCCCTCGCCATCACGATACCGGCCACCCCGGCACCGGCCGCCACGCCTGCGCGCAAGCAAGCGGTGCTGGTTGAAGCCGTGGACCTTACCCGGCATTACCCATTGCCTGGGCACCGTACCCTGCGCGCGGTGGACGGCGTCTCGCTCAACCTCAACGAGGGGGAGGTTTTCGGTCTGGTCGGAGAATCCGGTTCGGGCAAATCCACACTGGCACGGCTGCTGCTGCGCATGGAGCCGCCAAATTCCGGCACGGTGCTGTTCGATGGCGTGGATCTCGCCAGCCTGTCCCCGCCATTACTGCGCCGTGCCCGGCGCGACATGCAGATGATTTTCCAGGACCCGGCCGGCTCGTTGGACCCGCGCTGGACCGTCGGCGACTCCATTGCCGAGCCGTTGCGGATTCACAATATCGACAATGCCAGCGGCCGGCGTGCGCGGGTCGAAGAATTGCTGCGGCAGGTCGGGCTCGATGCAGGCTGGGCCAAGCGTCTTCCGCACCAGCTCTCAGGCGGCCAGCGCCAGCGTGTCGCCATTGCCCGCGCCATCGCGCTGCGGCCGCGCCTGCTCGTGGCAGATGAAGCCGTCTCCGCGCTCGACGTCTCCGTCCGCGCGCAGATCGTCAATCTGCTGCAGGATGTCGGCGCGGCACTCGGTCTGACCACCCTTTTCATCGGCCATGACCTTGCGCTGATGCGCCATATATCGGACCGCATCGGCATCATGTATCTCGGCCGGCTGGTGGAAACCGGCCCCTCGGGAGAGGTATTTTCAGCACCTGCGCACCCCTACACACGCGGGTTGATCGCAGCGATTCCGGCCATCGGCATTCAGCGCCCGCGGGATACGGCGTTGCTGCCCGGCGAACTGCCCTCGGCCGCCAATCCACCGCCGGGCTGCCGGTTCCACACACGCTGCCCGCTCGCCACACCGCGCTGCCGCGTGGAGGAGCCGGTACTGACACACCAAGGTGGCGGCCGGGCGGTTGCCTGCCATTTTCCACTATAAACGCGAAGGTATTCCATGGATCTGCAACTCAGCGGCAAACGCGCCATCGTCACCGGCGGTAGCCGCGGCATCGGCAAGGCCATCGCCCGCGCGCTGGCATTGGAAGGGGTTGATGTCGTCATCACGGCGCGCGGCTTCGACGCCCTGACCACGACCGCGGCCGAACTGGCACGAGAAACCGGGGCACGGATCATTCCCATCGCCGCGGATACTGGCGACGACGCCG
Source organism: Acidocella sp. (assembly GCA_026224875.1). Classification (GTDB taxonomy): domain Bacteria; phylum Pseudomonadota; class Alphaproteobacteria; order Acetobacterales; family Acetobacteraceae; genus Acidocella. Next base: position 24,306 of record JAMFRU010000111.1, read on the forward strand.
CGGTGGCAACGCTGGTGGGCGCCACGGTGGCGGTGCTGGGCGGTATCGATATTCTGGTGAACAACGCCGCCACCCCCGGCGGCATCGCGCCGGCGGCAAAACTGGCTGAGGTCGATGCCCGTAATCTGCTGAATGATGTGAACGTGAAAGTCGCCGGCTATCTGCGCACCTCCCAGGCAGCCGCGCCGTATCTGGTGCAGAACGGCTGGGGCCGGATCATCAATATTGGCGGGCTGGCGGCACGGCGCACTGGCAATTACATCGCCTCGGTGCGAAATGTTGCCGTTTCCTCCATCACCAAGAATCTAGCCGATGAATTCGGGCCGCAAGGCATCACGGTGAATGCCATTCATCCCGGTGCCACGCGCACGGAAAAGACGGATACCGCCGCCGCGCAAAAGGCCGCCGCCAATGTCACGGTCGGCCGCATTATCGACGCCGCCGAGATTGCCTGGCTTGTCACCATATTGGCGTCCCCCAAAAGCATTGCCCTCAATGGCCAGACATTGCAGGCCGGCGGTGGCAGCTTCGGCGTCATCGACTACTGATAAGGTTGTTTGTCAAAAAAAACGCCTCCAGAAATTGCACTGAAGGCGTTTTGTTTTTAACCGAGCGGCTTAAAGATCAGCGTAAAGCGGCTCGTCCGCAATCAGAATACGGTCTAACGACCGCGGGAAATCGCCATAATTGCGCACGGCGTAATGCACGGCACCGCGGTTATCCCAGAACGCGATAGAGTTCGGGCGCCAGGAAAAACGCACCTGAACTTCAGGACGTTTGTATTCTTCGAGGACCGCGCTGAGAATTTCCTTGCTCTCGGCAATATCGAGGCCGATGATATGCGGCTTCTGCGAGAAATTGACCCAAAGCACTTTTTCACCCGTTTCGCGATGCGTACGCACGACGGGATGGGCGACGATCGGATAGTCATGGCCCGATTTTAGCAAGGCATCGCGGAAATCATGCGTCACATGCTTGCCTTCCAGCCGCTGCTTCAACTCATCCGGCAGATGGCGGTAGGCGGCCGCGGCATCAACCCAGATCGTATCGCCCCCGATTTCCGGCAGGTTGACGGCGCGCAGCACCGCGCCCCAGGTCGGCACCAGGCGCCAGCTCGTATCCGTGTGATACCCGGCATCGATGGAGGTTGGTGTCGGTATACGTTCGTATTTTTTGAACTCCTCCGCGGAGATTTTGTGCAGCGGCGAGATGTTTTCATCCCGTGGTGTGCTGGGATGGGTGTAAAGCGGCCCGAAATTGCGCGCGAAAGCTGCATGCTGTTCGGCATTCAGCTCCTGATCCCTGAAGAAGATAACCTTATGAGTGAGAAGTGCCCGCCGGATTTCATCGCGCACCGCATCCGTCAGGGGCAAACGCAGATCGACGCCGGAAATCTCGGCACCGATATGCGGCTGCAGCTTTTTCAGCTCGATATGGGTATAGGTGGGTCTATTGAGTTCAAGTGCCGTGCTCATGGTTTTCCTTTCTGGTTTCTGCAACATGGCGGCGCGCCGCGGATTGCTCCCTCGGCCTTGGCCACTCATGACGGAACCGGCTACAGCCGCCGATCATGCCACTCTAATTATTCTACACAATTTATATACTTAAAAGCGAAGGCGAACGTTGATATTTTCTTATATGCCGGCCATCGCTCCTTATATTTCATCTCGGGGAGCCCCCCTGAAAATACCCGGAGCACAAAAGTTATTTTAAAATATCGTCTTATTTTAGCAAGAACTTACAAAATACCATCAGTCCATGGTGGTTCTGGCTTTTTACATACCTCCTGGCATGATGTGCAACGAGATTATCGCCAAAACCCCGAAATTTATAATAGTAAAATAGTAGACATATTGCGTTACTCCACTCTAAGAGAGCAGCAGGCTGGCACAAAGCGGCGTGCCTCAAGACCTAACAGGGACTGGCTTTACGAAAGGCAAAGTTGATTTTCATGCTCCATCATCATTCCGGCAAACTGCGCACGCAAAATACATTCTGGTACCGTACGATGATGGCCGGAACATGCCTGGCCGGCCTGCTCCCCGCCGTCGCCCACGGCCAAACACCGCCGCCGCCGCCCGCCGTTAATGGGGGCGGCCTACAGGATGTGGTCATCACCGCGCGGCACCGCACGGAGCGCGCGCAATCCGTTCCGGTTGCAATCACGGTCGTAAGCCAGAAGCAAATTCAGTCCGTCGGCTCGCTTAACCTGAATACCCTCAAGCAGTTCGTGCCGTCATTAACGATCAACGCCTATAACCCGCGCAATATCGGGCTCGATATTCGCGGCCTCGGCAGCGTCGGCTTCTTTGGCTACGACGGGCTTGAAGGCGGCGTCGGCATCTATGTCGATGGTGTGCTGCTCGGCCGCTCGACGGAATCAAATTTCGACCTGCCCGACCTGCAGGACATCGAAGTGCTGCGTGGCCCGCAAGGAACTTTGTTCGGCAAAAACACGGTTGCGGGTGCGGTCAACATCACCACGAAACTACCCAGCTTCAAGCCGGAGGCTGATATTTCCGCTTCCTACGGCAATTATAATTACTGGCAGCTGCAGGGCTATGCCACGAGCGCGCTTGCCGGCAGCGACAAGGCCGCGGTTTCGCTGTCATTTCATGCCACCCAGCATAACGGCTATATCAAAGACTACAGCAACGGCGCGACGTATGCCAATGAAGACGATAAGGGTGTCCGGGCCCAGGCGCTGCTGCAGCCTACCAGCGCCCTCACCGTGCGCATCATCGCCAATTATGATCATTCCGACGCTAATTGCTGCATAACGACCCCGGTTGGCGTGGTTACTAATTTCGCTAACGGCGCACCCTATCAGGGCACCGCCGGCAAGATCAGTATCTTCAACCGCTTCGCCGCCGCCGGCTATACGCTGCCAACCATCAACCCATTCGGCCGCACCACGGATATCAACAGCTGGAACCATTACGCCATGGAGACGGCGGGGCTTAGTCTGCTGGCCGATTACGATCTCGATGGCTACACGATCTCCTCCATCACCGGCGCCAGTTATTACAACTGGTATCCGCATCTGGATGGCGACGCCACGGGTGCGGACATCCTCACCGCTGCCAATAATACCACTCATCAGCGCCAGATCAGCCAGGAGTTCCGCCTCACCTCACCGCTCGGTGGCGCGGTCGACTTTACAGCAGGGCTCTACGGCTTCTACCAGCAGCTAAACGACCAGGCGATCACCCGCTTCGGCACGCAGGCCGCCGCCGAATTTACCGGAACGAATACCGGAACGACCTATACTAACACCCAACTTGCCTTGAACGGCTTTGCCGGAGCATATACCGATATTCCCAGCACCTATAGCGAGGCCGCTTACGGCCAGGCGACCTGGCATATCACACCGAAACTCGACCTTACCGGTGGCGCGCGCCTGACCTATGAGGAGAAATTCGGCGATTACTATGGCAACGAGCAAGGCGGCGCCAACCTTGCCGGCAACCCGGCTGCCCAGGCCATACGCACGGCCTATTACGGGCTGGCAGCACCCTATTCACTGCGCCATTACGACATACTGCCCGGCGGGCTCGTCACCCTTTCCTACAAGCCGCAACCGAATCTCCTCACCTATATCACTTACTCACACGGCGAAAAATCCGCGGGGCTCAACTTCGTTAACTCGCCCACCACGCCGAAAGTCGTGGCACCCGAAAAAATCGACAATTACGAAATTGGGGCAAAATCAACCCTGCTCAACGGCCGCCTGCTGCTGGATGGTGATGCCTTCTGGGACGAGGATACCGACTTCCAGAGCACGATTTTAAGTGCGGTCAACAACCAGCTTGTCGCCTATCTTGCCAGCGTACCCAAGGTCCGGTCGCGCGGCATCGAAACGGATATCCATGCGCAGGTCACCGATAATCTGACCCTGTTCGTCTCCACCGTCTACGATGAGGCTTATAACGAATCCAACCCCAAGGCCGTATGCCCCATCGAGGTCACCAACATCTCCTCCACCTGCAATCTCACTGGCAGGCCGCTTGCCGGTGCCTCGAAATGGAGTGGCTCGTTCGGCGGCGAGTATGATCAGCCCTTGCCCCCAATCGCGGGCACCGAAACGACTGCCTATCTCGGCGGCAATTATTATCTACGGTCGTCATTCTATTCCACGGCCGACGATAGTGCCTACAGCAAGGTTCCGGGTTACGGCGTTGGAAACATCAATTTCGGCATCCGCCAGGCCGATGGCAGATGGGATCTTTCCGGCTGGATCCACAATTTCACTAACTCCCGCTACTATCTCTTCAAAGAGGTCACCGGCTCGTTGCCCACCTACAACCTCGTTGTCGGCGAGGTCGGCGATCCGATAACTTTCGGCATCACGCTGCGGGCTAAATTCAATTAGGCTGCCTTAGCCGCGCCACGTTCGGCCTCCGCCATGGTACCAAACGCGGTTTGTTCTAAGTGTCTGTTTGAAAATTCTTGCGGCGTATTTGATATGGTGATCCATCCTATGGATGGATCACCGAGAGTCATGGCCGGATGGCCGATATTCAGCACAAGACAAAGCGTTACCTGCGTGATCTGACTGACGAGGAGTGAGCGGCGACGGCGGACATCCCACTCGCGACAGGTTCTTGCCTAAAAGGCCGTGAGTTTGTCCCCAGGCCGTAACCTCTCTGTCGAGATACCCCAACTAATGCAAATAATAGTTCTTCACGATCGTGAGCGGCAGATAACCCACATCATACAGCCCGAGCAGAATTGTGGGGATCGCGGGGATGATCGGCGATAGTTTGAAACGCAGGCGCAAGGCCGGCAAAGCGAACAGCAGGAACGGCAATAGCGGCAGGAAGTAGCGCCCCTGAAGGCCGGTGATGGAATCCTCGCCGGCATCGGTGAAATTGACGTAAAACACCATCATGATCAGCCAGTATGTTACCGCAATGGCTGCAATGGTGACGAGGAAATTCGAGATCGCGGCCGGGCGTGGAACGGCCGCCCGGCGCGGGCAAAACAGCAGCCCCAGCAGAGCAGCGGCAGCGGCAGCACCCCAGAGATAATAATAGAACATGGGCAGGCCGATACATACCAGGCCGAGAACGCCGACCATCTCCTGCATCAACCCGGAAAACCAGATCTGCTCGGTACGAAACGGCAATGTAAGCAGCCTGGTCGGGTCGGCCAGCAGAATATGAAAATTCACTGCGGGAACGGCATGGTCAAGCCAGACGCTGGCATCACCCTGATACAGCGGGCCGGGATGATAGAGTGCCACCGGATAAGGCACAGCCACATAGGCGGCAACAAGCCCGGTCCAGAGCAGCAACGGCAGGCAGGCCAGGGCCAAATCGCGTAGCTTCACCCAAAAGCCGGCGCGGGACAAAGGCAGCAGGAATATGGCCAGCAACGGAATGTAAGGCGGTTTGGAGAGCAGCACGGACAGAAACAGCAGCAGTGCCGCCAGCCACGCAATGCGGCTGTTGCGCGAGAGCAGCGCGCAAACCAGGCAGATGATGGCAACAACGATGGCATCCTGGCTGACGGAGCCGGCGAGGAAGATGGTCATCGGCAGGAGCAGAATGGTCAGCAGCACCGCCTCGCCAAAGGCCGCGAACCACAAGGCCAGGCTGCCCAGGAGTAAAAATGCGCCCAGCATGAAGAGCCTGGCCAGCAGGAAGCAGATAAACGGCGAGGCTTGCGCGGCCAGGCCGATGGCCAGCGCCGCCGTGGCGGGCAGATAGGTAATGGGGAAATAGGCCGCCGTGTTCGGCATATCGATATAGGCCCTGGCGTGATTGGCGGGCAGGCCACTTTCCGCCCAGAAATCATCGCTGGTGATGATGCGGTTGCCGTTGATCATCGTAACCGGGCTGGCGGCGGCGTTATATAGGCCGAAATCCACCTTCAGCCCCGTGCGCATGACGGGCTGGTGCGTGAACGGATCGACCGCCGGTTTGCGGACGCCCAGGACCGCGCCGTGCAGCAGGCCAAGCGCCCTGGCCATATGCGCCTGCTCGTCGGGTCCCTGCCCCGGAGGGGTGAGGACGGCCAGTAACACCCCGGCCGGCAAAGCAACAAGCAAAAACACCAATACAATCAAAAGCTTGTATGTGGTATTTTGCATGTCCATCCCATTTCAAATCATCTGCGCCATGCACGCATTTGGTGCGTCACGCTTGAGAAGCGTTAAAACCCATGCGGCCATGGCGTACAATAGCGGCGGCTGGATCAAACACCGAAGTTCTGGCAATCAGGCCAGGGTTACGGGAGATTTGGGGATGGGTGATAGCCGGATGGCATTTTTAACGCGCATTCGGCCGTGCCTGCACCGCCACCGCTGGCCGCTGGCCATATTGCTGTTGCTGCCCGTGTTAGCGAATGCCTTGGCGGTGTCCGGCATATTCAACAACGACCCCACATTGCAGTTTATCGGTCTAGGCACCCAGTTGCGCGGCGGTTTGTTCGGCGGCCAGATGGACTGGCTGGACCCAACCGTGGGTTATATCACCCAGCCGATCGGCCATCTCGTGGCGGGCGATTGGGCGCATGGCATTATCCCCTGGTGGAATCCTTATTCCGGCGCCGGCATGCCATTGGCCGCCGAAATGCAAAGCGCGGTTTTCTTTCTGCCGTTTGTATTGCTGCTGCACTGGAATTGTGGCTGGCTGCTGCTGCGCGTGCTGTTGCAAATACTCTGTGGCCTGTTCGCCTACGCGTTTTTTACCGAAATAAAATTGCGGCGCGAGGCCTCCCTTCTCGGCGCGGCACTTTACGGCCTGAGCCCGATATTTTTCCTCTCCCCCCACGCCGCCATCAACCCGCTGCCGTTTCTCCCCTTGTTGCTTTTGGGCATCGAATACGCCGCGCGGGCAACCCGTGAGGGTAAAAAACTGGGCTGGTCGCTGGTGACCATCGCTTTGGCCTATTCAATCGTCGGCGGTTTTCCCGAAACAGCGTATCTGAACGGTTTGCTCGCCGCGGTGTGGACGCTCTGGGTCGTCAGCACATTACCGCCAAAGCTGTGGCTGCAGTTTGCCGGCAAACTCATCCTCGGCATCGTGATCGCCCTTGGCATTTGCGCCCCGTTGCTCATCCCCTTCTTCGAATATCTGCCCCTTGCCAATATCGGCCCGCACAGTGGTCTATTATTCACGCATAACCGGCTCGAAGCCACGATTATGCCGTTGCAGATTTTCCCGTTCTTATACGGCCCGCTCAACACCCCAGTCCCGCCGTCCATTGCGGCGGCGTTCGGCGGCGCTTTCGTCCGCGTGCCGAGCTGGGTTGGCCTGCCTGTGCTGGCGCTTGCCGTTGCGGCACTTTGGCGGCGCGGCGCACGGCCGCAGCCGCGCTATGTTCTGCTGTTCTGGATTATTTTCTGGGAAGCCCGATATGCCGGATTCGCACCGGTCATCTGGCTGGTCAATCTAATCCCCGGCCTAGCGACATCGGATATCATCCGTTTCAGCGGGCCCATGCTGGCGTTTTGTGTCTTCATCCTGGCCGCCTTCGGGCTTGACGATTACCTCGAACAAAAGGCGCTGGGCTGGCGGCGCTTGTGCGGCATGGCGGCCACGGTTTTGCTCGTCATATTTGCAGCCGTTGCCCCAGCTTTTTCCTTCCTGGTGTCCTGGTGGAAACAAAACTCCCCCGATATGCTGGTCGGCTTTGTAACCCTCCAGCTGGCGTGTTTAATCACCTTGTTTCTGGCCTGGGAGCTGCAGCGCCCACGGCATAAATCGGCACTTCTGGCGCTGTTGCTGGCAGGTCCCTTCTGCGGGCTTGCCTACACACAATTCGCCGGGTTTCGCGGCGGCCAGATTGATCAGGCCCCCATTCAATTTCTGCGGCTGCATACGGGCACGGACAGGATGCTCAGCCTGGGGCCGCTCGATTTCAACTTTCCCCTGCGTTACGGCATTGCCTCCATCAATTATGCCGCCATGCCCACGCCGATCGACTGGACCAACTACATCACGGCGAATTTGTTCTCAGATGTCGATCTGAGTATTTATAACGGTGCCGCGCCGGGCGCCCAAACATTCCTGTTGCAGCATCTGGCCAATTACGAAGCTCTTGGTGTCCATTATATCGTAACACCCGCCGGTGATGATCTCACGGCAGCGCCCTTTCCTCTGGCTCATTTGCAGTCTCGCAACATGACCCATGCGCTGTTGCCGAATATTGGCGGATTCGTGGACAAAACCAAAGGCTATGTGAACTTCGCCTCATTGCCGAATGCAGGCGATTTCACAGGGTCCATATCAGTCTCCCTCACCTCTCCCAGCATCAGCGCCGTGTCGGTAATCGTCGGAACCTACCTCGGGGCTGCACGCGGTACGATTACGCTTGACCTATGTGCCGCCGGACAATGCGAAACCACCACAGCTGATGCCGGCCAAGCCCAGGACAATAAGCCCCTGACGTTTCACTTGAGCGTGCCGCTCAATGTTCCCGCCGGATCAGATCTGAGCTTTCGTTTCAACCACCCGGACGGTACGCTCGTTGCGATCTGGCTGGCGCCAAGTTTTTACGGCACCGAGGTGCCAAGCTTCAGTTTTACCGGCGCGGATGGCAAAAACGATCCCGGTGTGGTCCTCAGCGGTCTCAGCCTGGCGTTCCGGGATGAGACCACCGCGATCTACCAGCTCGCGAACACCTCCCCCTATGCATCCTCAACCGATACAGACTGCAAGATCGACATCATCAACCGGCTGCAAATGCACAGCTCATGCATGGCCCAGGCCAGTATGATTCGGCGCGAAATGTATTTTCCGGGATGGTCCGCGACAGTGAACGGAACAGCAGTGCAGGTGTCACCCGCGGGCCTGTTTCAGTCCGTTTCCGTACCGAAAGGTGAGGCCGATATAATATTCAGCTATGCCCCGCCGCATATCCGCCTGGCCTTTCTGCTTGCCACCCTGGCGCTGGCACTCTGGCTTGCTCTATCGCTCAGCGCCTGCAGCTTCAGAAAACGGACGGGCTAAGTCAGCACCGGCATCGCCGCGCGCTGCAATATCGTGTCCGCCCTCACGCCCTCCGGCAGCGAACCAAACGCAAACCCGTTACCGCCCCCCAGGCGCGTTACGCAAAATGCTTCGGCCAAAGGCGGTGGTGCAAAGCGCAGCAACAGGCTCGCCGTGAGTGCCACCGCCAGTTGCTGGGTGAGATAGCGCGCATTGGCTTCCGTGGGCTGCGGCAACGGTGTGGCCAAAAACCCGTCCAACGCGCTGTGTCCACCCGCTGCTAGAGCGGTCTCCGCCCGCAGTGCAGCTGCCGCCTCCGGTTCGCGCGTCATCGCACGCAACACATCCAGGCAGATGACATTGCCCGAGCCCTCCCACAGCCCGTTCACCGGCGCATCGCGGTACAGCCGTGCCGCCACATGCTCCTCGATGAAGCCATTGCCGCCATGGCATTCCATCGCCTCCGCCGCCACGGCCGGGGCGCGTTTGCAAATCCAGTATTTGGCGATGGGGGCAAGGATGCGGAAAAGTGCTGCCTCCCCCGCATCGAGTGCCTCGGCGGTGCGCATCGCCAGCCACATCGCCGCTTCGGCCTCTATCGCCATATCCGCGAGCACATTGGCCATGAGCGGCTGGTCGATGAGCCGGCGCTGAAACGCCGTGCGATGGCCAGCGTGGTGAATGGCCCGAGCCACCGCCTGGCGCATCAGCCCTGCTGAGCCCAACGCACATTCCAACCGGGTCAGCTGCGCCATTTCCAGAATGGTGGCGATGCCGCGCCCCTCCACGCCCACCAGTTCCGCTTCCAGCCCGCGAAACTCGACTTCGGCGGAAGCATTGGAGCGATTCCCGCATTTATCCTTCAGCCGTTGCAGGAGCAGCAAATTGCGGCTGCCATCGTCACGCCAGCCTTGCGCGAGAAAGCAGGAAATACCGGCATCCGTGCGCGCCAAAGTGAGGAACAGATCCGAGGTGGGCACGGAGAAGAACCATTTATGCCCGGTCAGCTGGAAGCGGCCGCCGCCAGTTGGTGTGGCTTCTGTCTGCGTCTGGCGCAAATCCGAGCCGCCTTGTTTTTCGGTCATCGCCATGGCCACGGTGAGTGCGGATTTTTGCGCCGGCGGGACGGGGGAAGGGTCGTAGCCGGCCGAGAGAATCTTGCCCCGGAATTTTTCCAGCAACCCCGGCGCATGACGCAGCGCAGCCATGGAGGCAAAGGTCATGGCAGCGGGACAGCCCACCCCGGCCTCGCCTTGCGACCATAGATAGGACAAAGCGGCCCGCGCCACGTGTGCTGCCGGGCGCGCCGCCGTCCAGCCCAGCGCATGCACCTCATCCGCCCGTATCCCGGTCATCAACCCGTGCCAGGCGGGGCAAAACTCTACCATGTCGATGCGGTGGCCGAAGCGGTCGTGCGTACGCAGCGCCGGCACCTGGCGGTTGGCATCATAGGCGAGCGTTTGTAACTGCGCGGTGCCGATGCGCGCGCCGCATGCCACCAATCGGTCCTCGGCCCAGCCGGCGCCAAAAGCGGTCACCGCATCACGCAGCGCGGCATCGCCCAGATAGGCGTTGAAGCCGGTGAATTCCGGCGGCTGGTTCAGCACCTCGTGCGTGGCGTAGCCCGGCATGGATTTCCTCGTTTACCGCCAGCCTAGCCGATTGCGGCCGTTAGATACAGAAAAACCGGGCGCCCTACCGACCGCACATTAACGTGTTACCTATTTTTCCGACCTGGACAGATGCCGTACATTACGCATTATTCACAGCCGATTATCAATTACCCCAATAGAGACAGAGCCGGTTGCAATGTAAACCAAATTGCCCGCATCGGGCTGGAAAGGTGAAAATGTCCAGGATGGCGAGACGCGCGTGCCGGCTACGCTCCTGGATGGTGCCCGTAAACCTCCGGAAATCGTGGTTTTCAGCCCTATAACCGTTGCCCTGCAGCCCCTGATATAGATTGAGAGTCCTGATGAACCGGAGTTCCGTGCCTAGCAAAGCCAAACAAAAGCCGGGCCTGGACCCAGTCGTCGGATTCAGCCTTTTAGGCGCACTCCTGTTCTTCATCATCAGCGGATCGATTGCTTTCCTCAATCTTGAAACGCTACAAAACGACAACCAGCAGCTGATCCATTCCGAAGATGTTATCGTACTACTTTCACAACTTCTATCCAGCGCGCAGGATGCGGAGACGGGCCAGCGCGGCTTTCTGCTGACCGACAACGAAAAATATCTGACGCCATATAATGAAGCGGTTGAAGCCGTGCCGTTGCGCCTGGACCAGCTGACACAGCTCACCCGCGACAACCCGGCGCAGCAGGCCAATATTCCGGTGCTCAAGCTGCATCTCAACGCCAAAATGGACGAGCTGAAGGAGACCATCGATCTGCGCCGCACACAGAGTGCCGTGGCGGCCCTCGCTTTGGTCAATACCGATTATGGTAAAATCGAAATGGATGCGGTCCGCGCGCAGATCGCCACCATGAACCAGGTCGAGGATAATCTGCGCACCACAAGACTTGCCGAAATGAAGGACGCCTATGAAACGGCTTCCGTCAGCGGCCTGCTCTCCGGCCTGCTCGGCGTTGCTTTAACGGCGGTGGTGGGACTTCTGATCCGCAGATCGACTCTCGCCCGCCACCGGGAGGAATGGCTCCAGGCCGGGCAGGTTGGGCTGGCCAGCACCATATTGGGCGACCAGGAAAGCCGGCAGCTCGGCGAAAGCATTCTTGCCTATCTGGCGCAATATCTCGGCGCGGTCGCGGGCGCTATATTTATCCAGGGCCAGAATGGGTACCGGCTGGCCTCCAAATACGGCGTGCCCGCGGGCGCCACGATACCAGACAAATTCGATGAAAATGACGGCCTGCTGGGCGAAGCGGCACGGAAAAACCGGCCGGTCGTCATGGATGATGTGCCGGATGGCTATATCGCCTTTGGCTCGGCTTTGGGGCAAAACAAGCCGAAACATCTCGTGATCTGGCCGGCCAGTGTTGACGGCACCGTGAATACGGTCACCGAGTTGGGCTTCAACCGCCCGGTGGAGGCGAATACGCTGGCCTTGCTCGCGCAGATCGCGGATACCATTGCCGTCGCCATGCGCTCGGCGGGTTACCGTGCCGCATTGCAGGACCTGCTGGAAGATACCCAGCGCAAATCCGAAGAGCTGCAGGTGCAGGGCGAGGAGCTGCGTGTTTCCAACGAGGAACTGGAAGAGCAGAGCCGGGCGCTGAAAGAATCGCAGGCGCGACTCGAACAGCAGCAGGCGGAATTGGAGCAGACGAATGCGCAGCTCGAAGAACAAGCCCAGTTGCTGGAAACGCAACGCGATGACCTTGAGCGCACCAACGAGATCGCGCAGCTACGGGCGCGTGAGCTGGAGCAGGCGAGCCAGTATAAGACCGACTTCCTAGCCAATATGTCGCATGAATTGCGCACGCCGCTCAACTCCTCGCTGATCCTCGCCAAACTGCTCGCGGATAATCCTGACGACAATCTGACCGCGGAGCAAATCAAATACGCGCAGACGATCCAGGCCTCCGGCAATGACCTGCTGACCTTGATCAATGATATTCTCGACCTCTCCAAAATCGAGGCCGGGCATGTGGAGATCAGGCCGGAATCCGTTACGTTGCAGCATATTTCTGGAAATATACGGCAGGTATTTCAGCCAGTCGCGCAAAGCAAGGGGCTGGCGTTCAGCATCGACATCGCACCGGAATGCCCGGATGCCATCAGTACCGATGTGCAGCGGCTGGAACAAATTCTTAAAAACCTGCTGTCAAACGCATTCAAGTTTACCGAAAAGGGCAAGGTTGAATTCAAAATCGGCCGGATCAGCGACAAACGACTTGCTTTGTCGGTCAGCGATACCGGCGTCGGCATTACGGAAGAACAGCAGCTGAGTGTATTCGAGGCGTTCCGCCAGGCCGATGGCACCATCAGCCGTAAATATGGCGGCACCGGGCTCGGGCTTTCAATCTCGCGGGAGCTCGCACGCCTGCTCGGCGGGGCAATTCAGCTGACGAGCCGCCCCGGTCACGGCAGCACATTCACGGTCATCATTCCGGAAATCTACACACCGGCCATGGTCGCCATGCGCGAGCCGCGTTTGAGCCCCATGGCTGAACCCGTGGCACCTGCCATGGCAACCGCGCCCGCATCTTTGCGCAGACACGCGGTGGATGACCGTCGCGCGCTCGGGGATGCTACGCTTGTGGGTACTAAACGCGTGCTGCTGATCATCGAGGATGACGAGACCTTCGCCGGGATACTGCTGGATCTGTCGCATGAAATGGGTTTCCAGTCACTGGTGGCCAGCACCGCCGCGGAGGCGCTGAGCCTGGCCCGGGAGTATCTGCCCAGCGCCATCATCCTCGATGTCGGCCTGCCCGACCAATCGGGGCTTTCCGTGCTCGACCAGCTCAAGCGCGACGTACACACAAGGCATATTCCCATCCATGTCGTATCTGGCAACGACCATGCGCAGACCGCCCTCTCGCTGGGTGCCGTCGGTCATATGATCAAGCCGGTCCAACGCGAGCAGCTGGCCGAGGTGCTGCAAAAGCTTGAGGCACGATTCTCGCAGCGCATGCATCGTGTGCTGGTCGTGGAGGACGACGACCGCCAGCGCGAGGCCGTCGGCAAATTATTAAGCTCACCCGATGTGGAAATCATCACCGCGGGCACGGCGGCGGAATGCCTGGCGCATCTCGCGGCGCAGACGTTCGACTGCATGGTGCTCGACCTCACGCTGCCGGATGCAACCGGCTATTCCCTGCTGGAAACATTGAGCCAGGAGGAAGCCTATTCATTCCCGCCCGTGATTGTTTACACCGGGCGCGAACTCTCGGCGGATGATGAGCTGCGGCTACGCCGGTATTCAAAATCGATCATCATCAAGGGTGCGAAATCGCCGGAACGCCTGCTCGATGAGGTGACGTTGTTCCTGCACCGGGTGATGTCCGAACTGCCGGACGACCAGCAGAAAATGATCCGCAAGGCGCGCAACCGCGATGCGATTCTCGAAGGCCGGCGTATCCTCGTCGTTGAAGACGATGTGCGCAATGTCTATGCACTGACCAACATCCTCGAGCCGCGCGGCGCACTGGTGGAAATTGCCCGCAACGGCCGCGAGGCGCTGGACGTGCTGGAGAAATCCCGGAACCATGATGCTCTGGCGATCGATCTGGTGCTGATGGACGTGATGATGCCGATCATGGACGGGCTTACCGCCACGCGCGAAATCCGTAGGCAGGCTGAGTGGAAAAAACTGCCGATTATTACGTTGACGGCAAAAGCCATGCCGGATGATCAGCAGCGCTGCATCGAGGCCGGGGCGAGCGATTATATGGCCAAGCCGCTGGATGTGGAAAAGCTGCTCTCGCTCGTGCGTGTGTGGATGCCGCGATGAGCGATATCCCGGCCCCACCTGCTGAAGCCGCTGCCGAAGCGATGGCCGTAGAGACCCTCGAAATCCAGCTTCTGCTGGAGGCGGTGTATCAGCGGTACCATTATGATTTCCGCAACTACGCGCAGGCCTCCATCAAACGGCGCTTGCGCCAGGCGCGCGAACAATTGGGGTATCCAACCTTCTCCGCACTGCAGGACGCGCTGCTGCGTAACCCGGCTTTATTGTCCAGCCTGCTTGGCTACCTCACCATCCAGGTGAGTGAGATGTTCCGGGACCCGTCCTATTTCCGCGCCTTGCGTGAGAAGGTGCTACCGCACTTACGCACCTATCCGTCGCTCAAAGTCTGGGTCGCCGGCTGTAGCGAGGGCGAGGAGCTTTATTCGCTGGTCATCCTGTTCCGCGAGGAGGGGCTTGAAGAGCGGACATTATTCTATGCCACCGACATCAGCCAGGAGGCGCTCGATAAAGCCAGTGCCGGGATTTACAGCCTGGACCGTATTCAGCTGTTCACCGAAAACCATCGCAAATCCGGCGGCAAATCATCCCTCTCCGATTATTACAGCGCCGCCTACGGGCGCGCCTCTTTCGACAAAAGCCTGCGCCAGCGCGTAGTTTTCTCCGACCACAGCCTGGTGACAGATGCCGTGTTTGCCGAGATGCACCTGATCTCCTGCCGCAATGTGATGATCTATTTCGACCGGGGCTTGCAGGACCGCGCTCTAGGCCTGTTCAATGACTCATTGGCACGCAAAGGATTTCTCGGATTGGGTGCGAAGGAAAGCCTGCGGTTTTCTAGCCATGCCGGCGCCTTCACGGATTTCGTGAAAGAGGAAAAAATCTATCAAAGGCGCGCCGGATGACTGAAATGCCCGCTCAAGCTCCCGCTCAAGCAGTGGTGATTGGTGCATCCGCCGGCGCACTGGACGCGTTATCCGTGATTCTGCCGGCCCTGCCGCGCGATTACAGCCTGCCGATCATCATCGTGGTCCATCTACCACCGGACAAGAACAGTGTGCTTGCCGCGTTATTCGGCGATAAATGCGCCATGCCTGTGGTCGAAGCGGCGGATAAAGAGGCTGTCTGCGCAGGGACCATCTATTTCGCGCCGCCCGGTTATCATTTGCTTATCGAGACGGATAAAACCCTGTCCCTTTCCAGCGACCAGCCGGTTTTCTTCTCCCGCCCCTCTGTCGATGTGCTGTTTGAGAGTGCCGCCGATGCCTATGGCGCGGCGTTGATCTCCGTTGTTCTGACAGGCGCCAATCAGGATGGCGCCAACGGCATGAAATCCGTGATCGCTTCCGGTGGCCGGGGTCTGATCCAGCGCCCCGGTGGCGCATTTGCCACCGCGATGCCCGAGGCCGCTATCGCCTTATGCCCCACGGCACATGTGTTATCCGTTGCAGAGATCGCGCTTTATCTGCGCAGCATTGAAAAGGTATGAAACCGGCTATGGACCCTGTTCACTTTCTGCTGGTCGATGATCTTGAGGAAAACCTGCTCTCGCTCGGCGCGTTATTGCGGCGCGATGGGCTGGTGCTGCTGAAGGCGCGTTCGGGCGATGAAGCGCTGGAACTTCTGCTGCAATATGACGTGGCACTCGCGCTGGTGGATGTGCAGATGCCGGGGCTGAACGGGTTTGAACTGGCCGAGCTGATGCGCGGCAATGAGCGCTCGCGCCATGTGCCCATCATCTTCGTCACCGCCGGCAATGCCGATACGCAATGGCGTTTTCGTGGCTATGAGGCCGGTGCCGTCGATTTTATCCAGAAACCAATCGAGGCCGATATTCTGCGCGGCAAGGCCAAGATATTTTTCGAACTTTACCGGCAACGCCAACAAATAGCCGCACAGCGCGATGAGTTGCAGGCGCAGGCCGAGGCTCTGCGGGAAGCCGATATCCGCAAGGATGAATTCCTCGCGATGCTGGCCCATGAGCTGCGCAACCCACTCGCCCCGCTGCGGCATGGGTTGGATATTCTGCGCCGCACCCCCGATGGCCCGAGTGCCGTGGAAATCCGCGACGTGATGGACCGGCAATTGCACCATCTGGTGCGGCTGATCGACGATCTGCTGGATGTCTCCCGCGTCAGCCAGGGCAAGATCGAACTGCGCCGCGAAACACACCAGGCGGCGGACATATTCCGCGCGGCACTTGAGACCAGCATGCCGCTGATCGATGCCGCGGGACACACGCTCACCGTTGAACAGCCGGAAGAGCCGATCTGGCTCGATGCCGATTTGACACGCCTTGCCCAGGTGGTTGGAAATCTGCTGAACAATGCCGCGAAATACACGCCCGCGGGTGGCCGCATCACACTTTCCGTGCAGGCCCAGAACGACACCGCCGTGATCACGGTGGCCGATAACGGCATCGGCATTCCAGCCAACATGCTCCCGAAAGTGTTTCAACTTTTCGCCCAGGTCGATAATAACCTGGACCGCGCCCAAGGCGGGCTCGGCATTGGCCTCGCCCTCGTCAAACAGCTCGCCATTATGCATGGCGGCACGGTCGAAGCGGCAAGTGAGGGGGCGGGGCGGGGGAGTATTTTCACCTTGCGCTTACCGCTGGCGGCGGGGCCCGAGCCTGAGGCGTTGCCGCAAACCATCGCGGCCGAGGTAGCACCGGCACGGCGCCTGAAAGTGCTGGTGGTGGACGATAGTTTCGAAGTCGCCCAGACCGTCGGCTGGATGCTCGAAGAAATCGGCCATGAATATTTTCTCGTGGATAGCGGCCAAAAAGCGCTGCAGGCGGCAAAGGAGTTCTCGCCGGATGCGATTCTGCTCGATATCGGCCTGCCCGGGATGGATGGCTACGCCGTTTGCCGCGCCTTACGCCAGGAAGAACTTTTCAAAACAACACCCATTATCGCGCAAACCGGCTGGGGGCGGGACCGGGACAAATCCCTCGCCACCGAGGCGGGGTTTGACCACCATCTCGTCAAACCCATTTCGATGGCGGCTCTCGAACGGCTGCTCGCCGATGTGACCCGCTAGGCGGCTTCCAGCGCGTAGCGGCGGCAGTGGTTGAGGTAGGCTGCCTCATGCGCCGAAACGAGATCGACGACGCTGTTCCACAACCAGCCCGGCGCATCCAGCGTGGCGGAGCGGTTACGCTGCAATTCCGCCAACCAGCGTTTCTGTTCAGCCCGGCTCAGCTGGCGGGCATGCGCGCGGCCGACGATTTGCGCCAGGTAGGCGGCCATTTCGGTCGCCTCCTGGGCAGAGAGCTGGTCAATCTCCAGTTTCATATCCTGCGGCAGTAATTCGCGGATGAAGACCGGCTGGCCCAGCAGATGCTCCGCCAGCATTCTACTGCCGAGATAGGGGGATAAATGCCGCGCCCCCGTAACGACGCGTTCGGCATTGTCACGCGGCATTGGGCTGGCCTCGTTATGTGGTGCGGCCGCGTCCACGGCTTGCTTGATGTCGATCAGGCAATGCCGCTCCTGCTTGCCGCTATCCACCGCCACCAGCACGGCAAAGCGCAACCCGCCGAGCGAACTGCAGCCTTTGCGCCAATAGGCGGCATCGAGCACGCGCACCGGCGCGTCATCATCGCGCGAGCGCAGCGCGGTGACCAGGCGGCGCGTATTTTCCTGATCAAAGAGGGTGGTGACCGCATCGTGCTCCTCCGGCGTTAACGGCCAGAAGCGTTTGCCGAGAGGAATGACGGGCGAGACGCCCTCGATGCGCTCATCGGCCAGATGTTTCCAGGACCGCCCGGCGGCTTCGCGCATCAGCCGCCGGACGATTTTGGGTGTCTCTTCCGGCACGCGCTTGCGGGGTGTGAAGGCCTGCTCATAACCATCGACCATGTGTTCGATCATGCGGGCGGTGGTCACACCCGGCAGGTCCGAGCCGCGTGCGGCCATGGCCAGGGAAAGTGCTAAGCGGATGAGATCGTGCACGGGATTGCCGATCACGGTCTGGTCCAGATCGCGGATCTGCACCTCCAAACTACCGCCCGCGCTGGCCACCGGGCCGAGATTACCGACGTGGCAATCGCCGCAGATCCAGGCACTGGGTCCTTCCGGCAAAGCGGCGCGGTTTGAATCCTCCAGCCATTGGTAGAAGCGCACGGTGCTGCCCCGCACATAAGCATGGGCGGAGGCCGCCATCTTGCTGTTGCGGGCCACCCGCAAAGGCGCTGCTCTTGCGTCCGGCGCGGCAAAAGCCGCCGGCTTTACTTTATGTCCCAAATTCGGCCCCAAGTTTCGCCCCAAGTTCTGCTCACGCGCGCGAACCTCCAGTATCTTGTTGTTATCTGGTAGGGCACGGTCTGAATTTTAGGGCCAAGTACGCCCCCGTTGAAGATTGCAAATCCTTAACCAGATGAAGAGGGACCATAGCGGAGACGATTAGTGCCCAAACAACTGCATCTCGGCGCCTTCATGCGCCCCGTCGGCATTCATACCGGCTGGTGGCGCTACCCCGGCGCCTGGCCGGACGCGAATTTCAACCTCGGCCATATGGTCCATCTCATCCAAACCCTGGAGCGCGGCCGGTTCGACGCGTTTTTCATGGCCGATCATCTCGCGTTGCTGAACATGAATCGGGCGGCCCTGCGCCGCAGCGCCACAGCCACGTCTTTCGAGCCTCTGACCCTGCTTTCAGCACTGGCCATGGTCACCAGCCGCATCGGCCTGGTGGCCACTGCCTCCACCAGTTTCGATACGCCGTACCATATCGCGCGGCGGTTCTCCTCGCTCGACCATATCAGCAGCGGGCGCTCGGGCTGGAATATTGTCACCACCAGCAACCCCGAAGCGGCGCTGAATTTCGGGCTCGATGACCATCTGGACCATGATGAGCGCTACCGCCGCGCGCGCGAGTTCTACGATGTGGTGACCGGGCTATGGGATAGTTTTGCCGATGACGCCTGGATACGCGACCAGGAGAGCGGGATATTCTTCGATACGGATAAATTGCGCACGCTCGGCCATAAAGGCGAGTTTCTATCGGTGCGCGGGCCGCTGAACATCGCCCGCCCGGTGCAGGGCTGGCCGGTGATTGTACAGGCCGGTGCCTCGGAGGCCGGGCGACAGCTGGCGGCGGAAACGGCGGAGGTGATCTTCGGCTCGGCCCGCGATATCACCGACGGCCGCGCCTTCCGCACCGATATTCATGCCCGTATGAAGGCTCTCGGGCGCGATCCGGATTCCATCAAGATTCTGCCCGCCTGTCTGGTGACCACCGGCCGCACCCATGCGGAGGCGGAGGAGAAACGCAAACTGCTCGATAGCCTGGTGCATACCGACAGCTCTCTGCCCAACCTCTCCATGCGCCTGGGCGTGGACGCCTCCAAATTCGAGCTGGATGCGCCGCTGCCGGAGCTGCCGGAAACCAACCAGAGCCGCAGCAGCCAGGCGGGGATGGTGGCACTGGCAAAGCGCGATAATCTCACCGTGCGCGACCTCGCGCGCATCGCCGGCGGCCATGGCGGGCTGACCATGGTCGGTACCCCGGAAGAGATTGCCGATGAGATGCAGGAATGGCTGGAGACCGGCGCATCCGACGGGTTCAACATCATGTTCCACACCGTGCCGCAGGGGGTGGAGGAGTTCGTCGATCTGGTGATCCCGGAGCTTACCAAACGCGGGCTGTTCCGCGAGGCTTACGAAGGCACCACATTGCGCGAGCATCTGGGCCTCGCGCGGCCGCCGAACCGGTTTTTCACATCGTGATTTAACGGCGGCGCTGCATGATTTGTGAGAACATGCGGCGCCAGCAAGCTTCAATCCCGTATCTCTCTATCGCCGCTTTCAGGCGTGTTTGGAATATTTACCGAAAACCTGCGCGCGGCCATCAAGCCAATGACGCAACGGCACGGGCAGCTGCCGGGCGGATTTGGCGCGCGGGTAAGGGAGTTCGGCAATGGCCAAGGCATTGCCGTGAAGCGCCTCATGCTCCGCCCAATTGTCGAAATTCTTGCGGTCGGCATTGTCCACAAAAGTCTCGGTCGGCGCGCCTTCCGCAAGGATCAAAGCATGGTCCACGACCTCTACATGATAGTATGTGAAGCTGGCCGGCATGCTGGCTTCGCGGGTGATGGAAATGCCGTTCACCAGAGCGCCGGCCTGCACCAATATGCCGCCCAGAAACATAGCGTGGTCGGGGGAGACCAGAAGGTCGCGCGCGGGCACACCATCCGCCAAAGCGCCGGCCTGAATACGGATGGGGAAGGCGCGCATCGAGTTAACAAAGCGAGTGGCGACCTTGCGCACACCAATCCAACGTATGGGCACTGGCCGGCCGCATGAAGTCAGCACCAAATCCCCAACGCTCAAATCTTCAACCGCCACTTCGCCACGCGGCGTGCTTATATGCGTGCCGGAGAGGAAGCAGGGCAGAATATCGGTGCCGCCAGAACCATCGCTGACGAGGCTGAAATCCGCCGTGGTAAAATCGCCGGAGATATCGAGCGTGACGGATTGCGCGAACCCGCCGGTGTAGGTCCCGTTCAGGACCAGCTGCCCGGCGGCAAAGGTTTTAGATTGAGCCGCAAACCCTTCGAGATCAATCGTATCACCCGCGGCAAAACCGTTCAGCGACACGCCCGTGAGGTTGAGGTTGTCGCGTGTGCTGACTTCCCAGCTCGACCCACTGGCGAAGCTGATATTAGAGAAGCCATAGAACGAGCGGACATAGGCATTGCCAATTTGCCCCGGCGCGCCAGCGGCCAGGATCAGCGTGCCGCCGGCATCGGCGAAGACGCGGCCATTGCCAAATAATGCCCCAGGCGTCTCGATCAGCGTGAGCGCGCCCTTTGCTACGATCCCATCGGTACCGTCGATGGAGCCGGCATTATAGACCGTGCCGCCCGCCGCCAGATAAATGCCGTCAGTGCCGCGGATTAAGCCCGTGTTTTTAATGTAGCCCGCAGCTTGCAGTGAGACGCCATCGCGATTTTCCGATGAGCCATCGATGACGCCCTGGTTGGTCAGGCTCACGGCCACGCCGCTGCCGGCATAAACCTCGCCCGGGCCGAAGGAAGATCCCAACACACCGGATGAGGTGATGGTGAGGTTGGCGGCATAGGTGCCGCCGCCCAGATTTACCCTGGCACTGGAGGGCAGGTTGGTACTGATGATGCTGATCAGCGGCGCCGCGGTAATGGTGGTGTTGGTGCCATCCGTATGCTCGGCGAAAAATCCGCCAGTGAGGCTGTTGAGGGCGATGGTGTCGGTGCTGCTGCCGTTGCTCAGCACCAGCCCAATGCCGGCTTCAAATGTTTCCGAGGTCGCGGCAAAACCATCGAGATTGATGGTGTCGCCAAAGCCGAAACCGGTGATGGCGCCGCTCAGCCCGGCGCTGTGCCCGGCGATGACGAAATCGCCGGTGCCGAGGCTGATGCTGGCCGGGGTGATGCCGATGGTGGTGGTGTTGCCATCGCTGATGGCAACAAAATTATCCGTGGCGGCACCGAGCGATAATGTGTGGGTGGTAGCACCACTGGCCAAAGTGAGCACGCCGCCGTTCAATGTCTCGGAGGTCGCGGCAAAGCCGTCCAGGATCAGATGATCCGCGCTGGTAAAGCCGGTGATGCTCTCGCCGGTGGCAAGGCCTGTGACATTGCCCTCAATGGTCCAGGCTGCACCCGCGGCAAAACTGATCTGTTTGAAATTCTGTTCGGCCGTGCCGATGCCGGTCCATTTGGACGCACCGGCTCCCACGAACGCCAGGACATCGGCCACTGCGGCATTGGCCACGACGGCGCCATTAAAGACCGCGCCATTCTCGATGACGAGCGTGGCGGCGGCGGCGCCGAACTGCACCGCAACCGCGGCATAGCCACCTGTAATGATACCGTAATTGATCAGCGTGCTGCCGGAGAGATACACACCGTCACCGCCGATGCCGGTGCGTCCGTAACCGCTCCCATTGAAGGCGCCGCCGCCCTGGCCACCGGAACCGGTGGTGATCAGCCCGGTATTGATGATGATCCCGCCAGACGCGCTGACCCCGGCGCCACCGGCGCCGCCGGTGCCGCGTGAGCCGAAGTCCGTGTCGCCGCCCTGGCCGCCCTGGCCGCCGCGGATTGTGCCGCTATTGGTGACGGTCTCGGCCCCGCTGATGGTGAGGCCAACCCCGCCGGTACCGCCTAAACCAGCGTAACCGTACAGAGAATAGCCACCCTTGCCGCCCAGACCGCCCGTAACCTGGCCGGAATTATTGAAACTGCCGCCAACCAGGCTGATACCGGTGCCGCCAGTGCCGCCGGTAGGACCGTTCTGGCCGTGGCCTGTGACTTCATTGCCCAGGCCACCAAGGCCACCGATGATCTTGCCCTGGTTGATGAGCGTGGCGGTAACTGGGGCCGTAAGTCCGGTTCCCCCCGGCAGACTAGTAAAGCCGCCAGCGGCGCCACCGATCACCGTGCCCGTGCTCGTCACGGTCAGCAGGTTGCTGTAATGCCCGGTTTCCAGCGTAACACCCGGCGCGACCGCGGCGCTGATGGTGGTGACGGCGGCCACCGCCGAGATCGTGCTATTGGTGCCATTGCTGGTCAATATAAGCGCCTCGGCCGAGGTCAGCCCCGTGAGATCCAATGTTTCCGTCGTGCCGCCGCTGTTGCGCAGCACCAGCGCAGTGCTGGAAGCGAAACTCTCCGAGGTGGCGGCGAAGCCGGTGACGGTGATGGTGTCGCCGCTCACGAAGCCGCTGATGATCTGGCCGTTGGTCAGGCCAAGCGTGGTGCCGGACAGGCCGAAACCGCCGAGCGTGGAGCCGAATGCCAGATGCCCGAAGCCGGTGAGTTTGCCGCTTGCACCAATTCCGCTCAAAATGAACGGTGTCGTGCCGCCGGCCTCCAGCGTGGAAGCGCCATCGCCCACAAAATTATACAGCGAGGTGGCGCCGGATTCCATGATGATCGTGGCGTTGGAGGCGCGCAGCTCGACGCCCGTGTCGTAGATAGAGCCATTATCGACGAACACGCCATTGCTGATGGTAACGCCATTGCCTGATGTTCCCGATGTGGCGGCGTAATGCTGGTGCCCGTACCCAGCCACCTGCGCGCCCGCACCGCCGGAGATAAAACCGTCGTTGATGAATGTCCCGCCGCTGATGACCACGCCATAGCCACCGTTACCGCCATGCTGCGCACTGCCAGGTGTAACCGAATCACCGTAGCCGCCGGCGCCACCGATGATCGAACCGGTGTTGATCACCACCCCGCTGGTTTCGCTCACCCCCACACCGCCCGTGCCGGGAAAGCCGTAGCCGTTCGTCACATGGTCCTTGCTGCCGGTGCCGCCGTAGATATGGCCGGTATTGGTAAGCACACCCGCCGAGATCTGCACGCCGGCGCTGCCGGGATTGCCGTTGGTGTTATTCGCCGCCGGAATGGCCCCCGTGGTGCCGATCACACCTCCAGAGCTGGTAATGGAATAATTGCCGGAATTGATCAACACAGTGCTGTTTACGGTTGTGGATATGGTGTTGGTCATGGCAATTTCCCGCATGAAATAATTTGTTACCCGCAACACAGTATTTACATATTTGTGTATTTTATGCAATATGATGTTGCGTGAATGGCCGATGAATGAGAATTTTGTGATAAGACAACCGAGGTGGGAAATGCTAAGCCGCCTCAATGAGTCTCCTGAATCCACGAGATATTTTGCTGCAAAAATTGCAGAGGGCGTTCCTGGCCCACGGCTATGAGCAGATCACCATGATCGGCCTCGCCAAAGCCGTGGATATGTCGCGCCGCTCGCTCTACAATTATTTCCCCAACAAAGAGGAAGCGTTCCGCGGCGCCATCCGCTGGGGCAATGCGCATAACATCGCCATGGGGCAGGTCGCCGTGGCCCATGCCAAAGCTGCCGGGGCATCCGCGCTGGAAATCCTCGTGGCCTTTGCCGATGCGCGCTATGGCGAGACCCGGCGCGAGCTGAGCGCCTCGCCGCACGCAGTGGAAATCAACGACCAGGCTTTTAAACGCTGCCGGGACATTATGATCGACGCGGCGGTGGCCAGCCAGGAGCGGCTGGCGGAAATTTTGCTGGATTTGCAGGAGCAAGGGCTGGTGCGCTGGCGGGCGAATTATTCCGCCGGGCTGCTGGCACAGCTATTCTCCGACGCCGCGCGCGGGGTAAACCAAACCCTGCCGCCGCGCCCGGCGGTGAGCCTGCCGGAACGCTACCGCGAGATTTTTGCAGCCCTTCTCGGCGGCGTAGCCACGTAGCGCCGGGAGGATAGGATTTGCCGGACTGGATGGACCGCCAAATGGAGCTTGCCGCATTTTCGGCACGGCAGTTGTTCTTCATCGGCGGCGCGCCGCGTTCGGGCACCACCTGGCTGCAACAGATTCTGGATGCGCATCCAGAGGTGAGCTGCCAAGGCGAGGGGCTGTTTTTAAAACACCTGGCCGTGCCCATGGAAAACATGATGGCGGCGCGGCGCCAGGCGCTGGTTGAGAAAAACACAGTGATTTTCCAGCACACCGGCGGCTACAAACTGCCCGGCGATGAGGATTCGGAACACCTGATCGGCACAGCGATTCTCCTGGCGCTGCAACGCCAGTGCGCGGGCAAGGCCTGCAAGGCGGTCGGCGAGAAAACACCCGAAAACGTGTTCTTCTTCCCCCGCCTGAAACAACTATTTCCCGGCGCGAAATTCATCGGGCTGATGCGCGACCCGCGCGATGTGCTGGCCTCGGCCTGGCATTTTTTCCGCGCCGGCGGGACGGAGGATGACGCCGCCAAATTCGCATTCATCCAGTCGGCTCTGCCGTCGTTGAACGCGGGTACGCGCCAGATGCTCGCACTGGCCCAGGAGTTTCCCTCGGACAGTGCCATGGTAACCTATGAAGGACTACGCACCAGCCCCGCCCCCATCATCGCCAGCCTTTTCCGCCTGCTCGGCGTAACGGATGACGAGGAGATCGTGCAGGATTGCCTGACACAAACCGCATTCGCCACACAAACCAGCGGCCGCGCCGCAGGCTCCACCAGCAACGGCGCGTTTCTACGCAGCGGCGTAGCCGGAGGCTGGTGCACCACAATCTCCCCCGCCATGAACGCCCTCATCCTGCATGAACTAGGCTGGATGTTTCCCCGGTTCGGCTGGGACCCGGCGGGCTAGATACCCGCCGCAAAACCGCCGGTGACGCGCAGGGTTTCGCCAGTGACAAACCGCGCCTGGGGCGAGGTGAGATAGAGCATGGCATCGACAATATCCTGCTCCGCCCCGTCATCGGGCAGATATTGCATCGCTTTGACGCGGGCCTGCGTTTCGGGTGCCAGCTCGTTGCGGATGGTATCCGTGAGGATAATGCCGGGAGCAATGGCGTTAACCCTAATCCCCTCTGCTCCCAGCTCGCGCGCGAACGTCATGGTCAGCCCAATGACGGCGAGTTTCGAGGTGCCGTAGCCGCCGCCCTGAAATGCCGCGGCGGAGGCGATGTTCACGATGCAGGCCCCCTGGCGCCCGGCCATGAAGGGGGCGGCCGCGAGTGTGCAGGCCACGGTGCCCATCACATTCACCTCGAACAGACGGCGTATTTTAGCCAGCCCCAGCTCGGCAAGCGGCCGGCTGTACTCATGCGAATGCAGCCCGGCATTGTTGATCAGAATATCGATCCCGCCATGCGCCTGCGCGATTTGCCCCATGATGACGCCGATTTGCGCCTCATCGCTCACATCTCCGGCGAAACCCGTGGCCAAAGGGCCGATGTCCCGTGCGGCGGCATGTGCGGCGTCACCATTGCGGTCCACCAGCGCAACCGTCGCGCCGGAAGCTGCTAAAGCGGCGCCAAAAACCTTGCCGAAACCGCCCCCGCCGCCGGTAACCACTGCCACCCGCTTGTTTACATCCGCCATTGTTCTTCGCCTCCTCGCGCGTATTTATAGTCGTCACCTAACTTAGCGTTTCCCTCGCATCAACGCCGAACGCCGCATTCATGAATTATAGGCATAAGGACATGCCGCTCCCCTCAACTAATCAGCATGGATGAAAGCACCTATCTCACTGCCATCACAGCGCCCACGCATCGGGCTGGAGCACAGACATATGGAAAAGCGCTATCTCGGAACAAGCGGATTGGAAGTATCCGCCCTCGGCTTCGGCTGCATGGGATTGAGCTTCGGCTATGGCCCGGCCGTGGAGGAAAAATCCGGCATCGAGCTGATCCGTGCCGCCTATGAGCGCGGCGTCACGTTTTTTGACACGGCCGAGGTGTATGGCCCGTTCATCAACGAGGAGCTGGTCGGCAAAGCTCTGGCACCTTTCCGCAAGGACGTGGTGATCGCCACCAAATTCGGCTTCAAGCTCGATCCCGCCACCGGCAAGCAGGTTGGGCTGGACAGCCGGCCCGCACGTATCCGCGCGGTCGCCGAAGCCTCGCTTAAACGGCTCGGCGTCGAGGTCATCGATCTGTTCTACCAACACCGTGTGGACCCGGATGTGCCGATCGAGGATGTGGCGGGCGCGGTAAAAGAGCTGATCCAGGAGGGCAAGGTCAAGCATTTCGGCCTGTCCGAGCCGGGGGCGCAGACCGTGCGCCGGGCGCATGCGGTGCAACCCGTAACGGCGCTGCAGAATGAATATTCGCTGTGGACCCGCGGCCCCGAGACCAACGGTATTCTGGCCGCTTGCGAGGAGCTGGGCATCGGGCTTGTCGCCTACAGCCCGCTCGGCAAGGGATTTCTCACCGGGAAGATGGACAAGAACACAGTTCTTAACGCCGGCGATTTCCGCGCCAATTTGCCGCGCTTCACCCCCGAGGCCATGGCCGCCAACCAGGCGCTGGTGGAGCTGCTCGGGCGCATCGCCAAAAACAGGCAAGCCACACCCGCGCAAATCGCCCTGGCCTGGCTACTGGCACAAAAACCCTGGATCGTGCCGATCCCCGGCACCACCAAACTGCACCGGCTGGAGGAAAACCTCGGCGGCGCCACGGTGCAGCTGGAGCCGGCCAATATCGCCGAGATCCATCACGCACTGGCCGATATCCAGGTTCAAGGCGAGCGCTACCCGGCGGCGTTGATGGCGATTGTTGGGCGTTAAGCGGATAGCGCCGTTTGGCGCCAGCGCCCGCATGCGTTAAAACCCGGATATAATCATATCCGGAGTTCATGAATGCGCCGCGAAGAGCTGGTCGATTTGAACGCCTTTCTCACGGTGACGGAGGAGCAGAACTTTACCCGCGCGGCGGCACGGCTCGGCACCTCGCAATCGGCGCTGAGCCATACCATCCGGCGGCTGGAAACCAGGCTAGGGGTGCGGCTGCTCACCCGCACCACCCGCCGGGTCGCCCCCACCCAGGCCGGCGAACAATTGCTCAAAACCCTGGGGCCGGCACTCGTCAGCATCGCCGCCGAACTCGCCGCCATCAGCGAATTACGCGAGAAACCCGCCGGCACCATCCGCATCACCACCTCCGAACATGCAGCCAGTGCCGTGCTCTGGCCCGTGCTGGCGCGGCTGCTACCAGAATACCCGGATATAAATGTCGAATTATCGGTTGATCTTGGCTTCACCGACATTGTTACCGAGCGCTTCGATGCCGGCATCCGCCTGGGCGAGTCCATCGACAAGGACATGGTGGCCGTGCGCATCGGCCCCAATCTGCGCATGGCGGTGGTGGGCGCACCCAGCTATTTCGCCACAAAACCCAGGCCGCTCGTGCCGCAGGACCTCAGCCAGCATCAATGCATCAATTTGCGCCTGCCCACCGCCGGCGGGATTTACGCCTGGGAGCTTGGGCAAAACGGGCACGAGCTGAAAGTGCGGGTGGACGGCCAGCTCGCCTCCAACAATGTCGGCGTGATTTTGCGCGCCGCCAAAGCCGGGTTCGGCCTGGCCTGCGTGCTGGATGACCATGTCGCCGAGGCGGTGGCGCAGGGTGAGCTGGTTCGCGTACTGGAGGATTGGTGCCCGTATTTTACGGGCTATCACCTCTATTACCCCAGCCGCCGCCAGCATTCCGCGGCCTTTACCTTGCTGGTTAACGCGCTTCGGTGTTCCGAATAGGTTTAATTCTACCGCACCTAAGTTCCCGCCTGGCGAATAATAGTGGCGAATAATAATCGTTTTAGGGCTTGTGCGCGGAAACATGCTATGGCCTCATTAGCACGTCGCCAACAAGAGCGCGCAGAGGAAACGTAAATGCATCAGGCAGACCAAATAGACATATCCGGCGCCAGCAATCATCCGCGGGCCAAGCGGATGGCTGTCATCAGCTTTCTTAGCTTCAACATCACAATCGGCTGCATTTACGGCTCGTTCAGTGTACTGCTCGCGGCAGTGCAGTCGCAGCTGGGGGTTGGGCCTACGCTCAGCACCTTGGGCATCCCGGCGGTCGCCCTTTCAACCGCGCTTTGCGCGCCGGTTGTCGGCTGGCTGGCCACCCGCTATTCGCTGCGGCTGATCATGTTGATCGGCTCACTCCTGCTCGTCGCTGGCTTCATTCTGCTGAGCTTGGCTTCGATCCTTCCACTATATTTTCTGGCCTATGGGATGTTGCTCGGGCCGGGCATGGCGGTTGGCGTGGTCCTGCCGGCCACGCTGGTCACGCGCTGGTTCGCGGCCAATCGCGGCAAGGCACTGGGTTTTGTCAACACGCCTGTGATCATCGCCGCGGTGCCGCTGATCACGACCTGGACGTTGCAGGCGCATGGTCTGCAGGTGGCCTATTTGGTGCTTGCCGCAATGTCGATGGTGGCCGTGCTGGGCTCGCTTTTCGTCATCGACGGCCCGCCCGGCGATACCGTTGCGGCGGTGGACGGCCTGAGCATGGTTCAACTCATGAGCTCAACGCGTTTTTGGGGGCTGACCCTGGCTTTCATCGCCTCGGCCGTGAGCTCAATCGTGCTTACCGTGCATATGGTGCCGATGGCGCGTACCTGGGGCATAGCCGGGATACGTGCTGCCTCGCTGCTCACTATCATGTCGTTGATCGGTATCATCGGCACCAATTTGTTCGGCTGGGTTGTGGACAGGCTGGGAGCGGTGCCGTCGCTGGTGCTGGTGGTTTTGGATGGCGGTGTGCTCTGGCTGCTGCTGCTGCTCCATCCCTCATACCCCGCGGCGGCCGTGATCATCGGGTTGATCGGCCTGCATGCCGCCGGTGTCGTGCCGGTGTTCACCGCCGCTCTATCCGAGGTTTTCGGCCAGGAGAGTTTCAGCCGCGCCTATGGGCTCGTGCAGCTCATCATCCTGCCGTTCTCGGTGCTCTGTGTGCCGGCCGCGGCAATGTCCTACACCCATACCGGCTCCTATGCCGTCACCGTCATCGCCGTTGCCGCCTTCCTGCTGGTGGGCGCCGTGCTCGCCCTATCCGCGCGGCGGCGCACGGTTAAGCTTACAGCGTAAAAGAGAGGGACCGGCCATGACAGGCGATACGGATAGCAAAACGGCGCGGTTCGAACTGTACCGCGCCGCCGAGGCAAAGGACTACGGCGAGCACAACGTGCAGCGCGTCGATGGCATAACCCCCGCCATCGCCGAAGGCCTGTCGCATTACGCCATGGGGCCGGATGACGCGCATGGGCAGATCGTGCAACTGCTATACGGTGCGCCCGGCTTCAGCCTTACGAAAGTGTGGTTCAAAAGCGGCTTTCCCTTGCCGCTGCATTCGCACAGCTCGGACTGCCTGTATTACATACTGGCCGGCAGCCTGAAGATGGGCACCGAGGAACTGGGGCCAGGCGATGGCTTCTTTGTCGGCTCCGACGTGCCCTACACCTACACCGCCGGGCCCGAAGGCGTGGAAGTACTGGAGTTCCGCGATACCAACGAGCTGAACATCCGCTTCATGGCCCGCAACAAGGCCTTTTGGGAAAAGGCTGGCAAGAAAATCAGCGACCGCCGCGAGGTTTGGAAAGCCGAGCAGCCGCCTTCAACAAAAAAAGCAGCTTTTTGAAAAAAGACTGCTTAGCGCGCTCGAACCAATGGCGCGCGCTGCGCAGACCGAAAAACTTTTACTAATTAATTCCTAGGCCCCGGCGTAATGCCGCCAGCTTCATGCTGATGAAACGCTTGGCCACATCGCTTTCCCGGGCCAGAGAATCAAATCCGTGGATCGCCCCGGGGACGGTGACGAATTCCACCGGCACCGCGGCATCCGCCAGCCTCCCAGCAAAGGCGATATTCTCCGCCACAAATAAATCCAGCGTACCAACACCCATAAAGGTCGGTGGCAAACCCGCAAGGTTCTCGACCCTGGCCGGCACAGCCTCCACCGGCACATCGTCAGTGCCCGGCGCCTGGCCCAGAAAACATTGCCACCCAAACCGGTTGGTCTCCGCATTCCAGCCAAACGCGCCTATATGCGCGGGCACGGCGCGGCTGGTGCCGGTGCGGTCATCGAGCATCGGGTAGATCAGCGCCTGGAAACAGATGGGATACTTCCCCCGGTCCCGCGCCGCGATGGCAAGCATTGCCGCATGGCCGCCACCAGCACTCTCGCCCAGCAATGCGATGCGCGCGGGGTCGGCCCCGATTTCAGCAGCGTTTTCATGCATCCAGCACAAAGCCGCATAATTATCGTTCAGCGCGCCCGGAAATATCGTCTCCGGCGCCAGCCGGTATTCCACACTCACCACCACGCAATCCAGCGCCTGTGCCAGCTCCTGGATCATACACATGCCGGCACGCGCAGAGCCCGCATTGAACCCTCCGCCATGCAGATGCAGCACAGCCGGGCCGGACGCTCCCGGCTTGGCGTTAACAATAAAAATCGTAACCTCGGGATCGCCCCGCTGTCCCGCAATCCGCCGCTCCGCAACGCTCACACCTTCCATCCAGGGTGGCGCCATCGCCGCCACAGCCGCCCGCCGCGTCACCAGTTTTTCCAGCGTGAGCGGTGTGTAGCTCGCATACATTTCCCGCAACCGCAGGGCCATGTCGCGCAGCGCGGGATCGACGAGATCGAGGTGTTTCACGGCCTACACGATACCGTAACGGTCACAATAATCCCTGAAATGTGCACGAACACCTTCGGCCGTAAGGCCAAATTCCTCCAGGCTATATTCATGCTTTCCATGCTTACCTTTCGGCGTCTCGGCCATCAGATTCCGCATCGCCGTCTCGGCCTCTTGCGTCAGCTCCTCATCGAAATGCGCATATATCTTGCGCAGCTCGCCAAGTGGATCCTTCATCAAATCCTTATAGCGCAGATCATGGATGGAATTCTCCCCATGCACATCGCGATACGCATTCTGCCGTTCGATCATCAGGTCAAACGTGCCGATCATCTGCGCCGCAATCTCCGGCAGCTCGACCTCATCGGAAAACATCGGCCGCACATGGCGGATCAGGCTACACGCCGAGCCCACAACTTCCACCGGATCGCGATGCGTCATCACCAGCTGCGCATCCGGATACACCATGGTCAGATCATTGAGGAACAGCGGGTGCCACGGGTTTTTCAGCGTCCAGCGCCCGCCATTCTCCGCCTGTAAAAGCTGCAGCAGCTGCTTATGGAAACGGAAAGCCGGCAGATAATCGGCATTGTTGAACCAGTCGCGATAGCTCGGAATATGCACACTGGATTCAAAAATCTGCGCGCAGAACGAGAGCCCCATGGCATATTGGCACTCGGTCGGGCTATCGGCGTCCTCGTAATGAATCGCCGCGATATGCGGCATGTATTTAATCGAGGATTCCAACTTCTGCCGCTCGGCAACATAACGCGGGTCCGAATGCAGCGCCCCGGCGGCGGCGGGCGGCGCGGAATTAAGCGCCTCCCAACGCAGCAGGCAACGCCGCGCGGGGTCGGCATTGAGTAGGTTGATGGCAAGCGTGGTGCCAGTGCGCGGCAGGCCGAACACGAACAACGGCGCTTCAACCGGCTGCTCCAGCAACGCCGGATGCTGCTTCAGATAATCGACAATGCGCAGGCGGTTGGACAGAGTGCCAACAATACTGCCCTCCCAACGCTGCACACCGGCGGGCGAAAGCCGGGCTTCCTCAGCCGAGGCGCGAACCAGCTGCTCAAGCCCCACAAGCGCTGCCGGGTCGCCCATATCGCTCAACCCGGTTGCCGCGCGCGCCTTCGCGATAATGTCGTCTACCTGCATTCACTCAAATCCCATTCACGGCAAAAGCGCAGAGGTTTATAAAAACTCCTGCGCTACACACATAACTTACTCTTTGATTGTGCCGCCCATCTGCACCCAGCGCTCATCGGTGGTCCAGACATACTCAAGGTAATGCCCCAGGAACGCGCGCGCATCGAGATAGAGGAAGCGCAAAAATTCATTGCCGCCTTCGAGCACAACGGGATACGGCTGCTCGTCCACCCGCGCGCGGAATTCATCCCAATCCGCCACGCGCATGCACACATGGTGAAACTGCAGCCCATCGCCTTCCGGCAGCGCTTCTCTGTATAATTCCACATCGCCGGACACGGGCTGGATCAGCTCGTATTGCAGATCGCCGACCCAGATGAACGCGAGCTTGTTGGTCTGAGTCCCGTTGCCCTTCACGGTCGTGACCTCGGTGGTGCCTTCATAGGTCATCACCTTGTCAATCTTCGCGCGCTCGCTGAATGTCTTGATCCACTTATCGATATCGCGCGTCACATAGGCGTTCTGAAAATGATAACCTTCTAGCATGGCCGTCTCCCGTATTTTATCGCATAATAACCGGCCAACGTGGATCAAAAGTCAAGCCGACGCGTTGTCGGTAACGCCGGGTGCCGCGCCTGCGTTTGTCCAAATAGGTCAAGCCGTACCTTGTCCCAGGGGGTAATGAGGCGCATAAGCGCACGCAAAAATCAGAGCATAAATCAGATAGATCGAGGAACGGAAATGGGATTGCTGACAGGCAAGATCGCGGTGGTCACAGGGGCGAGCCGTGGCATCGGCAAAGGCATCGCCCTGGCTTTGGGCGAGCTTGGCGCCACCGTGTATGTCACCGGGCGCACAGTCACCCCCGGCTCCTATCCACTGCCCGGTACGGTGGGAGAAACCGCCACCGAGATCGACAAACGCGGCGGCAAGGGCATTCCCGTTGCGGTGGACCACGCCGATGACGCGCAGGTGGCCGCCCTCTTCGCCCAGGTGGAGCGCGAGCAGGGCCAGCTCGATCTGCTCGTCAACAACGCCTTCGCTTTGCCGGAAGACCTCACCGAGCCTGAAAAATTCTGGGAAAAACCACTCTCCAACTGGCAGATGGTCGATGTCGGCGTGCGCTCCAATTTCACCGCCGCCTGGCATGCCGCCAAAATCATGGTGCCGCAAAAATCCGGCCTCATCGTCGCCATCTCCGGCTACGTCGGCGTCACCTACACATATGGTGTGGTGTTCGGCACCTGCAAGGCCGCGGTGGACCGCATGGCGCGCGACATGGCCATCGAACTGCAGCCGCATAATATCGCCTCGCTTTCGCTCTGGCAGGGCCTCACCTTTACGGAACGCGCTATCCGCAACATCGACCGCAATCCCGCGATGAAAGAACTGACCGTCACCAACCCGCTGGTCGGCTGCTCGCCGGAATTCCCCGGCCGCGTCATCGCGGCACTGCTGGCCGATGCCGAGATCATGAAACGCTCAGGCGGCACCTTCATCACCGCCGAGGTCGCGCAAGATTACGGCATCACCGATATCGACGGCAAGGTCATCCCCAGCCTCCGGGCGGAGCGCGGCTCACCAATCTGGCAGCCAATCGGAGCTCAATAATGGACGCCGCACGGAAAACCCGGCTGGAAAAACTGCTTGACGAGCAGGACATCCGCGACTGCCTCACCCGCTTCAGCCGCGGCATGGACCGTTTCGATCGTGACGTGTTCATGTCCGCCTTCCATGACGACGCGGTGATGGCCGCCGGTCCCTTCGTCGGCAGCCCGGCCGATTGCTTCTCCTGGGCCGTGCCGATGCATGAGGCAGGCCAGATCGCGACCCACCACAACCTTCTCAACACCACCATCGAAATCGACGGCGACACCGCGCATAGCGAAACCTATTACCTCTTCGCCGGCCGCAACCGCGATGAGAGCAACTGGATCGCCGGCGGGCGCTATATCGACCGGCTGGAAAAGCGCGACGGGGTGTGGAAGATTGCGCTGCGCACCAACACCATCGAATGGTCCGGCATGGTGCCGAGCATGGGGATACCTTTCGCCGATGTGCCGGATATTTTCGCCAATGGCGCGCCCGCACGCAGTAAGGCCGACCCATCCTATCAACGCCCGCTGGTCAACAAGCGGGAAAACCATAATCCCCAGGAATCATAAGCTAGGAGCTGCATAGTGACTGAACGCAGATTCGATGGCCGCGTCGCCGTCATCACCGGGGCCGGCCGCGGCCTCGGCCGTGCCTACGCTTTGCTGCTGGGCTCGCTGGGCGCCAAAGTGGTCGTCAACGACCCCGGCGCCTCCATAAAGGGCGGTGATGCCGATGCCGGCCCGGCCGCCGAAGTGGTACGCGAGATCCTGGCCGCGGGCGGTAAGGCCATCGCGGATTTGAACTCCGTCGCCACCCCCGAAGGCGGTGCCGCGATCATCCAGACCGCCATCGACACCTACGGCCGCATCGACATCCTCATCCACAATGCCGGCAATGTCCGCTATGGCGCGCTGGCGACCATCACCCAGGAAGATTTCCGCGCGGTGCTCGATGTCCATCTGCTCGGCGCCTTCAATGTCGTACGCGCCGCTTTCCCCATCATGTGCGACGCCAAATACGGCCGCATCATCCTCACCTCCTCCATCGGCGGCATCTACGGCAATACCAACGTCGTCAATTATGGTGTGTCAAAGGCCGGTATCATCGGGCTGAACAATATTGCCGCCATCGAGGGTGCCGAGCATAACGTTAAATGCAACGCCATCCTGCCCGGCGCCGTCACCCGCATGGCCGATGGGCTGGATACCTCCTTCTACCCGCCCATGGGGCCGGAACTCGTGGCCCCCGTGGTCGGCTGGCTGGCGCATGAATCCTGCTCGGTCACCGGTGAGATGCTGGTCTCCATCGCCGGCCGCGTGGCGCGTGCCTATGTGGTGGAAACCGAAGGTGTGTTCCAGCCGAATTGGACCATCGAGAGCATCGCCGACAAAATCGGCGAAATTCGCGATCCGGCAAAGCTGTGGACGCTGCATCCGGCCGAGCACGGCCATCTCGAACACCTTAAGCGCAGCTGCGAGATGGCGAGACTGGGGAGTAAATAAAAAGCAGCCGCTTTTTTGTAAAAAAGCGGCGCAAAAAACTTTTGTTAATTTAAACATAAACGGGCTGAAAGCGGTCTGTTTATGTCCGCGCCCAGCAGCTCAAGCGCGGTCTGTGCGATCAGCTCTTCGATTGCCCTGATGCGCGGGCCGGTCAGCTGGCTGTTTTTGCGCGAGGCCACGACGATATCGATGCTTAAGCCCGGATCGGTAATCGGCCACGCTTGCAGACTGCCGCTGGCAATTTCGGCCTGGCAGTAGCAGGCGGGTAAAATCGTATAACCCAGCCCGCGCAGCAGCAAATCCTTCATCAGCCGCGAGGAATCCGCCTCCAGCCGCAGGTTAAGATGCAGATGCGCCCACAAAGCCGCATCGTTCAGCACCGCCCGTAGCCCGAGGTGGTGCGACGGCAGCACCAAAGGCAGTTTTATCGCCTCGCTGAAGGCCACGGCCTTGCCGGGCGGCAACCCACTATCCACTGGCCCCACCAGCATCAGCGGCAGCACCGTCAAATTCTGTTCCTGCAGCTGGTCATGATGCGCCACCCCCTCCAACAGCACGAAATCCACCACGCCACGGCTCACCCAGTCGATCAGACTGCCCGTAAGCCCCTCCACAATGCGCAGTTTGATCTTGGGAAACGCCCGGTCGATGCGCAGGGCCAGTGTCGTGGCGAGAATATCCGCCAGCCCTGGCGGCAGACCCAGCGCGATATTGGCCTCGGCGGCGAAGGGGAAAGAGCGGATGTTCTGCATCGCCAGCCCCAGCTCACGCAACGGACTTACCACCGAGGCGCGCAGCGCCGCCCCCTCCTCGGTCAGCCGCATGCCGCGCGCGGTACGGCTGAACAGGACCACGCCCAGCTCCTCCTCCAGCAACCGCATCTGCCGGCTCAGCGCCGGCTGGGCGATGCGCAGCACGTTGGAGGCTTTGGTGAGCGAGCCATGCTCGGCAATGCGCATGAAATAGCTTAGCCGCCTGATGTCCACTCAACCCCTTCTATACAATTTCGTTATATCTGGCTGATAAAAATTGTAATAGATGCATAGCTTGAGCCGCGCTATCAAAACCCAGCAAAATTAAACAAGAGCGCGAGGAATAGATTTTGAGCTTTAAACAAAAATATGGTCCCTGGGCGGTTATCGCCGGGGCATCCGAAGGCACGGGCCGTGAATTTGCCCGCCAGATCGCGGCAGAGGGCGTGAACTGCATCCTCATCGCCCGGCGCGAGGCCCCGCTGCAGGAACTGGCCACCGAACTGCGTGGGACAGGCGTGGAGTGCATCACCGCCAGCATCGACCTCGCCGCCCCCGATGCGTTCACCCATATCGCCCAGGCGGTGGGCGAGCGCGAAATCGGCCTCTACGTCAGCAATGCCGGCAGCGATCCCAACGGCTCGTTCTTTCTCGACAAAAACATCGAAGCCTGGGTCGATCTGGTCAACCGCAACGTCATCACCTCGCTGCGCTGCTGCCACCACTTCGGCCGGGCGATGCGCACACGCGGCCGCGGCGGCATCATCCTGGTCGGCTCCGGTGCCTGCTATGGCAGCGGCCCCAACCTCGCCACCTATTCCGGCGTCAAAGCCTTCGACCTGTGTTTTGCCGAAGGCCTCTGGGCCGAGCTGGAGCCGCATGGGGTGGATGTGCTGAATCTGGTGATGACCACCACCGACACGCCGGCTCTGCGCACACTGCTGGCGGAAAAAGGCTTGCCTGCACCGCCTAATCTGGCGTCACCTACGGCTGTGGCGAAGGCTGGGCTCGACCGGCTCCCGTTTGGTCCGGTGCATAATTTCTGGCTCAAGGATGATGAAATCGGCAACGTCCCGAGTTCCGCAGCCCAGCGCCGCGACCGCGTAAAAATGATCGCCCAAGCCAGCAAATCCGTATTCGGCGGCAAAAAGGAGGCATGAGCATGTCCACAACCCAGGCCCGCGAGGCCATCACCGACCACATCTACCGCTACTGCCGCTCGGTGGACCGGCTGGACATCCCCCTCGGCCATTCCATCTTCCATCCCGGCGGCACAGCGGATTACGGCGATTACTACAAGGGCCCCGGCCCCGGCGTCATCGACCTGATTTGCGCAAACCATCGCGGCCTGTTGCATCATTCGCATCAGATCTCGAACATTCTCATCGAGGTGGACGGCGATAAGGCCGGCAGCGAGAGCTACTGCACCGCCTCATTGCGCCTGCAAAAAGGCGATAAATTGCTGCATATGATGGTGTGGTCCCGCTATATTGACAGCTGGTCCCGCCGTGATGGTCACTGGGCCCTGGACCACCGCATCGCCATCCGCGATTTCGACGAAATACGCGAGGTCACGGTGATGCAGCAGCATGAAATCGGCACGCGCGACCATAACGATCCATCCTACACAGTATTGCGGAGCACGACGTGAAAGCCGCCTATATTCAAAACGGCCTGGTCTGCATTGGCGAAATGCCGGAACCCGTACCGGGCAAGGGCCAGGCGCTGGTGCGTACGCATAGCTGCGGCATGTGCGCCTCCGAGCAGCACTTCCTGCATTCCGGCCAGAATGTCATCGACCTGTCGAAAAAATTCGGCGGCGCCTATGCCGGGCTCGAGATGAGCCGCCCCTTCGTTCCCGGCCATGAATATGTCGGTGAGGTGCTGGATTACGGCGTGGGCAGCAAGCGCACCATCAAGCCGGGCCGCAAGGTCACCTCGGTGCCGATCATGCGCCAGTCCGGCTCCCATTCCGTCATCGGCTTCAGCCATGACTTCCCCGGCGGCTTCGGCGAGCTGATGCTGCTCGACGAGGATTTTCTCATGGAAGTACCGCCCGATCTCGACGACGACATGGCCGCCATGACCGAGCCGCTGGCCGTGGGGCTGGAGCATGCCCGCCGTGGCCACCCGACCAAGGAAGATGTGGTGCTGGTCGTCGGCTGCGGCGCCATCGGCCTTGGCGTCATCGCCGGGCTGAAGCTGATGGGCATTGGCCCCATCATCGCCGCCGATTATCATGAAGCCCGCCGAGACCTGGCCCTGAAAATGGGCGCGGACATCGTCATCGACCCGCGCGAACTCTCGCCCTACGAGCCCACCCCCAGCCTCGGCAACCGCCGCGTCAACCTGGTGTATGAAAACGTCGGCCTGCCGGGCATGCTGCCGCAGATCATCGCCTCGATCGCCTTCGATTCGCGTATCGTGATGGGCGGATATTGCATGGAACCTGAGCAATTCTACGTTTTCGCCGCACAGAACAAACGCCTCACCGTGCATTTCGCCGGTGGCGAGGAGCCGCAGGATATGGAACTCGCTCTGCGTTCCATCGCCGACGGCAAGATCGACGTGCGCAGCTGGCTCGGCGAGCGCATTGGATTGAGCGGCGTGGCTACGGCCATGGCACAGATGTCCGGCCCGCTGGCGCCCGTACGCACCGTGGTTGATCCGCGCTTATTATGAACAGCATCGGCATCGAATTATTGAGCGTGTTCGGCATGAATCCTGTCGAACACGTGGAGCTCGCGGCCGACTTCGGCTGCGCCTACATCTCCACCGGCCTAACGCAGCTGCCCTTCAACCCGCATGGCTACGCCCCGTGGTCATTGCGCGATGATCCTGCGTTGCGCCGCCGCCTGGTCGAAGTGATGCGCGAGCGCGGCGTGTCCATCTCTCTCGGCGAAGGCTTCATCATCCGCCCCGGCACCGAAATGGCGGATCTCGCCGGGGATATGGAGATCATGGCCGAGCTGGGTGCGGCGTATGTGAACGCCGCCACCATGGACCCGGATGCCAGCCGCACCGCCGACCAATGCGCCGTACTTGCCGAACTTGCAGGCCAGCACGGCATCATCGCCACCATAGAGCTGGTGCCGGCGAGTGCCGCCGGTAATTTAGCCGATACACTCGCCATTGTGCATCACGTAAACCGGCCCAATTTCTGCCTGCTGCTCGACTCCATGCATGTGTTCCGCTCCGGCGGCACGGTGGAAGAATTGCAGGCGCTGGACCCGCGCCACATCGGCTACGCCCAGCTCTGCGACGTACCCATGCCCGCCACCGCCCCCGACTACATGCGCGAAGCCATGTTCGGCCGCCTGCCACCGGGCCAAGGCGACCTCCCGCTCGCGGACTTCCTCGCCGCACTCCCGCCGGACATCCCCATCGGCCTCGAAATACCGATGCTGGCGCAGGCCGAGGCCGGCATTTCGCCCAAGCAACGTCTTCAACCCGCAATCGACGCCACGCGGGCGCTGCTCTATGCTCTCCAGGCCAAGTCCGGCCAATAACCTAGTGAGGAAATCATGCTGAGTGTTGCCCGCTACGGCACGCACGATATCGAGCGCGCCAAAACATTTTACGACGGAATCGCCGCATTGCTCGGCGCCAAACGAGCCTTCGAACGCCCGGAACTCGTCGCCTATAAAGGCGCTACAGGCGGCATGTTTCTCGTCGGCATCCCCCTCGCCGGAGACGCCACCGTAGGCAACGGCACGCAAGTGGGCTTCGCCGCCCCCAGCCGCGCCGTGGTCGATGCCGTGCACGCCAAAGCGCTCGAACTGGGCGGCAAATGCGAAGGCAAGCCCGGCGTTCGCGGCCCTGATCCCAACGGCTTTTACGGCGCCTACTTCCGCGATCTCGACGGCAATAAATTGCTGGTGTCCTGCTTCGGCCCACCAACTTAACCTAAGCTTGGGGCGCTGCCTTGCGCAGCGCCCCAAGCGGTTATAGGTACCGCCGTGTACCCTTAAGCGGACGGAGAGAGCAACGTGCAAAACCAAAAAATCGCCGTCGTAACCGGCGCCAGCGCCGGCATCGGCAAATCCACCGCGCGCATGCTGGCCCAAGCCGGCTGGCACGTCATCGGTACCGGCCGCGACCCCGCCCGCAGCACCGCCGCCGAGCAGGAAATTCGCGCAACAGCCGCGCCCGGCGCAAAAGTACAATTCCTACGCGGTGACTTCACCGAAATGCACGACGTCCGCCGCGTCGCCGCCGAAATCCGCGCCCTCACCCCCCGCCTCGACGTACTGATCAACAATGCCGGCGGCGTGCGCGACCAGCTCTACATAACATCCGAAAACCTCGAAGCCACCTTCGCCGCCAACCACCTCGCCCCCTTCCTGCTCACAACCGAGCTGCTGCAACTGCTCAAAGCCGCTGGCGCCGCGCGCGTCATCGCCGTCTCATCCTCAGGCCACGAGGTTTGCCCAGGCATGAACTGGGACGACCTGAACATGCTCGCCAACTTCACCACCGGCGGCGCCTACTGCCAGGCCAAACTCGCCAACATCCTCTTCACCCGCGAACTCGCCCGCCGCCACACCACCGACGGCATTATCGCGCAAGCCATGCACCCCGGCCGCATCCGCAGCAATTTCGCCAGCCACGGCGACCAGGCCATGAAAACCTACATGGACTCGCTGGCCATGACCTCACCCGACGAACCGGCGCGCACCCTCGTCTGGCTCGCCACAGCACCAGAAACCAGCGAAAATCCGGGGCGCTATTTTCACGATATGCAGGAAGTCGCACCTGCACCGCAGGCGCTCGATGCGGCTGCGGCGCAGAGGTTGTGGGAAGCTAGCGAAGGTATTTTAAGCAGTACCTTTTTGTGAACAAAAAGGTACCCAAAGAAACTTCTACTTTATGGGTTCTTCGCCTACTAAGGTCGTGCGGTGCATCATGCGGCCGCTAGTGTCGGGATAAGCCTCAACCCTATGCAGCATGCCGGTGTTGTCCCAGATCACCATGTCACCGACAGTCCATTCATGCCGGTAAACAAACTTCCGCTGCGTCGTCCATGTTTGCAACTCTGCAATCAGCACCTGGCCTTCCGCCTTATCCATGCCCTCAACCCAATCAGCACTTGAGCCCAGCAACAGAGACTTGCGGCCGGAACGATGCGTCCACACCAGCGGTTGCACTTTCGGCGGATAACTCTCCCAAATCTTCTGCATCTCCGCCGGCGCATTCTGGAAAACATCGCGCTGCGTTGCCGCCATCGTATGCACAACGCGCAGTTCGCTTAACGTCTGCTTGCGCTCCTCCGGCAGATCATCATAGGCCGCATAGGTATTGGCAAACTCCGTCTGCCCACCAATATCCGAGGTTTTCCTTGCGGTCAGAATGGACGCGCGCGCCGGCACATCATCGCTGAACCCATCGAAATGCCACAGCACCGTGCCGCGCAGATATTCCGCCGTCGGCGTAATCTTGGAATCCAGCGTAACCTTGTACAGCCCCTTGTCGCCCTGCTCGACCAGCGCGCCCAAAGTGCAGGAAAATCCAAGCTGCTCCTCATCGGTCAGGCTGATCTTCGGAAACAGCAAAATCCCGCGCAGCTCAAGCAACTCGCGAATTTCCGCCGCCTTCGACCCGCCGGCCAAAGTGGCGTGATCCGTCTCAATCTTCGTACCGATCCGCGCCGCAATATCGCTGGCAATGAAGGACATGGCTGTCTCCTGCAAATGTTTTGCGCAGTCTAGTCCATGCAGGGCGGCACGGCCAGACCGGACCTAAGCCCGCCCATCCTCATGCGCCATCCAATGCACAAACCGGTGCATCGGATACATCGCATCATGCGGATTGCCGATGGTGCTCGGCCCCGCCTCACCCAGATGCACAATGCGCTGCGCCCCGCCACTCGCCAGCCGGTCGCGGTAATCCGCCATGCGCCCGAACGGATAAAACCCCACCGTCTGCGTCGCTACGTTGATATATTTCACCGCATCATCAAGCGATGCCACCTGCACGACATTGGCGGTCTTGTTGATGGGGTGAAAATCCACCGGCTCCTCGGAGCGGATAACAACGCCCTTGCCGTCCGGCTTGCCCCAGACGCAATATTCATCGTCCATCATCATCATCGTCTCAATCTGCTCGCGCAAATCCATATCCAGCGGCCGAATATCGCCCGACGCCGCCGCGCGCGCGGCAATCCGCTTGTGCAATGCCGCGCAGAACCGGTCCACCTGTTCATGGCTGCCTTCCACATATTGGAAGCGGCTCGCCACGCAGGCCTCCTGGTTCAGCGTCATCACATCGGCCGAAGCCAAATCAGCCGCCAACTCCAGCGACTCTTCGGATTCAAACGCTTCACGCCCCACCATCGAAATCGATGTCTTCGGATCGAACGACACAAGCTGAAAGCCCGGCCCGAGATATTTGATGACGTTATTGATCGCATCGCCGCCGCCCCAGGCCACGATCTTATCAAAATACTGCGGCCGGTACAGCACCTGTTCAATCGCCGCATCGCCGCCGCGCCAA
Source organism: Acidocella sp. (assembly GCA_026224875.1). GTDB lineage: Bacteria > Pseudomonadota > Alphaproteobacteria > Acetobacterales > Acetobacteraceae > Acidocella. The sequence continues at coordinate 67,020 of JAMFRU010000111.1, forward strand.
TACACGGCGGACATTGATTTCACGATCGGATGCTCAGGATCAATCATAGCCATAGTGCGCAAAATCGCCACCATGGTGAACGGATCAGCCGAGGACATCTTGAACAGATTGATCCCCTTCACCATCGCGCCCTGCGCCACCGATTTCACGGCCACACCCGGCGAGTTGCCCGGCAGAACATGGATCAAACGCGGCGCAAACGCGCGCACAAAACTCTTGCGCCCGGTAAAATCCTGCTTCGGAATCCAGCCATCAAGCGCACGCGGGTCGGAAAAATTCTGCGCCACCTCCGCCATCAGAATATCTTTATTCAAATAGGCAACGGCATGTTTCGTCGTATTCTCCACAACACTGCGCGGCAGAATATGCGTCGATGCCATCCGGTCAAAACATTCCTGCATATAAGGATTGTCGGACGCCATCATCTTCTGCCCGGTCTCGACCAGAAAATCGACGATCTCCGCCAACGGCACATTCAGCAAAGGCGGCACTTCCGTACGCGGATGCACGATTTTATTCAGGTCGATCTTTGGCGTCACGAAAGTCACCCCAAGATCGCGCGACTTATGTGTCGCGTCACTGCCCTCGATTACCACGCCACGCGCAAATATCGGCGCCGAGATTACATTGCCCGGCTTCACATCAGTTAAAGCGTTCATGCCACACCTCTTACATAGGCATCCACAGTGCCGGCGCAACCGATCTTGTCGTCGCCTTCGATATCCGCATAACGCGCAACATTATCGCGAATGCTCGGCCCTTTCGCGCCACAGGCGCAGGGGGAAAAATCGATCGAAATCTTATCACCGGAAATCACCCCGCCCCAACGGCCATCAATCGACAAATCAAAGAACGCCGCGCGCCCTTCAAATTCACCCTTGCCAATCGGCAGCAGCTCATCGCCGTTCTTGTTCAGCGTGAGCGGCACCAGCCAGGCCGGCAGATGGTAGCGGCCACCCTTCTGGCAGCGTGGCATGCCGGTATGCATCTCCTGCATGGAGTAATTCTGATAGTTGCGCTCAGGCTGGATGTTGAACGTTTCATAAACAAATTCACGATAATCCTCCGGCAGTTTGGCGCGCTTGAGCCCGCCGCCGACGTAGATCGAATTATCGGGATTAAAATCCTTGGCGCTATAGCCGAGGTCCCGCACCGCTTTGGCAACATTATACAGCCCCGCCCACAGGCCGGACACATGCAATTTCTTGTCCCGCGCCTCGATCAGCGCTTTCGCGGTAATGCCCACTGCCTCGTCCACCGCCTTCTGGCGCGCGGCCGATATTTCTTCGTATCTTTTAATATCTTCCGGCTTGGCGGTGCCATCGGCAATCGCCTTGCGCAGCACCACCATGCCGGTCAGCCCACCCACGGTAATCGGCGGCACGGGATAGGCGAAGCGCTCATAAGCCGGGTCCTGCAGCGCCTGGGTATAGGCCTGGCCGGTGTAATCATTGCGCGCCACCTTGGCCACGGGTGCCAGGCCGAACATATGCCGGTCCCGCAACGGCTTCACACCGGAGCCCCAGCTATAGGCGGCCACCGCCTCCTTCTTGCACCATTCCATATCCTTCAGCGAGGCCACGAGCATGGCGGATTTACCGGTGGTACCGCTGGAGCAGGACACATAATGCCCGCTTTGCTCAAGCTTTTCGATAAAATCATCGATGCCGTTAATGCTGGCCACATCCTGCGGCGGCACGCGATAGGTGGAAACCGTGTCGAGCCATTTGCCCAGCCGGTCCCATTTTTCGCCCACCAGATAGGATTCCGGGTAGCTCTTATAGGCGGTATGCGGCAGCAGCAGCTGCACGGCATCCTCATGGCTGCGGATTTCGGCCAGATTAGCCTCGCGGGCCCGGTGGCCAACCAGCTTGATCTCGTCTTTGCGCTCCTGGAAGCGCTCATTCATCGCCTCAACCTGGGCGGCGCGCAGCTCCTCAAACGGAATATCATAGCGATCGTCTGACCCAACGAGCCGAGTTAACCGTGTAACTGCTTCACCCATGTTATTTTCTCCTTCTCGACACGTTTCCGGTCATTTAGATGGGGTATCGCTTCTGCCTGCGGCTAGAATGCGGTACTAGTTCGTTTCATTATATGGGTTGCAGCCCCGGAGGGCAAGAGGATTCAACAGGACGTAAAAATTGTGCCAGTACGCGCCGGCCGGCCAACCCGCGCCCAGCAGGTCGCGCGGCATGAGGAGCTGCTTTCCATCGCCCTGGACATCTTCCTGGAACGCGGTTTCGAACAGACCACGATGGAGGAGATCGCCACCTGCGTCGGCATGTCCAAACGCACGGTGTATGCCTATTACGAGGACAAGCCCGCGCTCTTCAAAGCCGCCGTGCGCCGCGCCATCGAACTGTACACGATGCCGCGGGAGGAGATCGAGGCGGTCGTAACGGATGATCTGGAGGAGACCCTGGTCGCCATCGGCCGGCAGCGCGTAAGCAACATGGCAATGCCGGTGGCCACCAAATTGCAGCGCATCCTCGGCACCCAATCCTTCCGCTTCCCCGAATTATTCAACGAATCCTTCGAAAAGGGCGCCGGCCCCGTCATCGATGTTCTATGCGAGCTGTTCGCGCGCTACAGCGCCAGCGGCGAAATATCCATCACCCAGCCCGCCCGCGCCGCCACAGCCTTCCTCAGCGTGGTCGTCGGCGGCCCCACACGCATCATCGTCTCGGGTAACATAATGGACGATGCGGAAATCGAGGAGCGGGTACGCTTCGCGGTGCATCTATTCCTAAATGGTGTGCGCAGCCGCTAGGTCAGAGCGACTGGCTCCTCGGCCGCAACCAGCAGTCCGCTGGCCTCCTTCAGCCCCACCCCGGTGAGTTGGCGGCGCAAAGCCTCGCGCATCAGCCAAGCCAGCATATCGGCTGCGGCGTTATAGGATAGCCCGCCATGCGCGTGGATGTTGGAGATGCAGTTCCGGCCTGAATCCCTGGTGCCACGTTTGGGGTTATAGGTAAGGTACACTCCCAAACTATCCGAGACGGTCAGCCCCGGCCGCTCGCCGATCAGCACCGCGCATAGTTTTGCCCCCAAAGCCTCGCCAATGTCATCGCCCAGCGCCACGCGCGCCTGGGTGGCAATCACGATGGGCGCGATTTTGAACCCACTCAGCCGCGTCATCATGGCCTCAACCATCGGCAAAGCATTTTGCTCCACCGCAGTGGCGGAGAGCCCGTCGCTGATCACGAACACCGCATCGTAATCACCGGGCGGCAACTGGGCCAGGCAATCAGGGTGCAGGCGGCGGCCCAAATCCGGGCGGCGCAGATACATCTCACGCCCCTCGACCTCGCTATGCACATGGATGGCGCCGGGCAGCGCGGCCTGGAGTGCCGCGACGTTCAGCCTGGTATGTACCGCATCGCGCGCCTTGGCATGGGCGAACTGAAAATCCAACACATCGGCAATCTTCATCGCATCGCCCGCGCGCCCCAGCCCGATGCGCGCCCGTGTCGCCAGCCGCAGTTTTTCCCAAGGATCAGCCGTGCGGGTGTCCTCAGGCAGCATCGCGATGTTCGGCAATCAGCCGCCTCAGCACAGGGTTTTGCGGCGTCGGCAGGCGCATGCGCCCGGCGGCGTCATACATGTCCATCTTCTCCAGCCAGATTTCGAATTCCGGCGCTGGCCGGGCACCGAACACCGAGCGCAGGTATAAAACATCGTGATAGGCCAGCGACTGGTAGTTCAGCATCACATCATCGGCCCCCGGCACGGCGATGACGAAGGACACACCGGCCGCGGTGAGCAGCGTCATCAGCGTGTCCATATCGTCCTGGTCGGCCTCGGCATGGTTGGTGTAGCAAACGTCGCAGCCCATCGGCACGCCGAGCAGTTTCGCGCAAAAATGGTCTTCGAGCCCGGCGCGGATGATCTGCTTGCCGTCATACAAATATTCCGGGCCAATAAAACCGACCACGGTATTCACCAGCAGCGGCGAAAATGCCCGCGCCACGGCATAAGCGCGAGTCTCGATGGTCTGCTGATCAATACCGAAATGCGCGCCGGCCGAAAGTGCGGCCCCCTGCCCGGTTTCAAAATACATCACGTCATTGCCGATGGTACCGCGCTTGAGGCTCAACGCCGCCTCCTGGGCCTCGCGCAAAATATTCAGATTAATGCCAAACCCCTCATTGGCCGCCTCGCTCCCGGCGATGGACTGGAACACCAGATCCATGGCCCCGCCCGCGTTCATCACTTCGATGGCATTGGTCACATGGGTGAGCACGCAGGTCTGCGTCGGTATATCGTAGCGCTGGCGCAGCCCGTCCAGCATGTCGAGCAGCGAGATGCAGTTTTGCACGTTGTCGGTGGCGGGGTTAATGCCAATGACGGCATCCCCCGTACCATACAGCAGCCCATCCAACGTGGAAGCGGCGATGCCGCGCAAATCGTCAGTAGGGTGGTTGGGCTGCAGCCGCGAAGAGAGGCGGCCAGGCAGGCCGATGGTGTTGCGGAATTTTTTCACCACCACGCATTTGCGACTAATGGCGATGAGGTCCTGATTGCGCATCAGTTTGGACACCGCCGCCGCCATCTCGGGCGTGAGGCCCGGTGCAAGCCGGGTCAAAACCGCCGTATCGGCCTCGTAGGAGAGCAGATAATCGCGCAACCCGCCCACGGTGAGGTGGGAAATAGGTTTGAAGGCTACCGCATCATGCGTGTCGAAAATCAGCCGCGTGATCTCATCCTCGGCATAGGGGATAAGCGGTTCTTCGAGGAAAATTTTCAGCGGCAGATCGGCCAGCACAGCCCTTGCTGCCACGCGCTGGGCGTCGCTTTCAGCCGCCAGGCCGGCCAGCTCGTCGCCGGAACGCCGCGCCGAAGCACAGGCGAGAACGGCTTTCAGATCGGCGAAGCGGTAGGTCTCGCCCCTAAAACTATGAGCAAAATTCCCCATGCATCATGCAAGCACAGGACTTTACTGCAGTGCAACACAAATTCTTAACAGGAAGCGCCTTACCCGGCCTCGTGGCGTAAAATTTCGGCCAGCGTATGCGGCCGTGTGGTCATGGCCTGGTGTCCGGCATCGATGCGAACGGTCCGCTCGGTTTTAAAGCGCCGGGCGAAGAGCTCCTGCCAGTTCACGGGCAAAATACCGTCGCGCAGGCAGAGCACATAGCTCGAAGGCACCGCGCCGAGCTGGTCCTGGCGCCAATCCGTATGCGCGTAGCTGGCCATCGGCCAGGCATCCGCCCCAAGCCGCCCCATGAAAGCCGCGGTTTCCTCTTCCCCCATGTCACTGCAAAAACAAGCCACCATGCGCTCTGCCATCGTGTGCGTTTGCGGGTCCAACGGCCAGCCAACCTCATCCGGGTTCTCGCCATGCACCCCATCGCCGATCATGGAAACCACAGTTTGGCCGGGCGGCGGCACCGAGCAGCTTATATAGACGGCACGGCGGAACAACCCCGGCTGGAGGGTGAGCATATGCGGCATCACCGAGCCGGCCTGGGAATGCCCGACCAGCACGACATCGGACAATCCAGCGGCGGTAATGTCCACCAGCAGCTCAGCGGCAATGTCATCAACCCCAATCCCGCTCGTATCCCGCCCGCGCTTCACGCCGCAGCCCGGCACATCCAGCGCCAGCATTTTCGCGCCCGCACCCTAGCCCCGCATCGCGGCAATCGTCTCATCCCACACCCAGCTGCCCTGCCCGCCACCGTGCAGAAAGGCGTAATTCGCGGCCATTACCGCCCCACGCCCACCAGCATGCCGCCATCCACCGGAATGTCGCGCCCGGAAATAAAGGACGCCGCGGCCGAACACAGAAAGGCGGCGACCGAGGCAATCTCATCGGGCGCGCCAAAACGGCGCAACGGCGTTTTCAGCCTCATCATCTCCATTTGCGGGCTGGCTTGCGCCTCGGCGCGGGCGGCGGCGGTGTCGATCAGCCCCGGGGAGATCGACACGATCCGCGCATTGCGCGCGCCGAACGCCTCGGCTTCGCGCCGCACCAGCCCGATGACGGCGCGTTTGGAAATCGGATAGGCCATCTCCGGCGATACGGCGAAGGGCATGAGGGAGGAGGAATCATCCGACGTCAGTGCCGCAATCGCCGCGTCAATTTCGGGCGAGCCAACGAAGTAGGCGGAGGACGAGGCGGTGAGCACCACGCAGCCGCCTTCGGCCATGCGCGGGCGCACCAGATCCACCAGCTGGGCCGACACATCGTAATTCACATGCATAATCCGCGCGGCATCCGCCATGGTCGGCGTCAGCCCTGCCGTATGCACCACCGCCCCCACCTGGCGCTCGCCGATCATCTCGCCCAGCTGCGCCAGTATGGCGGGGTCCGACATATCGCCGGCCAGCACTTCCACCGCCTGCCCAGCGGCGCGCAAAGGTGCCGCCCGCTCTTCCAGCCGCGCCAGGCTGATATCGCACAAAATCAGCGGCCAGCCCTCCTCGGCCAGCCTGGTCACGCAAGCCGATCCGATTCCGCCGGCCGCACCGGTGATGATGGCAACACCCACCGCCCGCATCGTCTGAGTCATTTTCCGCTCCCCTTCACATTTTATACAGCATCCATATCGCGGACCGCTTGCGTCTGGCCCTCGCTGGATTGGATCATATCGGCGACCGGCAGGCCCCTTTCATTTTTGCCTATCTCACCACATAACCGGCCACGCGCAAGCCGCCCAGGAGCCTGAATGGCCTGCGGCACATGCTAATGGCCGGTGCTCGATGCAGTTCGTGGTGCTGATGGCCTAAAGCCCGTAGCGTTGGCGGATGCCGTTGAAGCGCGCCCAAAGCTGGGTGTTGCGCTCTTCCGGCGTTACCACCGCACTTGTTGCGGGCAACGCTTCGGCAAGTGTGGCGCGCTTCACAAGCTTGGCCGCGAGCGGCACCGGCCTGCCCGCCAGCATATGCCGGTAGGTAAGGTTGCCGCGGATAAAACCCTGGGTGTCGATCCAGTTGTGATAGCCTGGGTCGTCATGGCTCAGCACCATGCGGATTTTACCATCCATATCGGTTTTGGTCCGGCTCGGCGTATAGCCCACCGGGCGGTAGAGATAATCCATGCTGTTGCAGAACACGCCCATATTGGTAAGCATCCACAAGCCCTCATGCGCCGGAAACTCGACGATGAGCGCTTCATCTTCCGCAATATGCCAATGCATGTTGGTGGCAGCACGCCCGCGTTTTTTGTCGTCCGCTGTATCGGCCTCGGGCGGAAAATTATTCGGGTCGTTTTCATTCACGCCGCCATGCGCGAACATCCAATCCGGCCAATCCTGCATCACGCCGGTCACGAAATTGCCGGCCCAATCGATCGCCGCGATCATATCCGCAGGCGTGGGCAAAGGCTTTGGCGCGGCCATGTCGGTACGTTCGATGCGGATTTTCGCAGGCGTCTCATCCCAGCGGTCGAACCCCTGGCGGATGAAAAGCTTGCGCGAGCCGGGCGTGGTGGGCAGCCAGTTCGGCCCCCGCTGCGGCCCGCCGATATAGAGTTCGAAACTGCCATCCCATGTGGTGGCGAGTTGGTGGCCGAAGAGATTGGCTTCGGGGATGTCACCGAACGGCTCGTGCAGCGGGGCGTGGCCGGCGGGGAGTTTTTCCGGGCGCGGGCCTTGCATGGTAAAATTCAGAAACGGTGCCGTGCCGCGGTTGCCGGTAATACGGTAGGTTGAGTTTCCATCAATCCATGCCTGGAGATAGATGAAATCCGCGCAGTCGCCACCGAGTTTGCGGGTAGGCGAGTTGAACAGATGAATTGCCGGATAGCGCGTGTTTTTGGTCTCCAGCGCGAGGTCGAAAGCCTGGCCAAGATTTTGAGTGAGGAAGCGCAAGGCATCGGCCCGGTGCAGCGGTGTGGCGGGATTTTGCGGCTTAAAAATCTTATCGCCCGCATCCTTCAACCGGTCGCAGAACTGTCCCCAAGCATCGCGCAACAGTGCATCATCATCCATAGTGAGTCTCCCGTCTAAATTAATGGGGGTCTGGGGCCTCAGGCCCCAGCCGCCGGAGGCACTTACTTATATATTCCGCCGCTCTTGTTATGGCCGCCATCAGCCCTTCCTGGTCAATCCGTGGCCCGAGCAATTCCAGATCGAACGCGCCGGTATAGCCCGCTTCCAGCAGCCAGCGCAGCACATCTGGCCAGGGAATGGTGCCGTCACCCGGCACTGCGCGGCAAGGCAGAGCGCGATCGCCCAACACATAGTCGCTCACCTGCACCAGTACGCAGCGTGGCATGGCGCGCGTGATCTGCTGCCGCATGCCTGCTTCCGTCCAGCACGCAAAATAATCGATGCAGACACCAATCTCTGCCATTTCGGCCAGGGTAATGGTGTCACGCAGATTATTCCCGATATGCCCATGGGCGTGGAAGGGCGAGGTGTTTTCGACCGACAACGCCACGCCGGCGTCACGCGCCATGGGCAGGCATGGCGCTATAGCCTCTGAAAACACCGTCGCGGCATCTTCCCAACCCATCGCGCCGCGCCCGCCGGTCAGCATGTAAATGGAGCGCGCGCCGAGCGTGGCTGCCGCGTCGATTGCCCGTGCAAGGTGCCCGGTTTCCTGCCGCATGTCCGCAGCACGCGACGCAAGCGGCCCGGAGCGAAACACATGGGCCACAGTTTCGGTGCGTTGCCCTGCCGCATTCAGCATGTCGCGTATTTTATGGGCGCCGTAATCCAGCACCTGCAGACTGGAAAAGGTCACCCGGCTGGTGCCAAGCTCCCGCCAATTGCGGCATAATTCCTCGATCCCGGCGGCGGGAAAGCAGATACTGTGTACCGAGATACGATTATGCATTTTTATCCCCAAGCCGCGTTTTTCGATAGCGACACCGAAGCGTTCGCGGAACGGTGCGAATTCCTCGTGCAGCGCATCGATATTTTCGTCAATATCGGTCAGCAATTTGGTTGAATATTGGAACTTGCCATAGCGGTCGCCGCGATTGTCTTTCAGGTAATTGCGCATCGCCATCTCTGCCCCGGTAGTGAGTGGCCTGCCGCAAAACTTATAATAGCGGCGGATGATTTCCACTGGGTCTGCAACAAAATCTGTGTAGCGAACATGCAGGATACGCGGATCATTGACCAGCGGATTGGCCAATGTATTGGCAATGCTGGCCCGCGTCATCGCGAGATGCATGCGCGTCTCGGCTTGCAAATCAATGGGGCCGACAATGCCATCGAGAATATCGGCCATCATCATGGTGCGCGAGGCTACGACCTGCACCGGGTCCCGATGCAGCCAGACGAGGTTGGCATCGGGATAGGCGTCAAAAAATGCTTGCAGCCGGAAGCCGTGAAAACCTTTGAGCGCCCAGTATTTTTTCGGCCGGCCATATTGGAATTGCTGTAGCATGGCCTTGTGGATGCTATATTGCGCGGCCGGGTCGGTCGGCAGGCCCATGGAGAGTGTTTGCATTGGCACGCGCCACCAGGCGGTTGGTGTCATCACGCGGAAGTCGAAAGCCCATGTACGTTCGTCTTCCGGCAGGCCGTTGCCCAGCATGTCGTTATACGGGTGGCAGTGCAGCCATTTCGGCATTTTGGCGTTAATCTCGCGCCAATCCGCATCGGCCCGCGCCCGGTGCGGATCGTCCGCCCCCGTGGTTCCTGGCGGCGGCGAAGGGTACATCACCTCCCAAAATCGCAATGCGCGCGCATGCGGGTCCACCGACATCAGCGCATGCATCAGCGTGGTCCCCGAACGCGGCTCACCAGTGGCAAACATCGGCCGATCGATTATTTCTTCTCCAACAAGAAACCGTTTACGATCCGCAAATAAGTTCAGCCGCGAGGTGAGCAGCCAATGGCAAACATCAGCCGCGGCACCCTGCCCCGCTCCATCCATGCCGATGCTGTTGAGGTGATCCACCGCCTGATGAAACCGTGCCGGCAACGTGTCATCGCCATAATCCCGCGCACCAGCCGCTGCCTCAGCAGCCGCCAGCAGCGTTCCAGCATCCAGGGTCACAACGCCCCCGCCAAACGCATCAACTCATCCTCGGTCTCGCGCACTTTCGCGGCACTGCGGGCAGCGAATTTAAGCCCCGCCATGCCGCTGTAATCCATAATCTTCGGCACCCGTAGCCCGGCATCCACAAACGCCTTCAACCGGCGCGCAATCTTGGCAGGCGTGCCGGTCGGGATCATCGACATCAACATCTCCGGCCTAGCTTTTTCCAACATCAACAGAATACGCTCGCGCGGTAGCACCGCCGGATTGATGTCCTGATAGCCATTCCAATCCGGCCCCAACGGGTGCTCAAAACCCCGTTTGGCCAGCTCCTGCGCCGACACCTGCAGCAAAAAAGCCTTCACCAATGGAGCATCCAAAATCTCGGCCAGCTCTGCATCGTCATATGCTACCATGCACACCTGAATATTCGCCGGCACAATCGCCATCGGGTCGCGTCCCGCCCGCTCGGCCGAAACCCGCATGGTTTGCAACTTCGCCGCATATTCCTCAGGTGTCCAGGCACCGGCCGGCCACCAGCCATCGGCATAGCGCCCGGTAATCTCCAGCATGCGCGGCCCGTTGGCGCCAATCCATATACACGGAAATTTGCCCTCGTAGGGTTCAGTATCCATCCGCGCATGATGAAGTTTGTAGAACTGGCCTTCGAAATCCACCGGCCCATCACTCTCCCACAGCAAGCGGATCACTTTCAGCGCTTCCTCAAAACGCCCGACCGGCTTGGAAAAATCAAACCCATAAGGCACGGTATTTTCCGTCTCCCCACTGCCCAGGCCAAGAATAAAACGGCCTTTAGCGAGATGGTCGATGGTAAGAGCCGCCTGCGCCAGCATGGCCGGGTGGCGGCGCACCGTATCGACCACGCTGGTGGCAAGCGGCGTATTGCTCGTCAACACCGCAGCCGCGGCGGCCACCGCCAGGCCATCGAGATGCCGGTGCGGCGATAGCGAGGTCGTTGCGAGATCGGTAAATTCTGGATTCCAGATCGATTCCGGCCAGAAGCTGACCATATGGTCCGGCAGCCAGATGGAATGATAGCGCCCGGAATCCAGCGCCGGCAGCACGGACAGGTCCAACGGCAGCGTGGTGCGCAAAAATGCCGCCGGCTGTACGCGCATGGTTGCGGCATTTACCACGTCGGTTTCTCCCCTTGGTTTTTTTCTCGCATAACATTGTGTGACATCGCGCCCGTGGACAAACCTCCCATCTGGGAGGTACAAAATACCATGCGCACCACCCGGCCGATTTTGGATCTGCTGCCGCTCCTGCTCGACGGGGTATTTGAAGATCCGCCCTGGGGAGGATTTCTCGACCGTCTGCGGCAAGAGACTCAGGCGGATTACGCCGCCATGACCTTCCGCCCGCCGGGCAAGCCGCTCAACCAGGTTGCGCATCTATACTCCGGCGCGGCCTCGCCGCCGCTGGTCTCGCAGCTTTACCACGAGCACCTCTACGCGACCGACCCGCTGCCCTATTACAACCTCGCCGAGGGCCGGGCCTATGCGCTGCACGAGCTGCTACGCGCCGGCGAACCGGGCCATGATTCCTATTACCGCGACATACTCGTGCCAAGCGGCATGAAGGTGATGCGGATGATGCGGATGATGCGCGTGATGGAGCCAAGCGGGGTAAACGGCTGGCTCAACATCACCCGCCGCACCGGCGATTTCACGCCCGATGACGATGCGCTGCTGCACGCCATCGCCCCTTACCTGCGCAGCGCATTACGCAATTTCGTGGCACTCGAGCACGAACGTTTCAACGCCGCCATGGCAAACGACGCCATCAGCCGCCTCGCCTTCGGCTGGTTCACCCTCGACGCCAACCTGCACGTGCTCGACTGCGACCACCAGGGTGAAAATCTGCTGGCGCATTCAGGCATACTCGGGCGCAACGCCAATGGCCGTTTAACCGCACGGCCGCGGCTACTGGAACAGGAAATCACCACCACCATCCGAGCCCTCGCGGCAGATGCTCGCTCGCGCCCGCGCGCCATCATCCTCAACCGCGCCCCCTGGCTCGACATGCTACTGTTGCCAACTCACAAACGCTCGATCTCGGCCAAGCCCGACCCCGAAGTCATTGCCTATGTGCATGGCGACAACTGGTCCTCCGCCGACCGCTGCGAGCAGCTCGCCGAACTGTTTCTCCTCCTGCCCAGCGAAGCACGACTGGCCCTGGCACTAAGCCGCGGCATGACCATCACCGAAGCCGCCGCGGACCTCGGCCTCACGGTCGAAACCGCGCGCAATTATTCAAAAAAAATCTATTCCAAACTAGGCGCCCGCGGCCAATCAGACCTCGTCCGCTTCGTCATGCGCAGCGTGCTGGCGATTGCTTAGATTGGTTCTGAGCGGGCGTTTCCACGGAAAAGGCGGGGGCTCCGCCCCTCGACCCCGCTGGGGCCTGAGGCCCCAGACCCCCATAACTTTTTGATGGGTTTGAAAGGGGATGCCCTGCACGGGCTCTCAACGCGTATGGTGTGGAGGGCATCCCCTTTCAAACCCTTAAAGTAGCGGGATCCTAAGGACCTGTGGCCCTTAGCAGGTCCAGGGCAGAGCCCTAGCCTATTCCGTGAAACACCCCCTCAGAACCAATCTACGCATTCACCCCCGCCGCGTGACGGGCGGAGATGTAGCCAAAGGTGAAGGCTGGGCCTACGCTGGCGCCGGCGCCTGGGTAGGCGCGGCCCATTACGCCGGCGGTTGACACGCCGGCGGCGTAAAGCCCTTGGATTACGCTACCATCTTCGCGCAGCACGCGGCCGGCTGCATCCGTCACCACACCGCCATAGGTACCGACATCGCCTGGCACCATCGGCACGGCGTAGAACGGTGCTTTGGAAATTGTGCCAAGTGTTTCGGAAGGTTTGTTATACGGATCGCCTAGCCAGCGGTCGTAAGCGCGTGCGCCTCGCTTGAAATCTTCATCGTTATTAACCGTAACGAAACCATTGAACCGCTCCACTGTGGCTTTCAGCGTATCGGGGGTTATGTTGAGCTGCATTGCCAGTTCCTCAATCGTATTTCCCTTGCGCAAATACCCCTGCTCAAACCAGCTCTTCGGCTTGTTCACGCCCGGCATGGTGTTGCCCAGCATGTAATTGCGCAAAAACTGCGTATCGAGAATAGCCCAACTCGGCACCGCCGGCACGGTTTTGTTACGCTCCAGCATACCCTGGCAATATGCCATATAGGAGCCACCTTCATTCTGGTAACGCACCCCGCTCTGGTCGACGAGAATAGCATGCGGCGAAGCGGTGAGACTCTGCCCGGGCGGTTTCACATAATCATTTTCAACACCGGGAGACATTGTGGTCTGATAGCCGACCATCTCCTCCATCTGCCCCGTGGCAGCACCATGGCGCATCATCTCGCGGATCATTTCGCCGGTATCACCTTCGGCCGCGTTAGACCATTCCACCATCGTACCAGGTTGGTATTGGTCGCGCATATCCTGGTTGCGGGCAAACCCGCCGGCATTCACCAGCACGCCGAGCCGTGCGCCCACGCGCCAGGGTTTGCCGTCCTTGGTCGTGAGCACGCCTTTAACGGCCCCATCCTCCTCCACCAGCTCCTGCACCGAGGTTTCCAGGCTGAACTCCACCCCTGCCTTCAGAGCCGCCTGCAGCATTCGCCCCTGCAGCGCGGCACCGGATGAAATCATGCGCTTGCCGGTCAGCCGCGTCAGAGCCGTGCGCAAACCCACCTTCGCCACCAGCATTTTGCCGGCCCAGGATTGCTTGTAGGTCTTCAAACGCAACGTCTCTTCGAGCGTCGCGGCAAAATTGAGAAACCCAGGGCGGAGCTTGTCCTTCCACGGCCCCAGCTCATTCACGTTGAAAAGATCGGCCACCACGCAGCGCCCGGCCTTCGAGCCGCCCGGGCGATCATCGTAATAATCCGGCCAGTATTTCGCGCGGTTGAGCTTGATGCCATTGCTCATCAAAAATTCCAGCATGCGCGGTGCCTGATCGACATAGGCCTGACGGCGCTCAAGCGTCGCCCCCGGTGCGTTCTCCGTCCCGCCAACACTGTCGAGATAGGTCATGGCCCGCTCTGGGCTATCCGGAATGCCATCACGCTTCATAAACGGGTTGTTCGGCACCCACATCACCCCGCCGGATTTAGCGGTGGTGCCGCCCACCAGCTGCGTCTTCTCGATGATCAGCACGCTGCGCCCGGCATTGCGCATCACCAGCCCGGCGCACATCGACCCGCCGCCGCTTCCCACGACGACAAAATCATACGTCACATCAAATTCGCTCATTTTAACGCCTCTCCCCAGGCAGATAGTTTATGCTATCTTACTTGCATTTTGATTATTTATCCAGCGCCGGATCGAGATCGACCGTGATGCCATCGAGCACGAAATCAATGATCGCTTCGCTGATTTCTGCCTCGCTCGCGATCCCGGCCGGAAACATCCAGTCCTTGAACAGGATGCAGGATAGAACAGCAGCGAATGACACCCGCACCATCAATTTCGGCGCCACTTTTGCCTTGGGCGGGGTTCTGCGTTCCATCAGCGCGGCACCACGGGCAAAATAGTTTTGTAAACTATCGATCTCACTGACGCCCGGCATGGTGAAAGGCGCATAGGTTTGCGCTACCACTAGCGACATCAGCATTTTCGAATGTTCGCTGATGAATTCCTGCAATTCATTGATATAGAGCCGCGTATTCTCCCTGAGATAGCCGCCCTCCTTCGCGCTGATTTTATGACTGGCGTCGAATGCGTCAAAATGCCGGACCAGAGGTTCGAAAATGGCTTCGCGGAACAATATGGATTTCGAGGCAAAATAGCGGAACAATTGCGCCTCGGTCACATCGGCACGGCGCGCAATGTTCAGCGTCGTAGCACCTGCATAGCCGCATGCTTTGAACTCATCACCAGCGCCGCGGAGAATGCGTTCGCGGATTTCAGCCGGCGAACGGCGCTGCTTTCTGGCTACCGGTAGTTCCGCATGTTTCAAGCCGCTCTGTCCTCACAATGTTGTGTGCCCAATCTAGCGTCCTCACCCAAGCCACGTCCAGCATCAACCCAACCGGATATGCATTTTCGTCTCATTGTTCGGCCTCCGCAGTTTCTCAAACACCTCAGGCAACTCGGCCAACGCGGCCTCACTGGTAATGATGGTTTTCGGGTCTGCATGGCCCTTATCCATCTGGTCCGCGATGTACAGAAAATCGCGCTTGGTGTAGCCGACGAGAAACTGCACGCTCGCGCATTTATAAGCGGCCATGGCCGGCATCACTGGGTCCGCATGGGTGCAAAAGCCCAGCGAAACAATTTTGCCATAGAGCCCCACATGCATCACCGCCTTGCCCAGCATACCTTCGCTGCCGACGCATTCGAAAACAATCTGCGGCGTGCCACCCAGAACCTCTTGCACTTCATCAATTTCATTGTCGCCATAAGTAATGAACGAGTTCGCGCCCATCTGCAGGCTCAAATCCCGCCGGCGGTCCGAGCGGGACATCGCAACAATCCGCCCCGCCCCCAGCCGCCGCGCCCAATAGATTGCATACAACGCCACCGTGCCGCCGCCCAGCACCAGCACGCGGTCACCAGGCTGAATCCCCGATTGCCGCACCCCATACAGGCTGACGGCGAGCGGCTCGACCAACGCACCATCGGCGAAAGACAAAGTACCCGGTAGCTTGATTGCGGCATCCGCCGGCAAACGCACAAACTCCGCGAACCCGGCCATCGCACTGCCACCATTACGGCACATCACCGGGTTTCCATGCGCGCAAGCCTCGCATTTGCCACAGGAGAGCGACGGCACCGCCGCGACCTTCTCACCAATTTTAAAACCCGACACGCCCTTGCCAATGGCGATAATCTCACCAGCATATTCATGCCCCAGCTGGCTGCCCGCGCCATAATCCCACATCTCGCCCTTGGTCATGGAAAGATCCGTGCCGCATACCCCGCAGCGCGCCACTTTGATGACGACATTATCCGGCCCCGGCTCCGGATCCGGCACATCCGCAATGAAAATTGGCTTGCCATGGCCCGGATAAATCGCTGCTTTCATCTTGCTACCCGTTCAGCAGGTCAAAATTTTCGACGTAATCGCCGAAGCGCTCGCGAATTTCTTCTTTTCTCAAACCAAAATCCGCCACGTCATAACGATGCATGCCATGCTGCAACTCCGGCTTTTCAGCAATGCGCTGCGCCATGCCGGCGCGCGCCGTCTCCGACATTTCCATACCTATAAAGCTGTAAATGCGCTCCAGCACCTGCATGGGGTTGCGATGAAAATCACCATGGATCAGATCGAGCATCTGGCCAGGATGCCGTGCTGCCACAACCTGTGCCTTGCGCACCGCATTGGCCCATTTCGTCACCTCGCGCACCAGCATGTTATGCGCCCGCTGCTCCCGCCGTCCCTCTTCCATCACCGGATGCAGCTGCATCAGCAACGCGCAAAGCGACGGCACCGCCTGCGCCGGATCGCGATGCGTCTGGATCACTTTCGCATCCGGAAAAATTGCAAACAACAGATCAAGATTTTCAATATGCCCAGGGTTTTTCAATAACCAGCGCTTCTCCGGCTCGTTGCTGCTGATAAGCTGCATGCATCGATAATAATGCCGGTACGCATCCGCCTCGCTCTGGCATTGCCACCAGGCATCATAGGTCGCCGCCGACCATCCGCAGTTCCATAAATTGGATACAAACCCCTGGCGCAGCGCCAGACAGCATTCATCAACTTCCGCGGCCGCCATGTGATGCGCCGCCCGCTTATGGGGTGCCGCGGCATAACGCGCTTCAAGCGTGGCCGCGGTCTTCTTAAAACCCGGATACTCCGCCCAGCGCTCCATCCGGCGGGCGCGGCATTGGGCTATCCAGCAGCCAGGTCTGCAACCCCTGGAAACGCTCATCCACCGCCATCAGCCGGTGCAACGCCGTGGTG
The DNA here is from genome assembly GCA_026224875.1 of Acidocella sp. Classification (GTDB taxonomy): domain Bacteria; phylum Pseudomonadota; class Alphaproteobacteria; order Acetobacterales; family Acetobacteraceae; genus Acidocella. The sequence goes on from JAMFRU010000111.1 coordinate 83,908, forward strand.
CCGGTACGCGGTACGCCGGTGATCACGACCGGGCTCGAAATAGCCTGCCGGTCAAACCCCGGATTTTGAGCCATCGATTTGATCGCCTGTGCCCGCCCCTTGAGCACACCCACCACCGTGCCCCAGGCATAGCGGCGCCCGCGTTCCGAAAAATGCGGATCGTAATCCATAGATTGCAGCAGCACACGCAACCCCGGCAGATAGTCTTCGCCGCCAAAATCCGCCGTTCCTACCTCGCGCGAAACCAATTCATGCAACTCATCGAGTGCGGTGGAAAAACATTCCGGCGGATCATAACTATCATCCATGTGGGTTAATCAAGCGGAATGCCGCCGAGCGATGGGCCGCCATTCACCGCGACCGTTTGCCCGGTAATGTAGGAGGCCGCATCGCTGGCGAAAAACACGATCATATTGGCAATCTCGTCGGGCGTGCCAGCGCGTTTCAGCGGAATCGCCGAACCCATATTGGCGGCGTCCAACCCGGCAGCCTCCCATGCGGCCGCGGCGCGCGGGCTGGCGATCATGCCGGCGGCTACGCAATTGGCACGAATGCCAAAACGTCCCCATTCCGCTGCGGTCACGGTTGTGAACATCTGCAGCGCCGCCTTAGCCGAGGAATAATGCGCCCCGCCCTTCACACCGGTAATGCCGGCATTCGAGGAGATACTGACAATCGCCCCGGATTTTTGCGCGATCATATGCTTCCCGGCTTCGCGGGTGCAGATATACGCGGATTTGACGTTGAGATCGTAAATCGAATCCCAGCCCCGTGTCGGAATATGCTCCAGCGGCCCCATGCGCGTGCCGCCGGCATTGTTAATCAGCACATCCACCCGGCCGAATTTTTCCACCGTCTTCTGCACTAGATTGATGCAGGAATCTTCATTCTTCACATCGGTTGGCACGGCAAGGCACTTGCCCCCGCTCTGCTCGGCGATGCTGGCGGCCGCGCGTTCCAGTTCATCGGCGGTGCGGCTGGCAATCACCACCGTCGCACCTAGCCTAGCCAGTTGCAACGCCGTAGCAAAACCAATGCCGGTGCCTCCACCGGTCACAATCGCCACACGTCCGGTAAAATCAAGTTGTTCTGAAATCATAATATTACCACCTTCTCCGGCGCTGGCAGGCACGAACGCGAACGCGCAACTCCTCCGCACGCTCTTGAAAACTTACCACTGGTGTGTCCGCCGGCAGATGCGACCGCAGTTGCGCCAGCTTCACCCGTTTGATGACCGGTGTCGGGTTGGTATCGCAATCAAACCACCGCCCATAAATCCCGCCCTCTTTATACCCCGCCGGATCAAGCCAGTTCGGCACACCGGGGTCGGTGAGCGCAATCACCGCGCGGAATTTTCCATCCGAACTCACCTTGGCCGTGTGCCCGTTGAGGCTGGAAAGGCGATAGACATATTCCAGCGCATTGAAATACGGATCGTTGAGCTGGATATTCCAATACGGGCGCTGCGCCGGCAAATCCGTTTCGATGATAAGCGCTTCATCTTCTTCCAACTGGAAGATAGCCGGCCAGTAAACCTGCTTGGCCAGCGCACCAGCGTACCGCACGGGCTCAAACACGTTATAGCCAACGCGCGACTTCACCCCATTCTGCATACCGTAATAAAGCCGTGTCTTGCGCCGTGGATATTTCGCCATCTCCTGGATGCCGGCATAAATCTGCTCCTGCGTCAGCCGTGGTTTTGGTGGCACCGGGCTAATGCATTCGATGGAAATGCTCGGATCCACCTCTTTCACCCAATCATAGGAGCGGAACCGCACCATCATGCCCCCGGCCTGAGCATCGATAGGCGCCCATTTGCCAGTATAGCCGGCGGGCTTCTCGGCGCTGAAAATCACCTCGAAATCCTCGTTCAAGGCAAGGCCGAGATCTGTATCATCCACCTCGTTATGCCCGCTGGGCGACGGCATCTCATCGACCGTGCCGGACATGGCGCGCTGCGTGGTAAAACTCAGAATCTTGCAAGTCCCGCGATTGCCCGAAACGCGATAGATCAAATCCCCGCGCAACGGCGCATGCAGATAGATATCATCAGGGTTGGGCTGCAGCGTGTAAACTGGATTCCACAAAGGCGACCAATCGGGATGCTCGGGCGTTGCGTGAAAATACATGAAATAGGAATAGGACAGGCTCGTCATTGTCTGCCGGAACACATCGGCGCGATACGCCGGATCATCCGGAGACCAAGTGTTCTGCAACGATTCCTCGACGCCTTGCAACGGCATCAGAAGTGCGAAAAAATCCTGCATGATGTTGCTCCTAATTATTCGGCGCCATCTCGAAAAACTGAATGCCGCCGGCTTCCGGAAAGATATATTCGAGAAAATGCCCCAGCTCCGGCTGCTCGACGATAATTGCCTGCAAAAATCCCGGCACATGGGTTTTATGCACAATCTTTGTGCCCGCGCGCTCCACTTCCGCAATCACGGCGTTCCACGCTTCCTCAGTGGGCACATAATAGCCAAGGTGATGCGTCCGTATCGCAAAGCCACTCTCCGGCAGCCCGACCTGAAACACCTCGGTGCCAGGTCCCTCACCCCAGATCAGCTCATACATCACACCACCGGCCCAGCCGATTTCCATACGGATTTTGCCACCGGCCGGCGTCGGGCCAGCCAACTGGCGGAATTCCTTAATCCCGTAGCGCTCGGCAAACAAAGCCACGGCTTTGTCCATATCATTGGTATTATAGGCGATCTGGAAATGATCGTGGCGCAACAATCCGGCGCCGAATTTGCTCTCCGGCCGGGTCAAAGCGTTCTTCATGGGCATCTCCTCCACCGCCGTCTGTGTGCGTTTAGATAGTGTTCACTCTCTTATGATGGAATGGCGGCGGACGCAAGCCGGCCTAAATGGCGTCGCGCAGCAATATCTCCGCCAGCCCATGCGGGCGCGTGTTCATCACCTGATGCCCCGCATCGATATAAACACGCCGCCGCACCTGAAGACGCGCAGCAAACTCTTCCTGCCACGCCGGTGGCAGCGCCTGGTCCTGCAAACAGACGACGTAACTCGCCGCTGTATTTTGCAAATGGTCATAGCGCCAGCCAGTTTCGCTCAAAGCCTGCACGGTCGGCCAATGGTCATGGCCCAGTTTCGCCAAAAACGCCGTGGCCTGCGCCTCCCCCATATCGTTGCAGAACATCCCCCGCAACCGCGCCCCCATATCCACCGGCGCACCATCGCCTAAGGCATGGCGAGAACTCATCACCGCACGAATATCCTGGCCGGGCGGCGGCGCAATGCAGGAGACATAGACATAACGCTGGACGAGATCGGGCCTAAGCTCCGCCACAAGCGGCAATATTGTCCCCGCATTGGAATGGCCGACGAGAACACACCTCCCCAGACCCGAAGCCGCAAGATCATCAATAAAATGCCCGGCCACATCGCGCACCGTCAGGCCCAATGTATCCAGCCCGCGCTTGTCGCCACAGCCCGGCAGATCAAACGCTTTCGCCCGCACACCGCCCGCTTGCTGGCCAAGTGCGGCCATCGTGTCCGCCCAAACCCACCCGCCCTGCCCGCCGCCATGCAGAAAAACAAAAGATGACATCGTGCTTCTCCCCATAAAAAAGGCGGCATAAAAAAAGGGCGGCCGGTGATCGTTCACGCGATCACCAACCGCCCCGCCTGATAAAACTTAAGCCAGGCCAAAAAACTTTTCAGCGCAACCAGCGATAATCCAATCGCGATCAGCCTTCGGCACGCCTTTGAAATTATCCTCGATGACTTTATGCGAATGCGGGAACGTCGTCTCCGAATGCGGATAATCAGACGACCACATGATGTTCTTACCACCCGGATGCCGGCGCAACTCCACGCCGATCGGGTCACTGATGAACGATGCATAGACGTTCTGGTCAAAATAGAAGCTGGGCGGGTGCTCGATTTTGCATTCAGTCCAAAAACGCTGCATTTCCCAGGTGCGGTCCATATAACTCGCCGCCCAGGGGATCCAACCCACGCCCGACTCAATCAGCCCGACGCGCAGTTTGGGGAAACGGTCGAACACGCCGCCGTAAATCATTATCCCCACCATCTCCAGCATGGCCGGCTTGCCCATGGCGATATCGGGCAGGAAATTCGTCTTATCCGTAAACCGCGACACGCGCGCGCCAAGATGAAACGTGATCGCCAGGTCCAGCTCAACCGCCGCGGCCCAGAGCGGATCGAATTCCGCATCGCGATACTGCCGCGTACTGGCGGCATCGCCGGATAGCGCCTGATACTGCGAAGCCGCCTTGGTCAGCGCACCGGCCGTCTGCGGAAACGCCGGAAGGTTCACCGCCACCGCGCCCTCGCTCTTGGCGACCCGCATCATGGCAATCGTCTGGTCCACATCCATCACCGGGAGGAAGGCGGCATATTTCAGCCGTTTCGTATCCTCGCTGCAAAAATCAGCAGCCCAGCGGTTATAGGCGGCAAAACTATCGACATAGAGGGGCAAATTGCCCGTCTGCAGCGGCCCGCCACCGAACACTATGGCAACATCCATGCCGTCCCGGTCCATGTCGTCCAGCCGTTTCGGCGCCATCCAGCCGCCCAGGCGCATGTCGGAAATGCGCCCTGCATTGCGGTATTCCTTGGCCGAGCGCCCGGCCTGGGACTGCATCAGATGCACTTTGCGGCGCGTGCCCTCGAACACGATATAGTCGAACTCGCCATCGCTCTCGACCGTAGGTGCCAGCTCACGGAATTGCGGCGAGAGATAATCACGCCACATGCCGGGCGGCGGCGTTACATGCACATCGGCATCCACCACATAATCGGCCACGCGCGGCGCGGCCTCAATTTCCCGGTTGGCATCTATGACGTCCGTATCGGCCATTTATTCCTCCTCAACTGCTCTTTCGGCATACACCACGGCTGCATCTGGGGGGCGCCCGGTGGGGCACGGCCGCTCGGCAGCGTCTGGCTGATACAGCCTCTATAGCAGCCGGACCACCTAGTAGCAAGCGCTTGGTTCTAATTGGCGGGCGGTGCCTTCACGGTATTTCCGGTCTTATCCTTGGGTACGGTATCGATCACCAGCAGCCGCACCTCGGTGCTGCCGGTGTTCTCAGCAAAATGCCACTGGTTGATGACCTCGACGATGAAGTCACCCGGTTTGTAGTTGAAAACCTGATGCGTATCCGTATCGGTAACGCGCAGATCACCTGCCAGCACATAGGCGCAGCGCGGATACGGGTGCTTATGCAGCGGCAGGCGCGCACCGGGTGCGATGGTGTAAAGACTGGCAATAATCCGCGCTTCTCCTTGCGGCAGAATGATCGGCTGGCCTGAAGGGGTTGAGGTTGCCGAGAGCAGCGGGGTGATGGTGACGGGCCCGGTCTCCGCCGCAATAGCCGGCATCGCGAAGATCATCCCCGCTACCAGAACAGCGCTGGTTTTGTTGAACCAAAAAGACATCAGCCGCTCCCGCCTGTGATTTCGTAACGCTAAGAGACTGTTTCAGAAGTCTCTCTGGTGAGTCGTATAGTGGTGATTTTCGAGCACCGGAGCGCAGCGTACGCTTGTACGTGAGCACCGGCGCGCAGAAAAGCGCCGCTAGACGGCCACCAGCGGGGCTTCTGAAACAGTCTCTAACACTGCGAGGCCAGCGTAACTATCCTTGCCGGTATGGCTCTCTATGTATCGCGGTGTGCAGCGCGCCATCCTCGGCAACGAAACCGCGATACATGCCGGCACTGTTGAACACCAGCACCGGCGCTCCCGTGGCGCTCAGCGAAACCAGCCCGCCATCGCCGCCATGCGTCGCCAATTCGGCAATCACATCCCCCGCCGCGCGCTCCAGGCTTTGCCCGGCCAGCCGTATCCGCGCGGCAATTTCCGCCGCGGCGGTGAAGCGGATAAAAATCTCGCCCGTGCCGGTGGTGGAAATGGCGCAGCTGGCATTATCCGCATAGGTGCCAGCGCCGATGATCGGCGCATCGCCAATCCGCCCCGGCCGCTTGGCGGTATAGCCCCCGGTGGAGGTAGCGGCCGCCAGCGTACCGGTGGCATCGCGCGCCACCGCGCCCACCGTACCGTGCCGGTCGGCATCGGAGCGCAAATCCTCAGCGCCACTGGCCAGCCTCGCCAACTCGCGCCGCAGCGCCTCGCGCCGCCATGCCGTGGCAAAATATTCCGGCGGCATGAATTCCAACCCAGCCCCGCGCAAAAACGCCTCGGCGCCGGCGCCCGCCATCAGCACATGGCCGGAGCGCTCCATAATCGCCCTGGCGGCCTCCACCGGATGGCGCGGCCCGCAAATCCCGGCCACGGCCCCGGCCGCATGGTCGCTGCCGCGCATGATGGCGGCATCCATCTCCAATGTTTCCGCCGTGGTGAACACCGCCCCATGCCCGGCGTTGAACAAAGGATCATCCTCCAGCGCCTTCACCGCCTCGGTCACCGCATCCAGCGCCGCACCGCCGCCGGCGAGCACAGCCCAACCGGCACGCAAAGCGGTACGCAGCCCGGCATGGTAGGCGGCGGCCTCCGTCTCGGTCAGCCCCAGGGCGGGTATGGTCCCCGCCCCGCCGTGAATGGCCAGCGCGGGCGGCACTATTTCTTGTCGTCCTCCGGCGCGCTATCCATGATCATGGTCAGCAGCGCCGAGGGCGCGGTCGGGCTGAACAGCGCACTTCGTTTGAGCACGAACCAGCCAATCGCCAGCGCAACGGCCACCACCGGCAGCATGGCAACCGTAAATGTGCCATCCGGATAATCAAGCCCCATCAGCACCAGCACGCCGAGCAGAAACGCCAGCGTGGCCCAGGAGGTAAACGGCGCGAATGGCATACGGAACGAGACCGGCTCCAGCTCGCCCCGGTTCACCGCCCGGCGAAATGCCATCTGGCACACCACGATGAACGCCCAGGTGCTGATGATGCCGAGCGAGGCCACATTCAGCACAATCTCAAACACCTGGCTCGGCACCAGATAATTCAGGATCACGCCGAAGAAATACACCACCAGCGTTACCAAAATTCCGCCATACGGCACTTTCGCCGCGTTCATCTTGGACACAAAGGGCGGCGCCGACCCGCCCATGGCCAGCGAGCGCAACACCCTTCCCGTGGAATACAGCCCGGAATTGAGCGAGGACAAAGCCGCCGTTAGCACCACGATGTTCATGACGGTACCGATGCCGGGCACGCCAAGCAGGCTGAAAAACGTAACGAACGGGCTGGTCCCGGCCTTATAGGCGGTCCAGGGCAGCAGCAGCGTCAGCAGCACCACCGAGCCGACATAGAACAAGGCAATCCGCCACATCACGTTGTTGATCGCGCGCGGCAGTATTTTCCTGGCATTCTGCGCCTCGCCGGCCGCGGTGCCGACCAGTTCGATACCGGCATAAGCAAACACCACGCCCTGCACCAGTATGATCGCCGGGAGCACCCCATGCGGGAAAATCCCGCCATTATCCGCAATCAGATGCAACCCGGGGACATGCCCGGCAATATGATGCCCAGAGACCAGCAGCACCGTGCCGATGATCAGAAACAGCACCAGCGCGCCGACTTTAACGAGGGAGAACCAGAACTCCATCTCGCCGAACCAGCCCACCGCCACCATGTTCATGGCACCCACGAAGATCATCGCGATAAAGGCGAACACCCATTGTGGCACACCGGAAAATACGTTCCAGTATCGCATATAAAGTGCCACGGCGGTAGTATCCACAATGCCGGTGGTGGCCCAGTTGAGGTAATACATCCAGCCCGCAACGAAAGAGGCGCGCTCGCCCAGAAACTCACGCGCATAGGAGACGAAACTGCCCGATGTCGGCCGGTGCATCACCAGCTCGCCCAAGGCCCGCAGGATGAGAAACGAGAAGACGCCGCACACGAGATAGACCAGCGCCAGCGCCGGCCCGGCATGTTGCAGCCTCGCCCCAGCACCCAGGAACAGCCCGGTACCGATGGCCCCGCCAATGGCGATCATCTGTACCTGGCGCGGCTTCAGCCCTTTATCATAGCCTTCCTCATGCGATTCCAGCCAGGCGCGTTTTTCGTCGGCATTCGCTTGGGGGCCGGGTTGGTCCATGGGGGGGGAGCTCCTCTATTCGTTAGCCACGATGCTTGCAGGATTATTTTGCCAGAGTGGATTGCTTTCGCCGGTCACCTCAAGGAAAAACATTCAATTTCATAAGGTTTTTTATGAACAGAAGTTTATGTTGTGCGCGGCAGCCTTGCAGCCGAGCGGAAAACAGGCCCAAGTAAGAGGCGTCGTAACAGCAACAAATCCGCACGGCAGCATCCTTTACAACCCATAAACCCCGCCGCATGTTGCGAAGCATGGCGGTAACGGGCCCAACCTGTGCCAACCACCAGCGCCGCCTCAAATACCGGCCCAAAAATACCGGCCAGAGAGGGAAAGCAGCCGTGCCGAAAAAAACCCATAAACACCACGCGCCGGACGAGCCCTCCAAAATCAAGCCACCTGCACCGTTCATCACCGCGGCCGAAGGCAAGGCGGCGGGTAAAAAACTGCGCGACTCCGCCCCGCGCGATGCACTCGGCTCCTGGCAGCCCAACCCGAACCGGCCGGACCCGATCACCATTCTGCGCGCGGCCGATGCGACCCGCCAGCCCGCGCTGGTGCCATTGCGTTACGGCAGAATGCTGCAATCGCCTTTCACCTTTTATCGCGGTTCGGCCGGCATCATGGCCGCCGACCTTGCCGTAACGCCCGCCACCGGCGTGCATGTGCAGGCCTGCGGCGATGCGCATTTAATGAATTTCGGCGTCTTCGCCACGCCGGAGCGCCGGGTGATTTTCGACATCAACGATCTCGACGAAACCCTGCCGGCGCCCTGGGAATGGGACGTGCAGCGTCTGGCCGCCTCATTCGTGCTGGCGGCACTCTCCAACGGGCTTTCGGATTCAGCGGGAAAAGCCGCGGCGATTGAAGCGGCCAACAGCTACCGCCTGCACATGCGCGCATTCGCCGAGCAGGATGTGATGGACATCTGGTACGCCAGGATCGACGACAGCGATTTTCTGCCGCTGATTTCAGCCTCGCGCCGCCCGATTGTGGAAAAGCGGATCGCCAAGGCATCGCGCGCGAGCGGTTCGGAGCTGGTCTACCCCAAACTGGTCGAGCATGATGGCGGCCAGCCCCGTATCCGCGACACACCGCCCACTTTATTCCACGCGCAAGCGGAGGAGCATCCCGGCCACCTGGACACATTCGCCGAAGTGCTCGCCAAATACCGCGAAACCTTGCCGGACGACCGGCGCATGTTGTTCGACCGTTTCGAGCTGGTGGATGTGGCGATCAAAGTCGTCGGCGTCGGCAGTGTCGGCACACTCTGCATGGTGGCTTTATTCATGTCCGCCGCGGGGCGCCCGTTCTTTCTGCAAGTCAAAGAGGCCAACGCCTCGGTGCTGGAACCCTATGCGGGGGCCAGCCACTACCGCCACCATGGCGAGCGCGTGGTGATGGGACAGCGGCTGATGCAGCCGGCCTCCGATCTGTTCCTCGGCTGGGTGACAGGGCCACAAGGCCGGCATTTCTATCTGCGCCAGCTGCGCGATGTGAAAATTGCGGCGCTGATCGAAACCTATGATGCGGATATGCTGAAGGTCTATGCCAATGCCTGCGGCTGGGCTTTGGCCCGCGCGCATGCCAAGGCCAGCAACCCATGGACGATCGCAGGCTACCTCGGCAAGCAGAATACCTTCGACGAGGCGCTGGGCAAATTCGCGCTGGCCTATGCCGACCAGGCCGAGCGCGACTACGACAAACTGCGGACAGCGGTGCGCGCCGGGCTGATCGACGTCGAACTGGAGCGCTAGCTGACGGCCACGGAGATTACCCATGCAGATCGTCGTCAACACCAAACATATGCTGCACCAGAGCCCCGGCGAGCTCACCGCCGACGGCTACGTCCCGGCCTTCGAAAAACCCGAACGCGCCGATTTGGTGCTTGCCCGCGCCAATGAGGTGGGGCTAGGCCCGGTCGTCACCGAAACCGCGCATGATCTCGCGGATATTTTACGCATCCACGACTGCGGCATGGTGAACCTGCTACAAACCGGCGCAGCGGAATGGGCCGAACTCGGCCATCCGCCCGGCGCCATCCCCTTCACCTGGGCGACCCGCGGCATGCGCCAGAACCGCGTACCGACCTCGCTTGACGGCCGCCTCTCCTGGTATTGCTTCGATGCCGGCACCCCGCTCACCCCGACCAGCTGGGAGGCCATCAAAGCCTCGGCCGATTGCGCGCTGACCGCCGCGGATATTCTGGCTGGCGGCGCCGCCAGCGCCTTCGCCCTCTGCCGCCCACCCGGCCACCATGCGGGTGCGGATTACTACGGCGGCTATTGCTTCCTCAACAACATCGCCATCGCCGCGCAAAAACTGCTCGACAAAGGTGCGAAACGCATCGCCATCCTCGATGTCGATTACCACCACGGCAACGGCACCCAGCAAATTTTTTTCGATCGCGCGGATGTGCTGGTGGTCAATCTCCATGCCGATCCAAACGTGGAATACCCGTTCCACCTGGGCTACGCCGATGAACACGGCACCGGCGCCGGCGAGGGTTTTAATATCAACTACCCCATGCCGTTCGGCACCCCCTGGGACAGTTATTCCCTGGCCCTGGCCGACGGCATCAAACGCATCGCCGCCTACGCGCCGGATGCCGTGCTGGTCTCCCTGGGCGTGGACACCTACAAAGGCGACCCCATCTCACAATTCAAACTCGACCACCCGGATTACCTGACCATGGGCGAGATGATCAAAACCCTCGGGCTACCCACCATCTTCGTCATGGAAGGCGGCTACGCGGTCGCCGAAATCGGCATCAACGCCGTTAACGTCCTCACAGGATTTGGCGGGTAAAAACCGAGTTTGGCGGGTAAAAGAAGAAGCCGCCCCACCCCGTCATTCGCGCGAATACCCCGTCATTCCCGCGTACGCGGGAATCTCCTCACACCCAAAACCTGGGAGTGACAGATTCCCGCTTTCGCGGGAATGACGGGGTGCGTGAGAGCTTCTCCACGACATCATTGTTGACAATCCTTCGCCAGAGGCGCATAAAATTGCCGTCCAACCCGAGTAAACGCCCCAGATTGTCAACACCATGCAAAAAACCATGACATTGCCGGCCGCAACCTCCAGCGAAACCCTCGCGGAAAACGTCCTGCGCCAGATCCAGTCCGCCATCGTCAAAGGCGACATCGCACCGGGCAGCAAAATCTCCGAACCCGAACTCGCCCGTGCCTACGGCATCAGCCGCGGCCCCCTGCGCGAGGCCTTGCACCGGCTGGAGGGCCAAAAACTGCTCGTGCGCATCCCGCATGTCGGCGCCCGCGTCGTCTCGCTGAGCCGCCACGAGCTGGGCGAGCTCTACCAGATCCGTGAATCCCTCGAAGGCCTGGCCTGCCGCCTGGCTGCCGAACGCATGGCCCCCGAAGAGGTCGAAGCGTTGCGCGAGGTGCTCCGCGAACACGAACGCGATGCCGGCTTCCAGGCCGGCAGCGGCTATTATCTGCAGGAAGGCGATTACGATTTCCACTATCGCATCGTACAAGGCAGCGGGAATAAAATGCTGTTCCGCCTGCTGTGCGACGAACTCTACCAGCTCGCCCGCATGTACCGCATCCAATATTCCGCCACGCCCAACCGCCCGGTCCAGGCCTTCGCCGAACATCACCGAATTTTAGATGCCATAGCCGATGGTGACGGCGAACTGGCGGAGCTGCTAATGCGCCGCCACATCCGCACCTCGCGCCTCAATATCGAACAGCAAATCCCCCCAGAAGCGTCACAGGAAACCCAGAAATGAACACAAAATACCGCAAACCCCTCCCCGGCACGGCGCTGGAGTATTTTGATGCACGGGCCGCCATTGAGGATATCGCCCCCGGCGCCTATGCCGGCCTGCCCTACACCTCCCGCGTACTGGCCGAAAACCTGGTGCGCCGCTGCGACCCGGCCCAACTCACCGCCTCGCTGAAGCAACTCATCGAGCGCAAGCGCGACCTCGACTTCCCCTGGTACCCGGCCCGCGTGGTCTGCCACGACATTCTCGGCCAGACCGCACTGGTCGATCTCGCCGGCCTGCGCGACGCCATTGCCGACATGGGCGGCGATCCGGCGAAAGTGAACCCGGTCGTGCCGGTGCAGCTCATCGTCGATCACTCACTCGCCGTGGAGCATGGCGGCTTCGAGAAGGACGCGTTCGCGAAAAACCGCGCCATCGAGGACCGCCGCAACGAAGACCGTTTCCACTTCATCGACTGGACCAAGCAGGCTTTCGAGAACATCGAAATCGTGCCGCCCGGCAACGGCATCATGCATCAGATCAACCTCGAGCGCATGTCGCCCGTTATTTACACTTTGGACGGCGTCGCCTTCCCCGACACGCTGGTCGGCACCGACAGCCATACCCCGCATGTGGACGCGCTCGGCGTTATCGCCATCGGCGTGGGCGGGCTTGAGGCCGAAAACGTCATGCTCGGCCGCGCTTCCTGGATGCGCCTGCCGGACATCATCGGCGTGGAGCTTACCGGCCGCCGCCAACCCGGCATCACCGCCACCGACATCGTGCTGACCCTCACCGAGTTCCTGCGCAACCAGAAGGTCGTCGGCGCCTGGCTGGAATTCTATGGCGAGGGTTCTTCAAGCCTGTCGCTAGGCGACCGCGCCACCATCTCCAACATGGCCCCGGAATACGGCGCCACCGCGGCGATGTTCTCCATCGACCAGCAGACCATCGAATACCTGCGCCTCACCGGCCGCGAGGACACGCAAATCAAGCTGGTGGAGAACTTCGCCCGCCTCACCGGCCTGTGGTCCGATGACCTGAAGACCGCGCAATACGAGCGCGTGTTAAAATTCGACCTCTCGACCGTCGTGCGCACCTTGGCCGGCCCCTCCAACCCGCACAAACGCCTGCCCGTGTCGGACCTCGCCAGCCGCGGCATTTCCGCGCCCTGGACCAAGGAAGAAGGGCTGATGCCCGATGGCGCGGTGATCATCGCCGCCATTACCAGCTGCACCAACACTTCCAACCCACGCAACGTGATCGCCGCCGGGCTGCTGGCCCGCAACGCCAACCGCGCCGGGCTCACACGCAAGCCCTGGGTCAAATCCTCACTCGCCCCCGGTTCCAAAACCGTAGCCCTATATCTGGATGAAGCAGGTCTCACCATGGAGCTGGAAAAACTCGGCTTCGGCATCGTGGCCTTCGCCTGCACCACCTGCAACGGCATGTCCGGCGCGCTCGACCCGGTCATCCAGCAGGAGATCATCGACCGCGACCTCTACGCCACCGCCGTCCTCTCGGGCAACCGCAATTTCGACGGCCGCATCCACCCCTACGCCAAGCAGGCCTTCCTCGCCTCGCCGCCGCTGGTGGTGGCTTACGCCATCGCCGGCACCATCCGCTTCGACATCGAGCAGGACGTGCTCGGCCTCGACGCTTCAGGCAAGGAAATCCGCTTAAAGGACATCTGGCCCAGTGATGAGGAGATCGACGCTGTGGCCACCGCCTCCGTAAAACCGGAGCAGTTCCGCAACGTCTACACCCCGATGTTCGCCAGCCGTGGCGCCCGCCAAAAAGTCAGCCCGCTGTATGACTGGCGCCCGCAGAGCACCTACATCCGCCGCCCGCCCTATTGGGAAGGCGCACTCGCCGGCGAACGCACCTTAACCGGCATGCGCCCGCTCGCCGTGCTGGGCGACAACATCACCACCGACCATCTCTCCCCTTCCAACGCCATCATGGCCGACAGCGCCGCCGGCGAATATCTGGCCAAAATGGGCCTGCCGGAGGAGGATTTTAACTCCTACGCCACCCATCGCGGCGACCATCTCACCGCGTTACGCGCCACCTTCGCCAACCCGACCCTGCAGAACGAAATGGCGCGCGGCCCGGACGGCAGCATCAAAAAAGGCTCGCTGGCGCGGATCGAACCAGAAGGCCAGGTGACCCGCATGTGGGAAGCCATCGAGACCTATCTGGAACGCAAACAGCCACTCATCATCGTGGCCGGTGCCGATTACGGCCAGGGTTCCTCGCGTGACTGGGCCGCCAAGGGCGTGCGCCTGGCCGGTGTGGAAGCCATCGTCGCCGAGGGTTTCGAGCGTATCCACCGCACCAACCTCATCGGCATGGGCGTGCTGCCGCTGGAGTTCAAACCCGGCGTCAACCGCCTGACCCTCGGGCTGGACGGCACCGAGACCTATGACGTAAGCGGCGAGCGCACCCCACGCGCGGACCTCACGTTGGTCATCCACCGCCGCGACGGCACCACCATCGAAGTCCCGGTCACCAGCCGGCTGGACACCGCCGAGGAGGTTTCGGTCTATGCAGCCGGCGGTGTGCTGCAACGTTTTGCCCAGGATTTCCTGGAGGCGACCGTCGCCACGCAAAGCCAGGCCAGCTAACCCCCTACACCGTCATCCCCGCGAAAGCGGGGATCTCCTCCTCGCCCCAAGAAAGCAGCAGCTTTTTGAAAAAAGCTGCACCAAAAACTTTTGTAACTCAAGGTTTATCATGGTCCACGCACTACAAATCAAAGTCCCCGCCACCTATATGCGCGGCGGCACCAGCAAGGGTGTCTTCTTCTCCCTCAACGATCTGCCGGAAGCGGCCCAAATCCCCGGCCCAGCCCGTGACCGCCTGCTCATGCGCGTCATCGGCAGCCCGGACCCCTACGGCAAGCAGATCGACGGCATGGGTGCCGCCACCTCTAGCACCAGCAAAACCGTCATCCTCAGCAAGAGCACCAAACCCGACCATGATGTCGACTACCTCTTCGGCCAGGTCGCCATCGACACCGCATTCGTCGACTGGAGCGGCAATTGCGGCAACCTCTCCGCCGCGGTCGGCCCCTTCGCCATCCGCAACGGCCTGGTGGACCCCGCCCGTGTGCCGCAGGACGGCATCGCGGTCATCCGCATCTGGCAGGCCAACATCAGCAAAACCATCGTCGCCCACGTGCCGATAACCGGCGGCGAAGTGCAGGAAACCGGTGATTTCGAGCTGGATGGTGTCACCTTCCCCGCCGCCGAAATCGTACTGGAATTCATGGACCCGGCCGAGGAAGGCGACGGCGGCGCACTATTCCCCACCGGCAATCTGGTCGACGACCTCGAAGTGCCCGGCTTCGGCACTTTCCGCGCCACCATGATCAATTCCGGCATCCCGACCATTTTCCTGGAAGCCGAAGCCCTCGGCTACACCGGCACCGAATTGCAAGACGCGATCAATAACGACACCGCGGCTTTGGCCAAATTCGAAACCATCCGTGCATACGGCGCACTAAAAATGGGGCTGATCTCGAATCTCGAAGAAGCCAAAGCACGCCAGCACACGCCGAAAGTGGCGTTCGTCGCCGGGCCAAAGGCCTACACCTCCTCCAGCGGCAAAAAGATCGAGGCCCAGAACATCGACGTGCTGGTCCGCGCCATGTCGATGGGCAAGCTACACCACGCCATGATGGGCACGGCCTCGGTCGCCATCGCCACGGCAGCCGCCATCACCGGCACGCTGGTAAACCTGGCTGCCGGCGGCGGAGAACGCGAAGCCGTCTGCTTCGGCCACCCGTCCGGCACCCTACGCGTCGGCTCCAAGGCGCAGCTGGTCAACGGCCAATGGGAAGTAAGCAAAGCCATCATGAGCCGCAGCGCCCGCATCCTGATGCAAGGCCAAGTGCATGTGCCGTTCGCGGGGTAAAGAGCCGGGCGTTTTCACGGAAAAGGCGGGACTCTGCCCTGGCCTTTTTCCGTCAAACACCCCGCCTTACATCCCGAGAACAGCGTTGCCCTTGGTCTGCATGCATTGCGCGTAGGCTATGTTGTAGCTTTGCTGCAGGTTGCCCGCCTGTTGGCGGCTCTTATGCGCCCCGAGTGCTACACCGCCCAGTAAGCCTACACCAGCACCAATCGCCGCGCCCATGCCGGCATTGCCGCCCGCGGCACCCAGCAAGGCGCCGGCGGCCGTGCCGCCAACGGTGGTTGCCGCTGCCGTACCGGCCGGGCTGCTGAGCCCGGTCTGCGCCGGCTGGTAGCTCTGGTTCTGCGCGAAATTCCGGCAAACGGCATCATCGTTCTGGAACTGCGCAAGCGATTTATGAGCCCCCGGCATAACGGCAATCGTCGGGCCGGTCGGGGTAGCCGGCTGACAGCCGCTCAGCGCCAGCATGGCAACAGCGGGGAAGGTTAGCCAACGAGAGCGCATGATGACCTCCTATAAATTGGTGTTCAGTTTATGACAGCAACATTAACTGCAACATCAACAGAAAACCAGCCACCATAATGGCCGCCCGCGCCTCCCTCTATAGCAGCGACGTCAGAGCAGCGCCCCTACAGCAGCGACTGCGCGTGTTGCAGCACCATATCGCACGCCTTTGTTTTAATTTGCTTGCTGGCCCCGCCGAGGGAGAAGTTGTTCCCGCTTCCAGACTGTATTTGCCCCTGCTGGCCCGCCGCATAACCGCTCGACGAGGTAACGCCGCTCTGCCCGGTCAAGGCACTGAGGGCGCCGGTCGCGGAAGACCCCTGAACGATGTTGTTCTTAACGCAATAGCTCAACACCCCCGCCACATTGCCGGTGCTGGAAGATGAAAGCGAGGGCAGCATCGAGCCCATCGCGCCGCTGCCACCACCCATAAGCCCGCTGGCCGCACCGGACAGGCCGCTCGACCCACCCATCCCCGGCATGCTTTGCGCAAACACCGGTGCTGCGCAAACCACGCCCACCGTCACGACCATAAAACACCGAAAATACCGCATGATTGAATTCCCACCGTCTGGTTGACGTCGGACCCGCAGGTCCCGGATATCACTTTGCTCATCCGGTAATAGCAGCGATTTCGCGGCGGCGAAAGCGCGTGGCAAATCTACACGCGCAGCGCAATGAAGCCGGCTCAAAAAACCATGTTGTCCTAGAGCGGTATGAATTTAGGTTTGCTCGCATCCTGAGCTGACGAAGTAATTTTTACATTCTGTTGGTTTTATGGTTTCGAGGACCTTTGCGATGGCGTGTGATACGGCATCTTTGGTTCTCGCTTGGGCCTCGCGCAAATGGTGTTTGATTTTGGC